>NZ_CP107766.1:1581250-1897500 GCF_036345115.1 Streptomyces griseorubiginosus
GGTGGCCGCGTCCGGCTACCTGCCGTTCACGGCGACCTTCGGGGTCGTGGCGCTGGCCCTCGGGACGCTCGTCTGGTCGTTCGGCCGGGACATCCTGTGGCTGTGGCGCACGCACCGCGCGGACCAGGCCGCGGTGGAGGAACTGCTGGAACTGGAGCTGGTGCCGGCACGGCAGGCCGTCGCCTCCTGAAGGGGCTTGAAGGGGGCTCAGCCCTTCAGTGGCACCCGGTACACCGTCGACTCCCGCTGCCGGAACCCCTGCCGTTCGTACAGCCGGTTGGCGGCCGCCCGATCGGGGCGCGAGGTGAGGTCGACGGTACGGGCCCCGGCCTCCCGGGCGAGCCGGATCGCCTCCCGGATCAGCAGTCCGGCGACCCCCTGCCCGCGCGCCGCGTGATCGACGATCACGTCCTCGATGCGGGCCCGCAGACCGGCGGGGGCGGGGAACATGACCAGCGTGAGGGTGCCGAGGATCGCTCCGGCCGCCGACCTGGCGATCAGCATGGTGTTGGCGTCGCAGGCCAGGATGCGGTCGAGCGCGGCGAGGTCGAGCGCCTCGGCGGTCGAGGACAGCTGAGGCAGCATCCGCGCGAAGGCGTCGACGAGTCCCTGGTCCGCCTCCCGGGCGATCTCCACCCGGATGTCCTGAGTCTCCATGGGGTGGACTGTATCGCCGAGGGCACGGTCGCCTCCGCCGGAGGGTGCCGGGTGAGGTTGTGGGGCGCGTGCGGGTGCGTCGGGGCTGGTCGCGCCCACGCGGCAGAGCCGCAGATCGATACAGCCCCGCGCCCCTGGGGAGTCTCAGCCGACGCGCGCCGCAACGGAAACCGTGCCCAGCCCCGTCGCGGGTGCTCGCATGCTCCCCACCGGTCGGCCGCTTCCGCCCCACGGCCTCACGCACCCGGCGTCCCGGCCGGGCGGTCGGTGTCCTCCTCCCGCGGCAGCAGCCCGATCGCCGCGAGCGGTACGGCGGCCAGCAGCAGCCACGGCACCGCGGGCGGCAGTCCGACGTCCAGGAGGGAGCCGGTGACGGAGCTGCCGACCAGGACGATCAGGCCGGAGACCGAGGACAGCGCCCCGGTGTAGAGGCCGAGCCGGCCCTCCTCCGCGAGGTCGGGGACCCAGGCCCGGGCCACGGGTGCGACGAGCATCTGCCCGAGGGTGAGCAGGACGACGAACCCGGCCGCGGGCACCAGCCCGGCCGTGCCGGTCAGACCCGCGGGCCGCGCGGCCGCCACGATCGCGAACCCGGTGCCGATCAGCAGCAGTCCGGCCACGACGGAGCGCCGCAGCGACAGCTTGGCGCCGATCCAGCGGGTCACCGGGAGCTGGGCGGTCACCACCAGCAGCGAGGACAGCGCGAACAGCCAGGCCAGCGCCGACTGCGAGCCGGTCGCGCGCTCCACCTCCTCGGGGAGGGCGAGGTAGAGCTGGTTGTAGGCCAGCAGATAGGCGCCGTACGCGCAGCACAGCGCGAGGAAGCGCCGGTTGCGGACCAACACCCCAAGGCCGCCCCCGAGTCGTACTCGCCGCCGCCCCGGAATGCGCTGCGGCAGCAGCCACGCGTGTCCGGCGAGGACGAGCACGAAGATCCCGGCACCCGCGAGGCACACCGCGCGGAAGTCCACCGACAGCAGCAGTGCGCCGAGCAACGGCCCCACGAACGCGCCCGCCTGCCCGGCGACGGTGAACAGCGCGAGCACGCGCGTGCGTTGACCACCCGCCTCCTCGTGGAGGACGGCCTGGCGGGCCACCTCGGACTCCACGGCGGGCGAGAACAGCGCCGCCGCGAACCCGATGAGCAGGACGGCCCCGATGACCGCCCCCGTCCGCTCGGCGTACCCCAGCCACGCGAACCCGGCGATCCGCAGCACACACCCGGCGAGTACGACGGGCCGGATCCCGTACCGGTCGGCGAGCGCCCCGCCCACCACGAACAGCCCCTGCTGGCTGAAGGTCCTGAGCCCGAGCACGAAGCCGACCAGCCAGCCCGCCATCCCGACGGCCTGTCCGAGATGTGCGGCCAGGAAGGGCAGCACGGCGAAGAAGCCGACGTTGAAGGCGAGTTGGGTGAGGATGAGCAGCCGCAGCAGTGGTGTGAGCCCCGCCGCCCTCCGGGTCCCGACGGTCGTCGAGGTCATCCGCTCCGCACCAACTCTCGTACTGACGCTGCCACTTCGGTCCGGATCGCGGCCGTACGCCGACTCGCGCGCCGTCGCGGCCACCGCACTCCGCCCGCCGCACTCACCGCGAGCGCACCCAGCAGGGCCAGTACGGCGGCGGGGGCGAGGACGGCCCAGGGGGCGCGCTCGGCGTAGGGCTGGTTCTCAGCGAGGAGCAACCCCCATTCCGGGGAGGGCGGTTGGGTGCCGAGTCCGAGGAAGCCGAGGGAGGCGAGGGCCAGGGCGACGCCGGGCAGGCGCAGCAGGGCGTGCCGGGTGACGGGTGGCATGATCGCGGGCAGCACTTCGTGCCGCAGGAGGTACCAGCGGCTCGCGCCGAGGCCTCGGGTGACCGCGAGATGCGAGGTGGCCCGTTCCTGGCGGAGCAGGGACGAGGTGTGGGCCGCGAGTGCCGCCCAGGAGACCGCGGCCACGGCGATCGCGGGCGTGGTGGTGCCGCTCCCGGCGACGGCGGTGACGAGCAGTGCGGCGAGCACCGGGGGTACGGCGTTGACGGTGTCGACGAGCGGTCCGGACAGCCGGGGCAGCAGCCCGAGCAGGACCCCGACGATCAGTGCGCAGACGCTGACGGCGAGGGCGGTCAGCAGGGTGTCGAGGGCCCCGTGCCCGACCCGGGCGAGCAGGTCCCGGCCGAGCGCGTCGGTGCCGAACGGGTGTGTCGGGGACGGGGGTTGGAGGCGGGCTCCGGTGTCCAGGGCGAGCGGGTCGCGGACCAGGCCGAGTGCGACGACTGCGGTCAGGAGGCCGCCGTACACGAAGGGCAGGGTGCTGCGGGCGGACCGGCGCGGCCGGTGCAGGGAGTCCAGGGCGCCGTCGCGCAGGGCCGGGCCGACGAGGAGGCGGACGGCGAGTGCCGCGAGGCCGGTGGCGGTGGCCGCGAGGAGCAGGAGGGCGAGGGTGCCGGCCTGGAGGACGGGCAGGTCCTGGGCGAGGGCGGCCTGGAGGGTGGTACGGCCGAGGCCTGGGATGTCGTAGATCTGCTCGACCGCGACGGACCCGGCGGTGAGGCCGACGACGAACAGGCCCAGGTTGGGCAGCAGGGCGGGGAGGCAGCGGCGGACCGCCTTCGCGGCGACCGCGCGGCCCGGCAGTCCGCGGGCGTCCGCGGCCAGCGCCCAGGGTTCGGCGAAGGCGCCGGGCAGCAGGTCGTCGAGGAGGCGCCCGAGCACCGCCCCGGCGGGCAGGCCGAGGGCGAGGGCGGGCAGGACCGTCCACTGGGGGCCGTACCAGCCGAGGGCGGGCAGCCAGCCGAGCTGCACGCCGACGACGGTGGCGAGCACGGAGGCGGTGAGGAACTCGGGCAGCGCGGCGAGCATCGCCGAGGCGCCGCCGCCGGTCCGTCGCCCGTCGAGGCGCCGGTGCGCGCCGAGCCACAGGGTGCGCGCGCACACCAGGGCGGCGGTGCCGGCGGCGATCACGAGCGCCACCGTCACCAGCAGCAGGGACGCCCCGAGGGCCTGGACGACCGCGGGGGTGACCTCGGTGCCGTTCAGCCACGACCGGCCCGCGTCCCCGCGGGGCAGCCCGCCGAGCCACTGGCCGAGCAGGTGCAAGGGGCCCTGGTCCAGCCCGAGTTGGGACCGGATGTCGGCGAGGACCCGGGGGTCGGGGTCCCGGTCCGCGGAGCGGGCCTTGAGCACGGTGAGCGCCGGGTCGGTGCGGGACAGCCACGGCAGCAGGCCGATCCCGCACACCAGGGCCGCCGCGAGCAGGGCCCGCCACAGCAGGGTGGCCATGCGGTGCCGCATGGGTCAGCGTCGCGTTCCGGTGCCGACGAGGGTGCGCTCGTACGGGTCGAGGAGCGCCCCTCGGACGTCGGTGCCGACGCCGACGATGATGCTCTGGTGGGCCAGTGGGACCACGGCGTCGGTGCCGAGGATCGCCGCCTCGGCGCGCATGGCCGCGTCCTGGCGCCGGCTGGTGTCGGTGGCTTCGTCGGCCTCGGCGACCGCCTTGTCGACCTTCTGGTCGCACAGTCGGGCGAGGTTGTAGCCGCCGTCGCAGGTGTAGTCGCTCGCGAGGACGCCGACGGGGTCACCGGTGTCGACGAGGCTGTTGCGGGCGCCGATGAACGCGTCGAACTTCCCCGCCAGGGCGTCGCTTTCGAGCCGTGAGTACTCGCGCACCTCCAGGGTGACCTTGAACCCGGCCTTCTGGAGCTGCTGTTGGAGGACCTGGGCGACCTCGGGGAGTTCGGGCCGGTTGTCGTAGGTGGCGAGGGTGACGGCGGTGCCGTTCGGCCGCGCGGCGGCGGCCCGTCCGGTGGGCTCCACGCGCTTGCCGGCGGCCCAGGTCACGGCCGGTCCGTAGATGCCGGCGCCGGGATCGGCGTACCCCTCGAAGACGCCCTTGACGAGGGCCGAGCCGTCGACGGCCCGGCGGGCGGCGGCGCGCAGCTTCGGGTCCTTGAACGGGCCTGACTTCGTGTTGAGTTGGAGGCTGGTGGTGCGGGTGGTGGCGGTCTCCTCGAGGGTGGCCTTGTCGAGGGAGGCGGCCTGGGCGACGGGGATCGCCTCGGCGATGTCGACCTGGCCGGTGCGCAGGGCGTTGGCGCGGGCGGTGCCGTCGGCGATGAAGCGGGCGTCGATGCCGGGGGCCTGGGCGCGGCCGCCCCAGTAGTCGTCGAAGCGGTCGAGGGCGGCGGAGGTGGAGCCGGTGACCTTGGTGAGCTCGAAGGGTCCGGTGGCGGTGCCGACCGGATCGACTCCGTCGCGGGAGTACGCCTTGGCCGCGAACACGGCGAGGTTGGGGCTGGACAAGCGCAGCGGCAGCACGGGGTCGGACGTCTTCGTGGTGATGCGTACGGCGTCCCCGGCGGGCTCGGCCGTCAGCGTGACGCCGGAGAGGGCGGCCGGGGCGGGCTTGGCCTCGGTGGCGTGGGTGAGGGCGGCGGCGACCGCGGCCGGGGTGACGTCCGAGCCGTCCTGGAAGGTGGCCTCGCGCAGGGTGAAGAGCCAACTGCGGTCGTTCTCGCGGCGCCAGGACTCGGCGAGCGCGGGGGCGGCGGCGCCGTTGGCGTCGAGCGCGGTGAGCCCCTCGGTGACGCCGAGGCGGCTGAGGAGGGTGGCGTCGGCACCGTACGGCGAGAGGTTCTCGGCGGGCGGGAAGGCGAGGGCGACCCGGAGACGTGAACCGCCGCTCGCGGCGCTCGGGGAGTCGTCGCCGGAGGAGGCGAAGCAGGCGGTGAGGACGGGGGTGAGCAGCAGGGCGCCCAGGAGGTGACGGCGTCGCATGGTGGTTCTATCGCTCCATCGGTATCTCGAAGTGGACGACGCTGCTCGCGCCCCCCGTGGTCTCGCGCTCGTCGTGCACGACCTTGCCGAGCGAACGCCAGAAGGGTTCGGCGCCCGGGACGGCCGGGTCGGTGTGCAGGTACACGGAGCGGTAGCCGCCGTCCGCGGCCGCGAAGGCGAGCAGTCGGTCGACCATGCGGCGGGCGAGGCCGCGCCTGCGGTGCTCGGGGCGGACGTAGATCCGGCGCAGCTGCGCGGTCTCGCCGCTGGGGTAGCGCTCGGCCAGTTCGCGCGGGTTCGGCGGATGGGCGGGGCCGCGGGAGTCGAGCGCGGCGGTGGCCACGACGGCCCGGTCGTCCGGGTCGAGGGCGACGAGGAGGGTGTGGCGGGCCGGGACCAGATAGGCGGCGGCCGGGTCGATGATGTCGCCGTGCCAGCGGGGCACGTACCCGGTCCCGAAGTCGCGGTAGACGGTGTCGAGCATCACGGCTCGCGCACCGTCGAGGTCGTCCGGGCCCGCCGTCTTGATGCTGTAGTCACGCACTTGCACATCATATGCATTAAGCCTTCCAGCTTGATCGCGGGGTGATTTGACAGTGATCGAATGCGCGCCATAGAACATACCGACATGACATCCATTTTCAAAAAGATGGAGCGGTAGTGCGCATCGCGTTCGTCGGCAAGGGCGGCAGCGGCAAGACCACCCTGTCGGCGCTCCTCTCCCGCCATCTGGCCCGTTCCGGCGCGCCGGTGCTGGCCGTGGACGGCGACATCAACCAGCACCTGGCCGAGGCCCTGGGCCACGACGGGTCCGGCACCTGGGACGCCCCTCCCCTGGGCGCGCACGTGGCCGACATCAAGGACTTCCTGCGCGGTGCCAATCCGCGCATCGCCTCCCGCGAGGCGATGATCAAGACGACGCCGCCGGGCCGGGGCTCACGGCTGCTGCGCCTGCTGGGCGACGACGAACTCCATGCGCGTCATGTGCGGCGGGTGGGTGACGTGCCGCTGATGGTGACGGGCGAGTTCGACGAGAGCGACCTGGGGGTGGCCTGCTACCACTCCAAGCTCGGTGGCGTGGAGCTGTATCTCAACCATCTGGTCGACGGTCCCGGCGAGTACGTCGTCGTCGACATGACGGCGGGCGCGGACGCGTTCGCCTCCGGCCTGTTCACCCGCTTCGACCTGACCTTCCTGGTGGCCGAACCCACCCGCAAGGGCGTCTCGGTCTACCGCCAGTACCGGGACCACGCACAGGAGTTCGGGATCCGGATCGCCGTGGTCGGCAACAAGGTGACCGGCGAGGACGACCTGCTCTTCCTCAAGGAGCAGGTCGGCGACGACCTGCTGACCCACCTGGTCCAGTCGCCCTGGGTACGCGCGGCCGAACAGGGCCGTGCGCAGGACGACCTGGAGTCGCTCGAACCCCACAACCGGCACGCCCTGTCGATCCTGCGCGACACGGTCGACGCCCACCGCCGCGACTGGGCCGCCCTGCACCGCCACGCGGTCGAGTTCCACCTCCGCAACGCCCGCTCCTGGGCGAACGAGGCGACCGGCCTGGACCTGACCGCCCAGGTGGACCCGGACTTCGTCCCGGGCCCGCCCTCCCTCGACTGACCCTGCCCCCTCCCTTCACTTCACGACCTTCCCTTCACCACAACAGGACAGGAACCCCCCGCACATGTCTCTCGACGTCTCCCCGAAGCTCCTCGCCGAAGCCGAACAGGGCGACATCCGCGAGGAGGACTTCGTGGACACCGTCCGCACGTCCCTCCCCTACGCCTACGACCTGATCGCCTCCCTTGCCGGCGAACTCAAGGGCGGCACCGCCGAGTTCACCGACAACCAGACCCCTCCCCCGTCGGAGAAGGAGCGCGGCCAGCTCCTGCGCGCCCTCGCCAGCGACGCCATCCGCGGCAGCCTGGAACGCCACTTCGGTGTGGCACTCGCCTTCCAGAACTGCCACCGGGTGGCGGCGTTCCGCCCGGAGTCGCTCACGGGTGAGACGTACGCCCGCTTCACATCGGTGCGCTCACAGGTGCTGAACCAGTCGCCGGAGTTCCGGGACTGCTGAACCCGGTGTGCGGTGTGGCCCTCCCGGAGCCGGGAGGGCCACACCGTCGGCTACCGCCGTGCCGCCGCCTCGGCCGGCGCCGGCGCGTACCCCGTAGGCCGGGCCGTGAACGTGCCGCGGCCCTGCGTGCGGCTGCGCAGCCGCGTCGCGTATTCGAAGAGTTCGGCCAGGGGCACGCTCGCCGTGACGATCGCCGAACCGCCGCGCGTGGCCGAGCCCGAGACCCGGCCGCGGCGCGCGGCCAGGTCACCGAGGACCGCTCCGACCGCGTCCTCGGGCACGGTGACCGTGACCTCGACGACCGGTTCGAGGAGGACCATCGCGCAGGCGCGCAGGGCTTCCCGCAGGCCGAACCGGCCGGCCGTGCGGAAGGCCGTGTCCGAGGAGTCCTTCACATGGGTCGCCCCGTCGGTGAGGGTGACGCGCAGCCCGGTCACCGGGTGCCCGCCGAGGGGTCCCTCGGCCAGGGCGTCCCGGCAGCCGGCCTCGACCGCGCGGACGTACTCCTGCGGGACGCGCCCGCCGACGACCGTCGAGCGGAACTCGAAGCCCCCCTCGGCCGGTTCGACGTCGAGCACGACGTGCGCGAACTGCCCTGCCCCGCCGTCCTGTTTGACGTGCCGGAAGACCAGCCCGGACACCCCTCGCCCGACCGTCTCGCGGTAACTGACCCGCGGGCGGCCGACGTTGAGGGCGAGGCCCTGTTCACGCCGTACCTTCTCCACCGCCACCTCCAGATGCAGTTCCCCCATGCCGGACAGCAGGGTCTGGCCGGTCTCGGCATCCGTGCGGACGACGAGCGAGGGGTCCTCCTCGGTCAGCCGGGCCAGCGCCGACGCCAACCGGTCGGTGTCGACGGAGCGTTGGGGTTCGAGCGCCACGGACACGACCGGTTCGGCCGCGCTCGGCGGTTCCAGTACCAGCGGGGCGTCCGGTGCGCACAGCGTCGAGCCCGCCCGGGCCGACTTCAGCCCGACGACGGCGACGATGTCTCCGGCGACCGCCCGCTCCAGCGGGGCGTGCCGGTCGGCCTGGACCCGCAGGATCCGTCCGACGCGCTCGGTGCGCCGCGCGCCCGCGTCCCACACGGTGGCTCCCTTCTCGATCGTTCCCGAGTACACCCGCACGTACGTCAGCCGTCCGGTCGGGGTGGCGTTCACCTTGAACGCCAGTGCCGCGAGCGGCGCCGCCGGATCGCAGGGCCGCTCCTCGCCCTGCTCGCCCCGCACGGCGGGGACGTCCAGCGGCGACGGCAGGTACGCCACCACCGCGTCCAGCAGCGGCTCGATCCCGCGGTTGCGGTAGGCCGAGCCGCACAGCACGACCAGGCCGTCGCCGCTGCGGGTGAGGTCTCGCAGCGCCGCCCTGAGGGTGCCCGCGGAGAGCGTCTCCCGGTCGCAGAACTCCTCGAGCGCGGCCGGGTGCCGTTCGGCGACGGCTTCCTCCAGGACCCTGCGTCGCCTGAGCGCCTCCTCGCGCAGGCCGCCGGGCACGGGGCCCTCCGCGAAGGTGTCCTCGGACCAGGTCAGCGCCCGCATGGTCAGCAGGTCGACGACTCCGGTGAAGCCGTCCTCGCGGCCGATGGGCCACTGCACGACCAACGGGGCCGGATGCAGTCGCCGGCGGATCGACTCCACGGCCTTGTCGAGGTCGGCGCCCGCGCGGTCCAGCTTGTTGACGAACGCGATCCTCGGCACGCCGTGCCGGTCGGCCTGCCGCCACACCGACTCACTCTGCGGCTCCACGCCCGCGACCGCGTCGAACACCGCGACCGCCCCGTCGAGCACCCGGAGCGAGCGCTCCACCTCGTCGGCGAAGTCGACGTGTCCCGGGGTGTCGATCAGGTTGATCCGGTGCCCGTCCCACGCGCAGCTGACGGCGGCCGCGAAGATGGTGATCCCGCGGTCCCGCTCCTGCGGGTCGAAATCGGTGACGGTCGTGCCGTCATGGACCTCGCCGCGCTTGTGCGTGGTCCCGGTGGCGAACAGGATCCGCTCGGTGACGGTGGTCTTGCCGGCGTCGACGTGGGCGAGGATGCCGAGATTGCGGACGACGGCGAGCGGGTTGAGGTGGTTGGTGCGCACGGCCCAGGGCCTTTCGGTGCTGTGATGACAGGGCAGCGCGATGACCCGTACGGCATGACGGCACGTCAAAAGGGCGTGCTACGGCGGTGAAAGGGCCGTTCAGACAGGCGTGACGGGTGTCCGGTGCCGGCCGCGCAGCGGGCACCGGAGGGGCGAGGACACGAGGATCACGTCGTACGACGCCCGGGGGACGGCGACAGCGGTGCGTGCGCACACGGCCGTACTCCCCTCACTCGTCGTTCCTGGTCATGGCGAGTGTAGGGAGCGGGCCACGGTGGCGCACGGGGTTTTCGGGCGGTCAGCGGCGCAGGCCCTGGAGGCCGTCGTAGGCGGACATGACGAGGTCCAACCCCCGGGTGTCCTCGGCGGGTTCACGCATCTGGTCGGTCGCGTACGCCACCACCATGCGGGCGTCGGGGTCGATCATGACGAGCGAGCCGCCCCAGCCGCCCCAGCCGAAGGAGTTCCCGAAGAGGCCGTACCCGAGGCCGTAGCGCTGGGTCATGCCGATCACGCGGTCCTCGCCGCTGAACTGCTCCTCGCGGGCGCGCGCGGCGCCCGCCGCCGACAGCAGCCGTACGCCGCCGACCGTCCCTCCGCAGGCGAGGGCGGACTGTACGAGCGCGATGGAGCGGGCGTTGCCGAAGCCGCTGGCGGCGGGGATCTGCGAGCGCCGCCACGCCGTGCTGTTGGCGTCCCGCACGCGCATCGCGGTGCCGGGGGTGGGTGCGGCGTCGCGGTTGGCGGAAGCCGCGGTGTAGTCCTCGTCCCGGCCGGGCGGCGGGAGGGTCCGGGCGACCCGGTGGTCGTGCTCGGCGGGGAGCCCGATGTGGAAGTCGGCGCCGAGGGGCCCGGTGACTTCGTCGGCGAGGAACTCACCGACGGTACGGCCGGTGATCCGGCGCAGGACCTCGCCGACCAGGAATCCCTGGGTGAGCGAGTGGTAGCCGGCCGCGGTGCCGGGCTCCCAGAGGAGCGGCTGGGCGGCGAGCCGGGCGGTGGCGGCGGGCCAGTCGTAGATCTCTTCGACCGGGCCCTCCCAGTGGGGCAGTCCCGCGGTGTGCGACAGCAGGTGCCGTACGAGCACCTTCTCCTTGCCCGCGGCGGCGAACTCCGGCCAGTAGCGGGCGACTTGGGCGTCCAGGTCGAGTTCGCCGCGGTCGGCGAGGATCAGCGCGCACAGGGCCGTCATCGTCTTGGTCGTGGAGAACACGTTGGTGATCGTGTCGTGCGCCCACGGGATGGTCCGGTCGGCGTCGGCGAAGCCGCCCCAGACGTCCACCACAGGCTCACCGTCCACGAAGACGGCCACCGAGCCGCCGACGTCCCCCTCGTCCAGCAGCGCGGCCAGTCCGTTAGGGACCGCGGAGAACAGATCGTCGTACGTGCCCTGGATGTCGGCCATGCCGGGTATTGAGCCCCCGGTGCGGGGGCCGGGTCAACCGAATTACGGCGTACGGGCGGGCGTCCGCCGCTCGGTGAGCCGGCTGTTCCCGGACAGCGGCTGTACGGCGATCGGCTCGCGGCGCTGTTCGGGACGGGCGGGCGCGATGATCGTGGGAGCCGTCCCGGGCCTCTCCGGAACCTCTTCGCCGAGTACCTGGCAGCGCGCGAGTCCGTGCCGGGACCAGAGGGCGGCCGTCCACGCGCAGAGCAGCGCGTCGACGAGGTCCTCGCGATGTTTGTAGGGGGCGTCCCGCTCGGGTGAGGGCTCGGTCAGGAGCTGCCGGGAAACCGGGTGGGACGCCGGCCGCAACGGTGGATCGGCCTCGGCCAGACCCGCGAGGCGGGCGATCAGCTCGTCGCACACCCGGGCGCGTGCGGACCGCCAGCCCTGCGGCGGCCGCCGCCCGGGGCGCTTGTACCGGGGGCGCTCCTGGTCGTAGCCGAGCTCGGCGGCGCCGACGAGTGTCGTGTACGGGTAGCACTCGGACAGGACGAGTCCGTCGGCCGGCGGACCGTCGAGGCCGTCGTGATACGTCCAGCCGGATGCCTGGAGCCGTTCACGCAGCAGGACTCCGGCCTGGTGGCGGGAGTTCCGGTTGGTGCTGTTCGCGCTCACCTTCCAGCGGCCGTACCGGCGGCCGACCTCCCGCTCGCAGGGTCGCTGGCCCGTGGGGTTGTCGACGACGAGGGGAGCGTCGACGAAGGCCAGGGTCGATCCGTCGACGGCCGCCTCGGCGATCCACGCGAGGGTGTCCTCGACCCCCCGGGTCCAACCGCAGTCGATCACTGTGCCGGTTCCGTCGATGACCGCGACGCCGGTCTCGTGGGGACCGATCCGGGTGCCGGTCGGGGCCCAGGCGAGGTCGACGCCTATGAACCGTTGCATTCCCATGGCCCGGTGGTATCAGAGGAGCCCTGACACGCGAAAGACCCCCGCTCAGCGGGGGTCTTCGTCAGTGTCCGAGGGGGGACTTGAACCCCCACGCCCGATAAAGGGCACTAGCACCTCAAGCTAGCGCGTCTGCCATTCCGCCACCCGGACCAGGTGTCTGCCGCCTTGACGGGGGTGTTCCCCGCGGCGACACGGACAACAATACCAAGCTTTCGCAGTGCCCTTCACCTGCATATCCGTCCGACCAGGAGCTGTGACGACAGTATTCTGTATACTGTCGTCACCCAAACGGCCCCGGCTCGGAGGCGACATGGAAGATCTGGATTCCGCGGTGGTACTGGGCATGGCGGCCCAGGCGCCCGACGGCATAGTGATCACCGACAGCGAAGGTCTCATCCGCTACTGGAACCGGGGTGCGGAGCGCATCTTCGGGTTCCCCGCGGCCGACGCGGTGGGGCGGAGCCTGGACATCATCATCCCCGAGCGGCACCGCAAGCGGCACCAGGAGGGCTTCGACGCGGCCATGGAGCGGGGCTACAGCAAGTACGGCGACGCGGACCTGCTGAACGTGCCGGCACTGGCGGCGGACGGTCGCAAGCTGTCCATCGAGTTCAGCGTGGTGCTGCTGTCGGGGCCCGACGGCGGCAGCTACTGCGGTGCGGTCATCAGGGACGTCACCGCGCGGCGCGAGCGGGAGCGGGAGCTGATGCGGCGGCGGGCCGAGGCGTCGGTCTGAGCGCCCACCCCATGGTGAAGGGGCCGTGACCTTCAAGGTCACGGCCCCTTCGGCGCATCTCTCAGACGATGACCCCGCTCTCCTTCAGCCGGCCGATCGTCTCCTCGTCGTAGCCCAGCTCGACCAGCACCTCGGAGCTGTGCTCGCCCAGCAGCGGCGCGCCCACGATCTCCGGTTTGAAGGAGGAGAACTTCACGGGGCTGCCGACGGTCAGATACGTGCCGCGGCCCTTCTGCTCGACCTCGACGACCGTGCCGCTGTTGCGCAGGTCCTCGTCGTAGGCGATCTCCTTCATGCTCATCACCGGGGCGCAGGGCACCTCCCACTCCCGCAGGATGTTCACCGCCTCGTACTTCGTCTTGTCCGCGAGCCACTTCTCGATCTCCTCGAAGATCTCGAAGATGTGCGACTGGCGGGCGCGCGCGGTGGCGTACTCCGGGTCCTCGGCCCACTCGGGGTGGCCGATCACCTCGGCGGTGCGCTTCCAGTTCTGCTCCTGGACGGTGAAGTAGATGTAGGCGTTCGGGTCGGTCTCCCAGCCCTTGCACTTGAGGACCCAGCCGGGCTGGCCGCCGCCGCCCGCGTTGCCGCCGCGCGGTACGACATCGGTGAACTCGCCGTTCGGGTACTGCGGGTACTCCTCCAGATAGCCGACCCGCTCCAGCCGCTGCTGGTCGCGCAGCTTGACGCGGCAGAGGTTGAGGACGGCGTCCTGCATGGAGACGGAGACCTTCTGGCCCCGGCCGGTCCTCCCCCGGTCGATGATCGCGGTGAGGATGCCGATCGCCAGGTGCATCCCGGTGTTGGTGTCGCCGATGGCGGCGCCGGAGATGGTGGGCGGGCCGTCCCAGAAGCCGGTGGTGGAGGCGGCGCCGCCCGCGCACTGGGCGACGTTCTCGTAGACCTTGAGGTCGTTCCAGGACGACTGGTCGTTGAAGCCCTTCACCGAGCCGAAGATCAGGCGCGGGTTGAGCTCCTGGATGCGCTCCCAGGTGAAGCCCATGCGGTCCAGGGCGCCCGGGGCGAAGTTCTCCACGAGGACGTCGGCGTCCTTGATGAGCTTCTCCAGGACCTCCTTGCCCTCGCTGGTCTTGGTGTTGATGGCGAGGGAGCGCTTGTTGCTGTTGAGCATCGTGAAGTAGAGCGCGTCCAGGTCCTCGATGTCCCGGAGCTGACGGCGGGTCACATCGCCGCCGTTGGGGCGCTCGACCTTGAGGACGTCGGCGCCGAACCAGGCGAGCATCTGCGTGCAGGCGGGACCGGCCTGGACCCCGGTGAAGTCGATCACCTTGATTCCGGCGAGCGGCTTTTCACTCATGTGTGCTTCCTTTTCGTGAAGTTGCGCGGTCTACGAGGTCTGGGCGGGTGAAGCGGTCACTTCTTGGCCGGCGTGATGTTGCCGACGGTGATGCCCTTGGGGTTGAGGTGCGAGATGTGGCCGCTCTCGGTGCCGGCCGAGGGGTCGATCACGCAGTCGATGAGCGCCGGGCCGCCCAGGGCGAGGGCCTCGGTCAGGGCGGCGGTGACCTCGGCGGGGGTGGTGGCGCGGTAGCCCTTGCCGCCGAACGACTCGATGAGCAGGTCGTGGCGGGCCGCCGACATGAGGGTGGTGGGCGCGGGTTCGTCGTCGTACGGGTTGGTGTCGTCGCCGCGGTAGACCCCGCCGTTGTTCATGATCACGGTGATGACGGGGAGCTTGTAGCGGCAGATCGTCTCGATCTCGATGCCGCTGAACCCGAAGGCGCTGTCGCCCTCGACGGCCACGACCGGGGCGCCGCTCTCGACGGCGGCGGCGATGGCGTACCCCATGCCGATGCCCATGACGCCCCAGGTGCCGCTGTCCAGGCGGTGGCGCGGGACGTGCATGTCGATGACGTTGCGCGCGATGTCCAGGGCGTTGGCGCCCTCGTTGACGATGTACGTCTCCGGGTGCTGGTGCACGACGTCGCGTACGGCCTTCAGCGCGCCCATGAACTGCATGGGGTGCGGGTCGGCCTCCAGCCGCCTGGCCATCTTGGCGACGTTCTGCGCCGAGCGCGCCCCGAGCTCCTCGCGCCAGGCCGAAGGGGCCTGGATCTGGCCGGGTTTGGTGCGCTCGGCGAGCGCGTCGAGCACCGACTCGATGTCGCCGACGAGCGGCGCGGAGATGGGCTGGTTGCTGTCCATCTCCTTGGGGTCGATGTCGATCTGGACGAACTTGGCGTCGGGGTTCCAGCCCGTCCGGCCGTGGCCCAGAAGCCAGTTGAGGCGGGCGCCGATCAGCATCACGACGTCGGCCTTCTTCAGGGCGAGGGAACGGGCGGTGGCGGCCGACTGGGGGTGGTCGTCGGGCAGCAGGCCCTTGGCCATCGACATCGGTACGTAGGGGATGCCGGTCGACTCGACGAACTGCCGTACCTTGGCGTCCGCCTGGGCGTACGCGGCGCCCTTGCCCAGCACGATCAGCGGGCGCTCGGCGGAGGCCAGCAGCTCGATCGCGCGGTCCACGGCCTCCGGCGCCGGGAGCTGGCGCGGGGCGGGGTCGACGAGGCGGCTCAGAGTACGGTCACCCTCCGCCTTGGGCATGATGGCGCCGAGCACCGCGGCGGGGATGTCGAGATAGACACCGCCGGGGCGCCCGGAGATCGCGGTGCGCAGGGCGCGGGCGATGCCGCGGCCGATGTCCTCCACACGGCTGACCCGGTAGGCGGCCTTCACGAAGGGCTGCGCAGCGGCGAGTTGGTCCATCTCCTCGTAGTCGCCCTGCTTGAGGTCGACGAGGTGGCGCTCGCTGGAGCCGGAGATCTGCACCATGGGGAAGCAGTTGGTGGTCGCGTTGGCGAGGGCCACCAGGCCGTTGAGGAAGCCGGGGGCCGAGACCGTGAGGGCCACGCCGGGCTTCTTGTTGAGGTAGCCGGCGATGGCGGCCGCGTGTCCGGCGTTGCTCTCGTGGCGGAAGCCGATGTAGCGGATGCCCTGCGCCTGGGCGAGACGGGCCAGGTCGGTGATCGGGATGCCGACGACGCCGTAGATGGTGTCGACGTCGTTCAGCTTGAGCGCGTCGACGACCAGGTGGTACCCGTCGGTGAGCTCGGTCGGAACGTCGGCTGCTGCCGCGGTCTCCAGGGTCGAGGGAGCGGTCATGGTCCGAGGTCCTCCTTGGGCAGGTCCTGCCGGAGCGGCTACTTCTCTCACCATCCGCAGCACGTTCGCCCGCGTCCAAGACCCATCGGCGACCAGCCGATAAACGGCGTCTATCGACAGCAGGTGGGAGGCTTCGCAACTCCCTTGATAGACAGCCGCTATCGGGCGTTCGCCAGCGGGTATTGGACGCGCACCGGGGGTCACCGCACGCTCGCAGAGGACGTTTCAACGGAGCTGTGCGAGGGGGTGGGGTCATGGCCGTTCCGGCCGCGGCATCCGTGCGCGACGCGAACCGGTACCGACCTCCGCAGGTCTCGGGCCTCGCCGATCTCCTCGACCGGCAGGTACGTGAACGCTCTTCCGCCCGGGCCCTGGTGGTGAGCAGCGAGCGCGTGCAGCTGTCGTACCGGGCACTCGCGGCCCTCGCCGACGACGTGGCCGCGCGGCTCGACGGGGCGGGGCTGCGCCGCGGGGACGCCGTCGGGCTGATCTGTGCCAACACGGCGGAGTTCGTCGTGGGACTGCTCGGTGCGGCGCGGGCCGGGATGGTGGTGGCTCCGCTGGACCCGGCGCTGCCGGAGCCTCAACTAGCGGCCAGACTGGCGGGGTTGGGTGCACGGGCCGTCCTCTTCGACACGGCCGTGTCCGGTGCCGTCGTGTTGCCGGTGCCCGCGTGGCCGTTGCGGGTGGACGTCTCCCGTGCGGGTACGGCGACGGTGGTGCTGGAGACCTCGGCGTGCGGTGTCCCCCACGTCACCGCTGCTTCTGCTGAGTTGTCGGAGCGGGACGCTCTCGTGCTGTTCACCGCCGGCACCACCGCGCGGGCGAAGATGGTCCCGTTGACCCACGCCAACGTGGCCGCCTCCGTCCAGAACATCTGCGCCGCCTACGAGTTGGGCCCGGGGGACGCGACGGTCGCGGTGATGCCGTTCTTCCACGGCCACGGGCTGTTCGCGGCGCTGCTGGCCTCCCTGGCGAGCGGGGGCTGTGTGCTGCTGCCGGAACGGGGGCGGTTCTCCGCGGGCACGTTCTGGGACGACATGCGGGCGGCGGGCGCCACCTGGTTCACGGCGGTGCCGGCGATCCACGAGATCCTCCTCGACCGGTCGGAGCGGGAGCACCCGGGGCCGCGGGCACCGCAGTTGAAGTTCGTACGGAGTTGCAGCGCGCCCCTGAACACCGCGACGCAGCGGGCCCTGGAGCGGACGTTCGGGGCGCCCCTGCTGTCCGCGTACGGGATGACGGAGTCCTCGCACCAGGCGACCAGCGAACCGCTGCCGCAGCGCGGAGCGCTCCGGCAGGGGTCGGTGGGCCGGCCGACCGGTGTCGCGGTGCGGGTCACGGACGGGAACGGGCGACCGTGTCCGGCGGGTGTCGAGGGCGAGGTGTGGGTGCAGGGGCCCACGGTGGCCCGGGGCTATCTGGCCGACGGCGAGGAGTCGGCCCGGACCTTCGTCGGCGGCTGGCTGCGCACCGGTGACCTGGGCACCCTGGACGGGGACGGGTATCTGTCGCTGACCGGGCGGCTCAAGAACCTCATCAACCGGGGCGGCGAGAAGATCTCACCCGAACATGTCGAGGACATCCTCGCCGGGTGCCCGGGGGTCGCGGAGGCGGCGGTGTTCGCGGTGCCGGACGCGGTGTTCGGGCAGCGGGTCGGCGCGGCCGTGGTGGTGCGGGACGGGGACGGCGCCGGGCGCGCGGAGATCCTGCGGTACTGCCGGGACCACCTGGCCCCCTTCGAGGTGCCGGACCGCCTGGAGGTGGTCACCGCGCTGCCGTACACGGCGAAGGGCGGGCTGGACCGGAAGGCCGTACAGGCGCGGTATGCGCGGTGACGGGAGGGGCGCGGGGGTGACGGGAGCGGTCGTCCGTCCGGTTCAGTGCACCAGGTGCTCGGCCGGCAGGGGGCGGGCGAAGAAGTCGTCCAGGGACAGGCCCGTCGCCGCGTTGACGAACGCCCGCGCGGCGACCGAGCCGGGGGTGGCCGCGTGGATCGCCACCGAGACCTGGGCGCCCGCCTCCGGGTCGGTCAGGGGCAGTGCCCGGGTCCGGCCGACGACCGGCATGGCGCGCAGCCAGGTGTGCGGCACGATGCTCGCCCAGCCGCCGCCGCCCACGTGCGCGTAGAGGGAGGCGATCGAGTCCGTCTCGACCTGCGGGGTGACCACGAAGCCCTTCTCCGCGAACACCGTGTCGACGATCTGCCGGATCCGCATGTCGGGGGTGAGCAGGGCGAGGGGCAGTTCGGCCGCGTCCGCCCAGGTCATGGTGGGGCTCTGGGAGACCAGCTGGTCGTCCGAGACCAGCAGCATGTACCGCTCCTGGTAGAGCGGGACGACCTGGAGTCCTTCCTGGTCGTCGGGGTCGAAGTGGGCGATGGCCACGTCGAGTTCGTAGTCGCGCAGCTGGCGGTGGAGCTCCTTCGTCGACAGCCGTGAGCGGACCTGGACCTTCGCCAACGGGTGCGCCGCGCAGAACGCGGCCACGGGCAGGGCGAGGGTCGTGGACGCGGTGGGGTCGGTGCCGAGCCGCAGGGTGCCGGTGATGCCGGACTGCACGGCGGCGACCTCGGCCTTGAAGGCGTCCTGCTCGGCCAGGATCCGTTTGGCCCAGACGACGAGCCGCTCGCCCTCCGGGGTGAGGCCCTGGTAGGTGTGGCCGCGGTTGATCAGCGTGACGTTCAGCTCGCGCTCCAGCTTGGCGATCGCCGCCGAGAGCGCGGGCTGGGAGACGTAGCAGGATTCCGCCGCCCGGGCGAAGTGCCGTTCCCTCGCCACCGCCACGAAGTACTCGAGCTGCCGGAACAGCATGAGCGGCTCCTCCCTGCCCATGGGATCATTGACTCCATACTGTATGCAGTGCGGAGTGATGTACAGGGAGGAGACGCCACAGGTCAGTGCAGAAGCCTTACGGCGGCCACCACCAGGGGGTCGAGCCCCTCCACGCCGGCGTCGACGAACTCATGGAGCCGGGTGCGCATGCGCGGGTCCCAGAACCTGCCGATGTGCCCCGCGATCGCCTCGGCGGCCTCCTCCCCCGGCAGATGGCCTAGGTTCCTGGCGATGTCGTTGGCCATCCGGCACTCCGACGGCA
Source organism: Streptomyces griseorubiginosus (assembly GCF_036345115.1). Lineage (GTDB taxonomy): Bacteria > Actinomycetota > Actinomycetes > Streptomycetales > Streptomycetaceae > Streptomyces > Streptomyces griseorubiginosus_C. The sequence goes on from NZ_CP107766.1 coordinate 1,600,121, forward strand.
CGGTCGCTGTCATGTCAGTCCACCGCCGTCACGAGGTCGGTCCCGGCGGCCGCGGTCTCGCTCGACCGGTCGGGGCGGGCCAGGGCCACCTGGACGGCGGTCACCTTGTACTCGGGGCAGTTGGTGGCCCAGTCGGAGTTCTCGGTGGTGACCACGTTGGCGCCGGTGACGGGGTGGTGGAACGTGGTGTACACGACCCCGGTCGGCATGCGGTCGGAGATCTCCGCGCGCAGGGTGGTCCGCCCGACGCGGCTGGCCAGGGTGACCATGTCGCCGTCGTTGATGCCGCGGACCTCCGCGTCGTGCGGGTGCAGCTCCAGGATGTCCTCGGGGTGCCAGGCGACGTTGCCGGTGCGGCGGGTCTGGGCGCCGACGTTGTACTGGCTGAGGATCCGGCCCGTGGTGAGGACCAGCGGGAAGCGCCGGGTGCTGCGTTCGTTGGTCGGCACGTAGGACGTGACCACGAACTTGCCCTTGCCGCGGGTGAATTCGTCCACGTGCATGATGGGCGTGCCCTCGGGCGCCTGCTCGTTGCAGGGCCACTGGACGCTGCCGAGCTTGTCGAGGAGTTCGAAGGAGACCCCGGTGAAGGTGGGGGTGACCGACGCGATCTCGTCCATGATCTGGCCGGGATGGTCGTAGGACATCGGGTAGCCCATGGCGGTGGCGATCTCACTGACGATCTGCCACTCGTGCTTGCCGGTCTTCGGTTTCATCACCGCGCGCACCCGGTTGATGCGGCGCTCGGCGTTGGTGAAGGTGCCGTCCTTCTCCAGGAAGGAGGCGCCGGGCAGGAAGACATGGGCGAACTTGGCGGTCTCGTTGAGGAACAGGTCCTGCACGACGACGAGTTCCATCGCTTCGAGGGCGGCGGTGACGTGTCCCAGGTTGGGGTCGGACTGGGCGATGTCCTCGCCGTGCACGAAGAGTCCCCGGAAGCTGCCGTCGATGGCCGCGTCGAACATGTTCGGGATGCGAAGTCCCGGTTCGGCGAGGAGGGTTCCGCCCCAGAGGTTCTCGAAGACGGTTCGGACGGCGTCGTCGGAGACGTGCCGGTAGCCGGGGAGTTCATGGGGGAAGGAGCCCATGTCGCAGGAGCCCTGGACGTTGTTCTGGCCGCGCAGGGGGTTCACCCCGACGCCGTCGCGGCCGATGTTGCCGCACGCCATCGCGAGGTTGGCCATTCCCATCACCATGGTGGAGCCCTGGCTGTGCTCGGTGACGCCGAGACCGTAGTAGATGGCGCCGTTGGGTGCCTCGGCGTACAGGCGGGCGGCGGCGCGGAGTTCGGCGGCCGGGACTCCGGTGATCTCCTCGACGGCCTCCGGGCTGTTCTCGGGGCGGGCGATGAACTCGGCCCACTCGTCGAAGCCTTCGCAGCGAGCGGCCACGAAGTCCCTGTCCGTGAGGCCCTCGGTGACCACGACATGAGCCATCGCGTTGACGACGGCGACATTGGTGCTGGGCCGGAGCTGGAGGTGGTGCTGCGCCTCGATGTGCGGGGAGCGGACGAGGTCGATGCGGCGCGGGTCCACGACGATCAACTTGGCGCCCTCGCGCAGCCGTCGCTTCATCCGGGAGGCGAACACCGGGTGTCCGTCGGTGGGGTTGGCGCCGATCACCATGATGACGTCGGCCTCGGCGACCGAGCGGAAGTCCTGGGTGCCGGCCGACTCGCCGAAGGTCTGCTTGAGGCCGTATCCCGTCGGGGAGTGGCAGACGCGGGCGCAGGTGTCGACGTTGTTGTTGCCGAAGGCCGCGCGGACCATCTTCTGTACGACGTAGACCTCTTCGTTGGTGCACCGCGAGGAGGTGATGGCGCCGATCGCGCTCGCCCCGTGCCGGTCCTGGATCTCGCGCATGCGGCGGGCGACCGTGCCGATCGCCTCGTCCCACTCGACTTCCCGCCAGGGGTCGGTGATCCGGTCGCGCACCATGGGCTTGAGCATGCGGTCGGGGTGGGTGGCGTAGCCGAAGGCGAAACGGCCCTTCACGCAGGAGTGTCCTTCGTTGGCCCCGCCGTCCTTGTACGGGACCATGCGCACGAGTTCGTCGCCGCGCAGTTCGGCCTTGAAGGAGCAGCCGACCCCGCAGTACGCGCAGGTGGTCACGACGGACCTGGTGGGCATGCCGAGTTCGACGACCGAGCGTTCCTGGAGCGTGGAGGTCGGGCAGGCCTGGACGCAGGCGCCGCAGGAGACGCACTCGGAGTCCATGAAGGACTCCCCCGCGCCCGGTGAGACCTTGGAGTCGAAGCCGCGGCCCTCGATGGTGAGCGCGAAGGTGCCCTGGACCTCGCCGCAGGCGCGGACGCAGCGGGAGCAGGCGATGCACTTGGACGGGTCGAAGTCGAAGTAGGGGTTGGAGGTGTCCTTCTCGGCGTCGAGGTGGTTGGCGCCCTCGTAGCCGTAGCGGACCTGCCTCAGGCCCACCACCCCTGCCATGTCCTGGAGTTCGCAGTCCCCGTTGGCCGGGCAGGTCAGGCAGTCGAGGGGGTGGTCGGAGATGTAGAGCTCCATGACGCCCTGGCGGAGCTTCTCCACCTTCGGGGTCTGGGTGCTCACCTTCATGCCGTCGGCGCACGGGGTGGTGCAGGAGGCCGGGGTGCCGCGGCGGCCGTCGATCTCGACCACGCACAGCCGGCAGGAGCCGAACGCCTCCAGGCTGTCGGTGGCACACAGCTTGGGGATGTCGACGCCCGCCTGGGCCGCGGCCCGCATCACCGAGGTGCCCTCGGGGACGGTCACCGGGAAGCCGTCGATCTCGACCGACACCGTTGCCGGGCCCGGCCGTTCAGGGGTTCCGAAGTCGGGTTCCTTGAGCAGGCTCATGCCGTGCCCTCCGTCGCTCGTACGGGGTGGATCTCCAGGAGTCGACGGCCGCCGAGGAAGTCGTCGGGGAAGTGGGTGAGGGCGCTGCGCACGGGCAGCGGGGTCAGTCCGCCCATGGCGCACAGCGAGCCCTCGGTCATCAGGTCGCAGAGGTCCTCGAGCAGGGCGAGGTTCTCGTCGCGGTGCGTACCGGCGACGATCTTGTCGATCACCTCGACACCGCGCACCGCGCCGACCCGGCACGGGGTGCACTTGCCGCAGGACTCCTCGGCGCAGAACTCCATCGCGAAGCGGGCCTGCGCGGCCATGTCGACGGTGTCGTCGAAGACGACCACACCACCGTGGCCGACCATCGCACCGGCGGCCGCGAACGCCTCGTAGTCCATGGGGAGGTCGAACATCGACTCCGGCAGGTAGGCCCCGAGGGGGCCGCCGACCTGCGCGGTGCGGATCGGGCGTCCGGAGTGGGTGCCGCCGCCGTACTCCTCGATGAGCTCGCGCAGGGTGATGCCGAAGGCGGTCTCCACGATGCCGCCGTGGGCGATGTTGCCGCCGAGCTGGAACACCTGGGTGCCGCGGGAGCGTTCGACGCCGAGGCGCTGATACGCCTGCGCGCCCTCGGCCAGGACGACGGGCACGGTGGCGAGGGTGAGGACGTTGTTGACCACGGTCGGTTTGCCGAACAGGCCCTCGATCGCCGGGATCGGCGGTTTCGCGCGGACCATGCCCCGCTTGCCCTCCAGGCTCTCCAGCATGGAGGTCTCCTCGCCGCAGATGTACGCCCCGGCGCCGACGCGGACGTGCAGGTCGAAGTCGAGGGCGGAGCCGAGGATGTTCCGGCCGAGCCAGCCGTGCTCGCGGGCGATCCCGATGGCCTGGCGCATCGTCGCGATCGCGTCGGGATACTCGGAGCGGATGTAGAGGTAGCCCTCGCTCGCCCCGACCGCGTGGGCGGCGATCGTCATGCCCTCGATGAGCATGAAGGGGTCGCCCTCCATGACCATGCGGTCGGCGAAGGTGCCGCTGTCGCCCTCGTCGGCGTTGCAGCAGACGAACTTGAGCTCGTCGGCGCAGTCCAGGACGGTCTTCCACTTGATGCCGGCCGGGAATCCGGCGCCGCCGCGGCCGCGCAGTCCGGACGCGGTGACCTCCGCGACCACGTCCGCGGGGGCCAGCTCCAGGGCGGCGCGCAGTCCGGCGAGACCGCCGTGCGCCTCGTAGTCCTCGGTCGACAGGGGGTCGGTGACACCGACTCGGGCGAAGGTGACCCGGTTCTGGCGTGCCAGCCAGGGGAGTTCGTCGACGACACCGAGGCGGAGGGGGTGGTCGGCGCCGTCGAGCATGCCTGCGGCCAGGAGTTCGTCGACGTCCTCGGGGGCCACCGGGCCGTAGCCGATACGTCCTTGGGGGGTCGCCACCTCGACTAGGGGCTCCAGCCACAGCATGCCGCGTGATCCGTTGCGTACGACGTCCAGGGCGAAGTCCCCGCGTTCGGACGCCTGTTGGAGTGCCCGCGCGACCTCGTCGGCGCCGACCGACCTGGCCGCCGAGTCGCGGGGGACATAGACCGTGGCATGCGAAGTGCTCGTCATGAGGAGACCGTCCCGTTGAGGATCGCGCCCAGTCGGGCGGGGCCGACTCGGCCGTAGAGCCGTCCGTCGGCCTCGACGGACGGGCCGAGCGCGCAGTTGCCGAGGCAGAAGACCTGCTCGACGGTCACCGAGCCGTCGGGCGTCGTCTCGCCGAGCCGAAGCCCGGACTCGCTTGCGTAACGCACCAGTTGGTCGGCGCCCAGGGCCTGGCAGGCCTCGGCGCGACAGATGCGCACGGTGGTGCGGCCCGCGGGCTCGCGGCGGAAGTCGTGGTAGAAGGTCACCACTCCGTGGACGTCCGCCCGGGAGAGGTTGAGCTCCTCGGCGAGCACCGGCACCGCCTCCTGCGGCACATGGCCCAACTCGGCCTGGAGGGCGTGCAGTACGGGCAGCAGCGGTCCGCGCTCGCCGCGGTGCCGAGCCACCGCCCTCCGGACCACGCTCTCGACCGTCACATCACTGCCGCTGGTCGTCATGATCGCTTCGCCTTCCGTCACGCGGGTCCCCGGCGAGGGGTGCAGGAGACCTAGTTAATACTCCATACAGACTTCTGTATACACAACCGGGCCGACATCAGGCTCTGAGGCCAACCGGGCGCCGGCAGTGGGCGGTTCAGGACGCGGCGAGGGAGCCGGCCCGGCGGCGGGGGCTCTCCGGGTCGAGGGTCGGCGGGCGGAACGTCTCCGCGGCGGCCCGCAGTTCGAGCAGCCACGGCAGGACCACGCGCAGCACCAGGTCGAGACCGGCACCGTCGGTGCCGAGCATCGCCTCGGCCGGCACCAGCACCGGGTCGGCGAAGACGGTGGACGTCGCGCTGCCGCGGGGCCCCGCGGCGCCTGGGCGGGCCGGGACGAACAGGTCGGGGGCGTGCGCCGGTACCGCCCAGAGCGTCAGCCCGTCCGGGGCGGCGAGCGGCCGGGAGGACCAGACGTAGGTGTCGGCCTCCCCCGCCGCGAGCACCGGGCGCTTGCGGCCGCGCAGGGCGACGACGCCCCCGGAGCCGGTGGCGACGGAGCGCGGCGCCAGGAGCCGGGCCTCCGCCGCCGCCCCCACCGGGGCCCCCTCCCCCTCCGACTCAGCGAGGGCGAGGCTGGCGAGGTGGCGTCCGGCGGCGATCTCGGTGCGCAGCCAGGGGCCGCCGTGTGCCTCGACGACGGCGACGGCCGCGTAATGGGACTGGAGCACGGCCGCCGTGGCCGGGCAGACGCGCGCGGTCCGTGCGACCACGTCCGCGGCTTCGGCCAACCCCCGTCCCCCGCCGCCGAACGCGGTGGAGACGGTGAGTCCGAGGAGTCCCGCGCCACCGAGAGCCGTCACGGCGCCGCGGGGGAACCGGCCCTGGACGGCCGTCGCTTCGGCGACTGGTCCGACTGTGCCGGTCAGAACTTCGGAGAGAGCGGTGCGGTACGACACGGGGCGACCCCCTCGGGAGTGGCTGATGGTCCACTGTCGATCGATGATTGCATACAGTATTCTGCATGGGAAGGTGCCGCACAAGGTCAGGCGATCGCCGGACGGCTCGACCCACCAGTCGAACGAGGGAGACGGGACCCATGCCCGACACACCCACCGCGACGACCCACGGACCGATCAGCAGGCCCACCCCGCTGCGCCAGGCGGTCTACGAGGCCCTCACCGAGCTGATCATCAACGGCTCGCTCACCCCCGGCCAGCACCTCGTCGAGGCGGAGCTGGCCGAGAGCCTCGGGGTGAGCCGGCAGCCGATCCGTGAGGCGCTCCAACGACTCCAGACGGCCGGCTGGGTCGACCTGCGCCCCTCCCAGGGGGCGTTCGTCCACTCCCCCACCACCGAGGAGTGCGCCCAACTCCTCAGCGTCCGGGCGCTCCTGGAGACCCACTCCGCTCGTGGCGCCGCCCAGCACGCCACACCTCGGGACGTCGCCCGGCTGTGGGAGCTCCAGCAGACGGGGCTGACGGCTCTGGCGGCCGGGGACGCCCGGGCCATCGTGGAGGCGAACGCCGCCCTCCACGGCCACATCACCCACCTGTCCCGCAACGCGGTCCTCGCCGAACTCATCCCACAGGTGGACCGGCGGGTGCGCTGGTACTACATGCCCATCGCCAAGCCCCGCGGCAAGGACGCCTGGAACGAGCACGCGAGGATCATCGAGGCCATCGGCGAGGGCGCTCCCGACCGCGCCGAGGCTCTCATGCGCCGGCACACCCGCAACACCACCGACTTCTACTGCGAGCAGCTCGCCGCGGTGGCCGGCCGGGGCGACTGACCCCGGCCGACCGGCCCTGCGCTCACCAACGGGCGTGGACTCGCTAGGAGTTCGGGGCGATCTCCCGCAACAACCCCGTCGTCACGTCGAAGACGAAGCCGCGCACGTCGTCGGTGTGCGGCAGGAACGGCGAGGTGCGCACTCGCTGCATGGACTGCCGTACGTCCTGGTCGACGTCCCGGAAGGCCTCCACCGCCCAGGCGGGGCGCTGGCCCACCTCCAGCTCCAGTTCGTGCCGGAACTCCTCGGTCAGGGTCTGGAGTCCGCAGCCGGTGTGGTGGATCAGCGCCACGCTGCGGGTGCCGAGCGCGCGCTGACTGATCGTCAGGGAGCGGATGGTGTCGTCGGTGACGACTCCCCCGGCGTTGCGGATGGTGTGGCAGTCACCGAGTTGCAGGCCCAGCGCGGCATGCAGGTCGAGCCGGGCGTCCATGCAGGCCACGACGGCGACGCGCAGGACCGGGCGCGCGCCCATGCCGGGGTCGGTGAATCCGGCGGCGTAGACACGGTTGGCTGCGACGAGGCGGTCGGTGACCGTCGCGGTTCGGGGTGCTGAAGTCGACATGTGGGGTTACCTCGCTCCGGTCGTGTCGGTCAGATGACGCCGTGCGCCTGGAGGTGCAGCAACTCGTCCTCGGACAGCCCGAGTTCGCCGATGTAGATCTCTTCGTTGTGCTGGCCGAGGAGGGGTGGGGTGGTGATGGTGGTGGGGGAGTCGGAGAGTTTGAGGGGGTTGCCGACGGTGGTGAAGGCACCGCGCTGGGGATGCTCGACCTCGACGATCATGTCGTTGTCGGCCAGGGAGCGGTCCTCGATGATCTCCCTGGTGGACAGGATCGGCCCGCACGGGATGTTGTGCCGGTTGAGCTGTTCCAGGACCTGCCATTTGGGCTGCGTGCTGGTCCATTCCTCGATCAGCTGGAACATCTTCGCCAGCTTCGGCAACCGGGCCTGCGGGGTGGCCCATTCGGGATCCTCGGCCAGCTCGGGCCGGCCGATCAGTGCGGCCAGCGGGGCCCAGCCGACGGGCTGGACGATGACGTACACGTAGTCGTTCGGGCCGCCCGGCGCGCACCGCACCGCCCAGCCCGGCTGCCCGCCACCGGAGGCGTTGCCGGAGCGGGGGACCTCGTCGCCGAAGTCCTCGTTGGGGTATTCGGCCAACGGGCCGTGCGCGAGGCGTTGTTGGTCACGCAGCTTGACCCGGCACAGGTTCAGCACCGCGTGCTGCATCGCCACGTTCACCCGCTGGCCCCGCCCGGTCCTCTCCCTTTGCAGGAGTGCGGCCAGGATGCCGGCCACCGCGTGAATGCCCGTGCCGGAGTCCCCGATCTGCGCGCCGGTCGCCATCGGCGGCCCGTCCGGGAACCCGGTGGTGGCCATCGAGCCGCCCATCGCCTGTGCCACCACCTCGTACGCCTTGAAAGCCGTGTACGGGCCGTCCCCGAACCCCTTGATCGACGCATACACCATCCTGGGGTTGATCTCCCGGATCCGCTCCCACGTGAACCCCATCCGATCCACCGCACCCGGCGCGAAGTTCTCCACCAGCACATCCGCACCCCGGATCAGCGCGGTGAGGATCTCCCGGCCCCGCTCGGTCTTCGTGTTCAAGGTGATGCTGCGCTTGTTGCAGTTGAGCATCGTGAAATACAGCGAGTCCGCCCCCGGCACATCCCTGAGCTGCCCCCGCGTGACGTCCCCGCCCGGCGCCTCCACCTTCACCACATCCGCCCCCAGCCACGCCAGCAACTGCGTCGCCGACGGACCCGACTGCACATGCGTCATGTCCAGCACCCGCACACCATCAAGCGCCAACGTCATGTTCGCCACCTCATCCCTGCGTCGTCGTGTGTACGTCGGTGCCTCACGGCATCAGCTGGTACTCGGGGAAGTTGCCGGGCAGCCTCTCGTCGGCGGGGCCCTGGGTGACGGCGCGCACGAGGAGTTCGCCGCCGACGAAGGCGCCGCGCCAGGAGGCGCCGAACCCGCCGAACAGTTCGTCGCGGTCGCCGCGGGAGCGCGGGGTGCCGTGTCCGACCTTGAACGCGCGGATCTGCGGGGCGAGTCGGTCGAAGGTCGCCCGGTCGTCGGTGGACAGGGTGGCGACGAGGGCGCCGTTGGAGGCGTTCATGGCGGCGAGCAGTTCCGCTTCCGTGTCGACCAGGACGATGGTGTCGACCGGGCCGAAGGGTTCCGCGTGGTGCAGAGGTGAGGAGGGGGGTGGGTTGAGGAGGGTGACCGGTTGGACGTACGCCGAGGTGTCCTGGCCGGGCAGGAAGCGGGCGTCCGCCTCACTGCCGCGGTGCACGGGGACGGCTCCGCGGTTGATGGCCTCGGCGACCTGGTCCCGGAGTTCCTTCGCCTTGGCCGCGTTGATCACCGGGCCGAAGTCGAGGGACGGGTAGGGGTCGTCGGGGTGCGCGACGGCGAGGGGGTGTCCGAGGCGCAGGGTGCGGACCGCGGGGAGGTAGGCGGCCAGGAACTCGTCGAACAGCTCGCGCTGGACGACGAAGCGCGGGTAGGCGGTGCAGCGCTGCTTGCCGTAGTCGAAGAGCTTGGGGATGACGGCGGTGAGCGCGTCCCAGTCGGTGTAGTTCCAGATGCCCCAGGTGTTGAGGCCTTCCTGTTCGAGGACGTGCCGCTTGCCGAGGTCGGTGACGGCGGTGGCGACGGCGGCCCCGGTGTCGCGGCCGCCGACGAAGGAGACGCAGCCGATCTCGGGCGCCCGCACCAGCGCCTCGGACAGCTCTGACCCGCTGCCGCTGACGAGGGTGACGGGGATGCCCTCGCGGGCGGCGAGCGCGCAGGCCAGGGTGAGGCAGGCGACGCCGCCGTCGGTGGGGGTCTTGGCGATGACCGCGTTGCCCGCCAGTGCCTGGACCAGCAGGGCGTGGACGAGCACGCTCATCGGGTAGTTCCAGCTGGCGATGTTGGACACCGGGCCGTCCAGCGGGGCCCGGCCCTCGACCATCGGCTCGATGCCGTCGACGTACCAGCGCACGCCGTCGATGGCTCGGTCGACATCGGCCTGCGCGAGCCGCCACGGTTTGCCGATCTCCCAGACGAGGAGCAGCGCGAGGAGTTCGCGGTGCTGGGTGAGGGCGTCGAGGGTGGCCGCGACGCGGGCCCGGCGTTCTTCGAGGCGGACGTGCCGCCATGCGCGGTGCTGGTCGAGGGAGGCGCGGACGGCCTGGTGGGCGGCTTCGCGGTCCAGGCGCGGCGGGCCGGCGATGGGGCTGCCGTCGACGGGGCTGGTGGCGGGCAGCGCCCGGCCGTCGGCCCGCCAGGCGGAGTCCCAGAGGTTGAGGACGCGGTCGTCGCGGAAGGCCTCGGGGGCGACGGCGAGGCAGCGCTGCCAGGCGTCGTTCCAGGAGGTGCCGGACTTCACCACGAGGTGGCTGGAGTTGAGGGTGGTGGTCATGCGATGTCTCCGCTCTCGGTGCACAGTCGGGGGCGGGGTGGTGAGGGAAACGCGACGGACGGTTCCGCGTACGCGTCGCGTGGTTCGGGTCAGGCCTGAGGGGCCTTGCGAACGGTGTCCAGCAGCGAGAGCACCAGGCGGGCCGTCTCGCTCGGGGTGGCGCCGACCTTGACGCCGACCGCCTCCAGCGCCGCCTTCTTCGCCTGGGCCGTGCCCGCGGAACCGGACACGATGGCGCCGGCGTGGCCCATGGTCCGGCCCTCGGGCGCGGTGAAGCCGGCGATGTAGCCGACGACGGGCTTGGTGACGTGATCCCGGATGTGGGCGGCGGCCCGTTCCTCCGCGTCACCGCCGATCTCCCCGATGAGGACGACGAGTTCGGTGTCGGGGTCGTCCTGGAAGGCGGCCAGGCAGTCGATGTGGCTGGTGCCGACGACGGGGTCTCCGCCGATGCCGACGCAGGTGGAGAATCCGATGTCCCGCAGCTCGTACATGAGTTGGTAGGTGAGGGTGCCGGACTTGGACACCAGCCCGATCCGGCCGGACCGGGTGATGTCCGCCGGGATGATGCCGGCGTTGGACTGGCCGGGGGTGATCAGGCCCGGACAGTTGGGCCCGATGATCCGTGTCCCCTTCTTCTTCGCGTACGACGTGAAGGCGACGGTGTCGTGGACGGGGATGCCCTCGGTGATGACGACGACGAGGCCGATCCCGGCGTCGGCGGCCTCGACAACGGCCGCTTCGGCGAAGGCGGGCGGCACGAAGACGACGGTGACGTCGGCTCCGGTGGCCCGGATGCCGTCGGCGACCGATCCGAAGACGGGCACGACCCGGTCGTCGAAGTCGACGGCCCGGCCGGCCTTGCGCGGGTTCACGCCGCCGACGACGTTCGTGCCGGCGGCGAGCATGCGACGGGTGTGCTTCATGCCCTCGCCGCCGGTCATGCCCTGGACGAGGACCCTGGACTCCTTGGTCAGGAAGATGGCCATGTCCCGCTCCTTCAGCCGGTGTTGGCGAGTTCGGCGGCGCGCCGGGCGGCGCCGTCCATGGTGGTGGCCTGCTGGACGAGGGGATGGGCGCGCTCGTCGAGGACGGTCCGCCCGCGGGCGGCGTTGTTGCCGTCGAGGCGCACGACCAGCGGCTTGGTCGGCCGGACCTCGTCGAGGGCCTTGACGATGCCGTCGGCCACCGCGTCGCAGGCGGTGATCCCGCCGAAGACGTTGACGAACACGGACTTGACGGCCGGGTCGGACAGGACGACCGACAGTCCGTCCGCCATGACCTGGGCCGAGGCGCCGCCGCCGATGTCGAGGAAGTTGGCGGGCCGTGCGCCGCAGCCGGCGACCACGTCGAGGGTCGACATGACCAGGCCGGCGCCGTTGCCGATGATGCCGACCTCGCCGTCGAGCTTGACGTAGTTGAGGCCCTTCGCGGCGGCGGCCGCCTCCAGCGGATCGTCGTAAGCGATGCTGTCGTTGCCCCAACGTGCCTGACGGAAGCGGGCGTTGTCGTCGAGGGTGACCTTTCCGTCGAGGGCGAGGAGCTGTCCCTGGCGGGTGCGCACGAGGGGGTTGACCTCGACGAGGACCGCGTCCTCGCGGACCAGCACCTCCCACAGCCGTACGAGGACGTCGACGGTCCGGGGCGGCAGCCCGGCCGCCTCGGCGATCGCGCCCGCCTTCGCCGACGTGACGCCCTCTGCGGGGTCGACGGGCATCCGGACCACCGCCTCGGGGCGAGTGGCGGCGACCTCCTCTATGTCCATGCCGCCCGCCGCCGAGGCGATGGCGAGGAAGCGGCCCGCGGCACGGTCGAGGACGTAGGCGACGTAGAACTCACTCTCGATGTCGGCCGGTTGGGCCAGCATGACCTTGCGCACCCGGTGCCCCTTGATGTCCGTGCCGAGGATGCGGCGGGTCGTCCGCTCGGCCTCGGCGGGGTCGGCGGCGAGCCGCACACCGCCCGCCTTGCCCCGGCCTCCCGTCTTCACCTGCGCCTTCACGACGACGCTGCCGCCCAGTCGGCGGGCGATGGCGCGGGCCTCCTCGGGCGAGTCGGTGACCTCCGCCCTCGGCACCGGGATCCCGTGTTCCTCGACGAGGGCCCGGGCTTCGTGCTCGTACAGGTCCATGGTTCGGCTCCCGTCTCAAAAGTGCACGACTTAAAAGTGCTGCACGCCCCCTGGACATCACCCACGGGATGCGGGATAACAATCTTCATACAGTATTCGTCGACTGTATGCAATGTGCCAAACCTGCTGACGGTGAGGTGATCCGTGACGACGTTGGCGCTTGATGGTGTGCGGGTGCTGGACATGACGCATGTGCAGTCGGGTCCGTCGGCGACGCAGTTGCTGGCGTGGCTGGGGGCGGATGTGGTGAAGGTGGAGGCGCCGGGCGGGGACGTCACGCGGGGGCAGCTCAGGGATGTGCCGGGGGCGGACTCGCTGTACTTCACGATGCTCAACTGCAACAAGCGCAGCATCACCCTCAATCTGAAGACCGAGCGGGGCCGGGAGATCCTCACCGCGCTGATCCGGGGTGCGGATGTGCTGGTGGAGAACTTCGCGCCGGGTGCGGTGGATCGGATGGGGTTCACGTGGGAGCGGATCCGGGAGATCAACCCCAGGATGGTGTATGCGTCGATCAAGGGGTTCGGGGACGGCCCGTACACGGCTTTCAAGGCGTACGAGGTGGTGGCACAGGCGATGGGCGGCTCGATGGCCACCACCGGGTTCCCGGACGGGCCGCCGATGGCGACCGGTGCGCAGATCGGGGACTCCGGCACGGGCATTCACGCGGTGGCCGGCATCCTGGCCGCACTCCTGCAAAGGGAGAGGACCGGGCGGGGCCAGCGGGTGAACGTGGCGATGCAGCACGCGGTGCTGAACCTGTGCCGGGTCAAGCTGCGTGACCAACAACGCCTCGCGCACGGCCCGTTGGCCGAATACCCCAACGAGGACTTCGGCGACGAGGTCCCCCGCTCCGGCAACGCCTCCGGTGGCGGGCAGCCGGGCTGGGCGGTGCGGTGCGCGCCGGGCGGCCCGAACGACTACGTGTACGTCATCGTCCAGCCCGTCGGCTGGGCCCCGCTGGCCGCACTGATCGGCCGGCCCGAGCTGGCCGAGGATCCCGAATGGGCCACCCCGCAGGCCCGGTTGCCGAAGCTGGCGAAGATGTTCCAGCTGATCGAGGAATGGACCAGCACGCAGCCCAAATGGCAGGTCCTGGAACAGCTCAACCGGCACAACATCCCGTGCGGGCCGATCCTGTCCACCAGGGAGATCATCGAGGACCGCTCCCTGGCCGACAACGACATGATCGTCGAGGTCGAGCATCCCCAGCGCGGTGCCTTCACCACCGTCGGCAACCCCCTCAAACTCTCCGACTCCCCCACCACCATCACCACCCCACCCCTCCTCGGCCAGCACAACGAAGAGATCTACATCGGCGAACTGGGTCTCGGTGACGAGGAGTTGAGACTGATGAAGTCGGGAGGGGTGATCTGACGTGGTGAACCGGGGCCGCACCGCCGGGTCTTCGGGCGGTGATCCATGACGTGATCGAGCACGGGGTCCGGCGACGGTGCGCGTCGACCGGCCCCGGAGTTCCGTGCGCGCACGAAAGGCATTTGGACAGGGGGCGCTGGCCAGATCTTTCGACGCAAGGAGTGCTTGAGCTATGACAACACTCGACTACTCGTCGTCCGCCGCCTTCAGGGAGGTGACGGACCGCAACGGCCGCGTGTACCGGATCGGTGAGACCGACCGGAACATCATGGGGCGGCCACGATGGACCATGGTGCTCTTCCCGTGGATGGGCATGCTGGGCATCAGTTCCTCGGAGTACGCGTTCACGTCGGCCGAGGACACCCTGCACGAGGCGCATCTGTGGAGCAGCGGGCACATCTTCTGGCTGATGGGCGTCTGGGTGTTCTTCCAGGCCGCCGTGGCCTTCCCCGCCGGGCAGTTGCGGGAGAGCGGGAGGCTTCCGGCCCGCTACGCGATGATGCTCGGCGCGCTGGGAACCGTCCTCGGCTATCTGTCGCTCGCGTTCGCGCCGAACGTGATCGTCGCCTACCTGGGCTTCGGTGTGTGCAGCGGTATCGGTGCCGGCCTTGTGTACGCGACCTGCGTGAACATGGTCGGAAAGTGGTTCCCGGAGCGCAAGGGCGGCAAGACCGGCATGGTCAACGGCGGTTTCGCCTACGGCTCGGTGCCCTTCGTCTTCCTGTTCACCTCGTACATGGACCTGAGCAACTACAGGGGCGTCCTGGTGACGGTCGGCCTGGTCTGCTGCTCCGTGGTGGCGTTCGCGGGCTGGTTCTTCAAGGACCCGCCGAAGAACTGGTGGCCGCCGCACGTCGACCCGCTGAAGATGACCGACGACCCGAAGATCCGGCGGGCGCTGGAGAAGAACCCGCCGGCCGTCAAGCAGTACACCCCCAAGGAGGCCGCGCGTACGCCCGTCCTGTGGATGATGTGGTTCTGCCTGCTGTGCACGGCCGGCATCAACATCTTCGGCATCGCCTTCCAGGTGCCGTTCGGCAAGGACATGGGCTTCGCGGGCGGGATCGTGGCCACGGCGATGTCGCTGAAGGCGATAGTCAACGGCACCGGGCGCGGGGTCATCGGCTGGATCTCCGACAAGTTCGGCCGCCGCAACACGCTGATCATCGTGTGTCTGGTGCTGGGCACCGCGCAGTTCGGGGTGCTGGTCTCGGGCCAGATGGGCAGCATGCCGTTCTTCCTCTTCTGCTCCATGGTCTCCGGTTTCGGCGGCGGCGCGATCTTCCCGCTGTTCGCCGCGATGACCGCGGACTACTTCGGTGAGAACAACAACGCCTCCAACTACGGCATGGTCTACAGCTCGAAGCTCATCTCGGGCCTGGTGGGCTCCGGCGTGGGCTCGATCGTGGTCGGCGCCTGGGACTACGAGGGCGCGTTCGTCCTGGCCGGCTGCATCGGCCTGAGCTCCGCGGTACTCGCGCTGTTCCTCAAGGCGCCCGGCAGGCCCCAGACCAGCCGTCGGACCGTACCCAACCCGCAACCGCTCGGCGAGGAAATGGCCTGACATGACGGCAGATCCGTACGCAGCACGCAGCGACACCGACAAGACCGCACACTCCACCGCCGCACCACGTCCCTACCGAGAAGTGACCGACGCAGGCGGCCGCGTCTACCGCATCGGCGAGACCGACCGGGACATCCTCGGCCACTCACGCAAACTCATGGTGTACCTCCCGTGGATCACCATGATGGCCATCAGCGTCTTCGAGTACGCGTACGGCTCGGCCGAGGACACCCTGTCCCACGCCCACGGCTGGACGCAGAGCAACACCTTCTGGATCCTCAGCGTCTGGGTCTTCTTCCAGGCCGGCATCGCCTTCCCCGCGGGCTGGCTCCGGGAGAAGGGCATCCTGACCGCCCGCAGCGCCATGTACCTCGGCTCGGGCATGTGTCTGGTCGGGTTCCTCGCCCTGTCGCACCTCAGCAACGTCCTGCTGGCGATCCTGGGATTCGGCGTCATCGGGGGAATCGGCGCCGGACTGGTCTACGCGACCTGCATCAACATGGTCGGCAAATGGTTCCCCGAACGCCGGGGCGCCAAGACCGGGTTCGTCAACGGCGGCTTCGCGTACGGATCTCTGCCCTTCATCTTCATCTTCAACTACGGCTTCGACACGGCGAACTACCACCGTGTCCTGGACCTCATCGGCTGCTACATCCTGATCGTGGTCGTGGGCTGCGCGTTCTTCTTCAAGGACCCGCCGAAGAACTGGTGGCCCGCGGACATCGACCCGCTGACCTACGGCGGCAGCGGGAAGGGTTCCGTCGCGCTCGCCAAGAACCCTCCCGCGGTACGGCAGTTCACGCCGAAGGAGGCCGTCAGGACCGGCATGCTTCCCCTCATGTGGGTCGCCCTCGTGATGACCGCGGGAGTGTCGATCTTCGGCATCTCCTTCCAGGTCGACTACGCGAAGGAGGTGGGCTTCGGCCCGCTGGTGGCGGCCTCCTCGATGGGTGTCATGGCGGTCATCAACGGCATCGGGCGCGGAGTGGTGGGCTGGCTGTCCGACAAGTGGGGCCGCAAGTCCACGCTGGTGTTCGTGATCGTCGTCCTGGGGCTCGCGCAGTTCGGCGTGATCTGGGCGGGTGACGTCAAGAGCGAGTCGCTGTTCCTGTTCTTCGCGTTCCTGTCCGGGTTCGGCGGCGGCGCGTTCTACCCGCTGTTCGCGGCGCTCACCCCGGACTACTTCGGGGAGAACTACAACGCGTCCAACTACGGGCTGGTGTACAGCGGCAAGCTGATCAGCGGTCTGTTCGGCGGCGGCCTCGGTTCCATGGTCGTGGCGGCCTGGGGTTACGACGGGGCGTACGCCCTGGCCGGCGCCACCTCGATGCTGGCGGCGGCGATCGCCCTGCTGCTGCGGCAGCCGGGGCGGCCCCGGAGCGGGGTGGCGGCGCCGCAACCGCAAGCCGCGGCCTGAGCAGGGCCGTTCGGACATCAGGCGGCCCTTCCCCGTGCCGCTGGCCGGGAAAGGGCCGCCTGATCCGGCATGCGGTCGCTTCGGTGAACCGAGGTGCGTGGCGGGCTACTTCTCGCGTTCCTGGTACATCTTCCGCGTGTGTTCGGTGTGTTGCCGCATGACGGCGGTGGCTCGCTGTTCGTCCCGGTCGGCGATGGCGGCGATCAGTTCACGGTGCTCGATCCAGGACTGCCGGCCACGCTGCCGGGCGATCGGCGTGTAGTACCACCGCACCCGCCGATCCACCTGCCCCGCCAGCTCGGCGAGGACCGCGTTGCCCGCCAACTCCATGACCTTCGCGTGGAGTCGGGCGTTCAGCGCGACCGCGGCATCCACGTCATCGGCGGCGACGGCCTCCTCGCCCTGCACGCACAGTGCTTCCAGGGCGGCGATCCCGGCACTGCCCGCGTTGGCGGCGGCCAGCCGAGCGGCCTCCGCCTCCAACAAGGTGCGGACCGTGAGGAGTTGGTCCGCCTCCTCGTCCGTCGGCTCATGCACGAACGCACCCTGAGCAGGCCGTAGATCCACCCACCCCTCGGTGTTCAGCCGCTGCAACGCCTCCCGCACCGGCTGCCGCGACACCCCCAGATGACCGGCCAGCTCACTCTCCACCAGATGCTGACCCGGCTGAAGCGCACGCGTGGTGATCAGCTCCAGCAACGCCCCGTAGACACGGTCGCGCAGGGGGCCGGGGCGCTCGAGCCTGGGCACGGTGCCGTACGGCAGTCCTGTGGTCGGCAACATCGCGGTCCCTTCTTGTACAGCGTCGTCGCTGCAACTGAGCGCCGAGGGCGAATTGGCTTTCGCCTACAGTCTACGGCGCACAACCGCCGGAGCGCGGTCCGTACCGCCGCTCAGCAGCAGCTCACGGGGGTTGGTGACGTCACGACTCTTGCTGAGCACTCATTCCATCCTGTAGACAATATCCAGTCGACAAAGTCGACAGTTCCTCGGTCACCCTCACCGAACGGAGCTTCCTCATCATGAAAGTCGCAGTTCTCGGCGCCGGTGCGATCGGCGCCTACGTAGGTGCGGCACTGCACCGCGGCGGCGCGGATGTGCATCTCGTCGCCCGTGGACCCCATCTCGCGGCGATGCGCGGACAGGGCGTCCAAGTCCTCAGCCCCCGCGGTGACTTCACCGCCCACGTGCACGCCACCGACGACCCGGCCGAGATCGGCCCGGTCGACTACGTCTTCCTCGGACTGAAGGCCAACTCGTACGCGGCGTGCGGGCCGCTCATCGAGCCCCTTCTCCACGACACCACCGCCGTCATCGCGGCCCAGAACGGCATCCCCTGGTGGTACTTCCACCGGCACGGCGGCCCCTACGACGGCCACCGCATCGAAAGCGTCGACCCGGAAGGTGCGGTCAGTGCGGTGCTCGCGCCCTCCCGCGCCATCGGCTGTGTCGTCTACGCCGCCACCGAGCTCGAAGCCCCGGGCGTCGTACGGCACTTGGAAGGCACCCGGTTCTCCATCGGCGAGCCCGACCGGAGCCTGTCCGAGCGGTGTCTCGCGTTCAGTGAGGCCATGCGGCTGGGCGGCCTGAAGGCTCCGGTCGAGGCGAATCTCCGCGACGACATCTGGCTCAAGCTGCTCGGGAACATCTCCTTCAACCCGATCAGCGCCCTGGCCCGAGCCACCATGCGGCAGATGTGCCTGCACGGCGGCACCCGCAAGGTCATCGAGACCATGATGGCCGAGACGCTCGCCGTCGCCGAGGCCCTGGGCTGCACGGTCGGCGTGTCCATCGAGCGCCGACTGGCCGGCGCCGAACGCGTCGGTGACCACCGCACCTCCACCCTTCAGGACCTGGAGCGCGGCAAGCCTCTCGAACTCGACGTCCTGCTCACCGCCGTGATCGAGCTGGCGGAGATCACCGCCGTGGACGTGCCAACCCTGCGCACGGTCCACGCCCTGTCCGACCTCCTCGCCCTCCGGTCCGCCGCATGACGGAACTGAGCGCCCACACCCGCGCATCCGGCGGACGCGTCCGGCCGAACACCGGCACCGCGGTCCCGTTGGCTCACGCGATCGGCCGGGACATCATCCAAACGGGCCTGGCCGACCTGGAGTTCGTCGAGCGAGCCACTTCGCGCTTCGAGGAGTACCGCAGGCTCGTCGAGCCGTGGACGCTGTCGCTCACGGCGAAGGTGACGGGCGTACCGGCCGCGTACATAAGGGAGTCGGCCAGGGCTTGGGCGCTCGGGGGACCGTGCCTGCCACCGGGGGCCGCCGGAGACAGTGCGGGCGAGGTCCGGGCGTGGGTCAATCTGGAGCTGCTCACCGGGCGACGGCAGGGCGATCGTGACAGTCCTACGCCGTTCCAGCTCGTCGAGCACGCCCCTCCCGTCGATCTGACGGACGAGCGGTATCCGGTCCGGCTGAGCAGAGGGCGCCGTCTCGACTCGTACAACACCCCGCCGCAGAGGGGCGGTTCGGGCTCGTCGTTGCGGCGCGCGGAGTGCGTCGAGCTGAGTCCGGAGGACGCCGAGCGCTTCGGGGTGGTGGTCGGCGAGGAGGTGCGGGTCGTGACCCGGCTCGGAGCGTCGACGGCACCGGTGTGGGTCGATCCGGCGCTGCGGCCAGGACTGGCGTTCACGACCGGGCGCCCGTCGGACGCCGAGGACGGAGCGAACGGGTGGGCGGCCAGGGCCCGTTGTCCGATCGCGGGTGCCGTGGAGTTCGAGGCGGCCGCGATCCGCATCGAGAAGTCGACCGTCCTGGCGATGCGGGACTGAGGCCGGCCATGGGACGAGCGACGGCACGGCGTGGGGCGACTCCTGACGCGGTCCCCGCGGTACCCGTAGCCGTGGCGGTACCCGCGACACTTCGGCGTCTCGTCCACGACACTCCCCCGGTCCGTGTCGGAACCGGTCTCCTCGCGAGCCTCCCCGACCGGGTCCGCGCGGTGGCACGGGACTTCGACCGGACCGGGGGCCCGTGCGCCGGCGCGCGCTTCGGGTGCCGGACCGGGCCTCCTTCCCCCGCGCGGCTGTGCGCGTGGACACCCCATGAACGTGTACGCGGGCGTACGCCGGCTCGTCCCGACGGTCGCCGCGGCGGCCGGGGGCGACCGGTCAGCCCGTTTACACGACGGCGGGACCCCGACCGGCGGGGAGCGCCCCCTGCGCCCTCGGGGTCCCGCCTCGGTCGTGCTCGGTCAGCACTTCTCCCGCAGTGAGTGCAGGTGGGCGCTGGAGCGCCGGGCGAACGTGAAGGACTCGGTGGGCTGGTCGTGCTCGGCCTGCCAGTGGTGGGCCAGGCGCTCGCCCCGCAGCCTGGTCACGGCGGAGATGAACTTCTGGTAGTCGATGTCTCCGTCGCCGACGTCGGTCATCCGGTAGCCGTAGGTGTTCGACGGGTCGCTCACGCCGTCCTTGACGTGGAAGAGCGGGTAGCGGTGCGGCTGCCTGAGGACGTAGTTCAGCGGTTCGAAGGGCGCGGGGGTGCCGTCGGGCCGCTTGGAGAAGCGGAACTGGCCCGAGTACGCCCAGAAGATGTCCATCTCCAGGAACACCAGGTCGGGGTCGGTCTCCCCGAGGAGCACGTCGTAGAGGCGGACCTTGGGGTTGTCGGTGGCGAAGGAGAACTCCTCGGAGTGGTTGTGCTGGTAGAACTTCATCCCGCGTGCCTTCGCCGCCGCGCCGTAGGTGTTGAACTCCTCGGCGGCGCGCTTCCACGCGTCGACGGTGGAGCCGTAGCGGAAGGGGCCCGAGGCGGTGCCGATGTGCCTGAGGCCGAGGGCCTGGGCGTCGTCGAGGACCTTGGTGAGGTTCTGGGCGAAGGTGTAGGCGTTCGGGTCGTCCGAGTAGTAGCCGACGTGGCTGCCGATCGGGTTCAGGCCGTGGTCGCGGGCCAGCCGCCTGAGCTGGGCGAGGGTGATCGGCCCGGCCGAGCCCTGGGTGTAGCCGGCGAACTCGACCTCGTCGTAGCCGTACTTCTCCAGTTCGGCGAAGACGGGGGCGAAGCCGAGGGTGGAGACCTTGTCGCGGAGGCTGTAGAGCTGGATGCCGAGGCGGCCGGGGGGCAGCACGGGGCGGCCGCGGCCGTGGCCGCTGGTGCCGGTCGCGGCGTCGGTGGCGGCGCCTGCCGGGGAGGCCGCGGCGCCCAGCAGTGCGGCGGCGGTGGCGCCCGCGGCCACACCGAGCATGCCTCGTCTGGTCAGGCGGTGGGTGAGTTCGGGGTCGGGCTGGGAGGTGCGGCTCATGCCGGGGACTCCTCGGTGTCGGAGGGCGTTGTCAGTGCTGGGTGCTTCACTGGGGACCAGTCAGGAAAGTCCGGCCAGTCGGAGCAGGAGCGACTTCACGTCGGTGGCCGCGATGCGGTCGCCGACCGCGCGGGGGGTGGAGCAGATGAGGAGCGGACCGTCGTCGTCGCTCTCGGGAAGGCGGCCGTGGCTGCCGCGAATAGGTGACGGGTCGAGGGGCACCACCGCCATGCGATAGCGCATGCCGAGCTTCTTGCGGGCCAGCGCGCCGGCCGCCTTGACCTTGACGTAGGGGTCCAGCGGGTCCATGAACAGTTCGACCGGGTCGTAGCCGGGTTTGCGGTGGATCTCGACCAGCTGCGCGAAGTCGGGCGCGCGGTCGTCGTCGAGCCAGTAGTAGTACGTGAACCAGGCGTCCGGTTCCGCGACGGCGACGAGTTCACCGGAGCGCGGGTGGTCGAGGTGGTGGGCCTTCTTGCCCTCGTCGTCGAGGAGCTGTTCGAGGCCGGGCAGGCCTTCGAGGGCGGCGCGGGTTGCGTCCAGGTCCTCGGGACGGCGCACGTAGACATGGGCGATCTGGTGGTCGGCGACCGCGAAGGCCCGCGAGGCCATCGGGTCCAGGTACTCCATGCCGTCCTGGGTGTGCACCTCGAGGAGTCCGGCGCGGCGCAGAGCGCGGTTGATGTCGACGGGGCGGTCGGCGCGGGTGATGCCGTACTCGGACAGCGCCACGACGGTACGGCCTTCCGCGCGGGCGTCGTCGAGAAGCGGGGCCAGTGCCCGGTCCAGGTCGGCGGCGGCCTTCAGGGAGCGTGGGTCGTCGGGGCCGAAGCGTTGCAGGTCGTAGTCGAGGTGGGGGAGGTAGCAGAGCGTCAGGTCGGGGTGGCGGGTGCCCATGATGTGGCGGGTGGCGTCGATGATCCACTGGCTGGAGACCAGGTCCGCGCCGGGGCCCCAGAAGTGGAAGAGGGGGAAGGTGCCGAGTTTGTCGGTGAGTTCGTCGTGCAGGGCCGGGGGCCGGGTGTAGCAGTCGGGTTCCTTGCGGCCGTCGGCGTAGTAGACCGGGCGGGGGGTGACGGTGAAGTCGGTGTCGGCGCCCATGGCGTACCACCAGCAGATGTTGGCGACGGTGTAGCCGGGGTGGGCGCGGCGCGCGGCGTCCCAGAGCTTGTCGCCGGCGACCAGTCCGTTGTGCTGCCGCCACAGGAGTACGTCGCCGAGGTCGCGGAAGTACCAGCCGTTGCCGACGATGCCGTGCTCACTGGGGTGGGTGCCGGTGAGGAAGGTGGACTGGGCGGCGCAGGTGACGGCGGGCAGGACGGTCCCGAGCGGGGCGTGGGAGCCGGACCGGGCGAGGGACTTGAGGTGGGGCATGTGGTGCAGGAGCCGGGGGGTGAGGCCGACGACGTCGAGGACGAGGAGGGGGGTCGGTCCTGTCAGCGGGGGCTGTTCGCTCATGGCAGCTCCTTCAGGCCGAGGTCGGTCAGCAGGTCGCGGGCGAGCGTGAGTTCGGCGGCGATGCCGTCGGCGAGCTGGGTGCGGGCGCGGGGGCGCAGTGCGGGTGGGAGGGCCTGCCAGGTGTAGGTCTCGACCTCCAGGTGGCGGGTGAGGGGGTGCGGGCCGCCGACGAGCCGGGTCAGGGCGGCCTTGAGGACGGGGAGCGTGGAGGTGAGGGGGGCGGCGGGGGCCGCGTGCAGGGGGACGTGGAAGTGGGCGCGCCAGGGTGCCCCGTCGGGCAGGGCGTCGCCGGCGAGGGCCTCGCCGAGGTCGTCGGTGCCGCGGAGGCCCGCGGCGGTGGAGGTGCGGGTCTGGTGCAGGAAGCGGGGTTCGTCGAAGGCGGCGAGTGCCTCGCGGACCTCGGGGAGGTGGGGGTGTTCGGCGTGCAGGGCGGCCGAGAGCTGGGACTTGACGACGGGGACGCGGGCGGTGGTGAGCGCGTCCAGGGCGGTGTGCGGGTCTTCGAAGGAGGTGGCGAGGTGGCAGGTGTCGACGCAGATGCCGATGCGGTCGTGGGCGATCGCGGTCAGCGGGGCGATGGCGTCGCCGGTGGTCTCGACGACGCAGCCGGGTTCGGGTTCGAGACCGACGCGGATGGAGCGGCCGGTCAGTTCCTGGAGGGCGTCGAGGCGTTCGGCGAGGGTGAGCAGGGCGGTGCGGGCCTTCTCGGCGTCCGCGTCGTCGTAGCCGGTGCGCCAGGCGAGCGGGAGGGTGGAGACACTGCCCTCGGTGACGTCGTCGGGCAGGAGTCCGGTGAGCACGCGGGCCAGGGCGGTGGTGTGTTCGAGGCGTTCGGGGTCGGTCCAGTCCGGCTTGTAGACGCGGTACTTGACCTCCTCGGCGCCGAAACCCTCGTAGGGAAAGCCGTTGAGGGTGACGACCTCCAGGCCGCGGCGGTCGAGTTCGGTGCGCAGGTCGCGCAGTGCGGACGGGTCGCTGACCAGGGCGTGGGCGGCGTCGCGGGCGAGCCACAGGCCGATGCCGAGGCGGTCGCGGCCGAGGCGGCGGCGGACGGGTTCGCAGTGGTCGCGGAGCTGGGCGAGGACGCCGTCGAGGGTTTCGGCGGGGTGGACGTTGGTGCAGTAGGCGAGGTGGACGATGGTGCCGTCGGGGTGGCGGAAGCGCATGGCTCACGCCTCCGTCTTCTGCGGGCCGCGGAGGATGGAGTTGCCCTCGTGGGTGACGTCGGTGGCCGGGACGTCGAGGTTCAGGCGGCCGCTGAGTCCGTAGAAGGCGACGGGGTTGCGCCACAGCACCCGGTCGACGTCGTCCTCGCTGAAGCCCTCGGCGAGCATCAGGTCGCCGACCTTACGGGTCTTGAGGGGGTCGCTGCGGCCCCAGTCGGCGGCGGAGTTCACCAGGACCTGCTCGGGGCCGTAGGTGCGCAGGATCGCGACCATCCGCTCCTCGTCCATCTTGGTGTCCGGGTAGACGGAGAAGCCGAGCCAGCAGCCGCTGTCCTTGGCCTCCTTGACGGTGGTCTCGTTGAGGTGGTCGACCAGGACCCGCTCGGTCGGCAGGGCGGACTCGCGCACGACGTCGAGGGTGCGGCGCAGGCCGGCGAGCTTGTCGCGGTGCGGGGTGTGGACGAGCGCGGGCAGTTCGTGATCGGCGGCGAGCTGGAGCTGGGCGGCGAGGGCGGTGTCCTCGGCGGGGGTCATGGAGTCGTAGCCGATCTCGCCGACGGCCACGACCTGGTCCTTGACGAGATACCGGGGCAGTTCGTCGAGGACGGGTGTGCAGCGGGGGTCGTTCGCCTCCTTGGGGTTCAGGGCGAGCGTGCAGTGGTGGGCGATGCCGTACTGCGCGGCCCGGAAGGGTTCCCAGCCCAGCAGGGCGTCGAAGTAGTCGAGGAAGGAGGCGGGCGAGGTGCGGGGCTGGCCCAGCCAGAAGGCCGGCTCGACGACGGCGCGCACTCCGGCGGTGTGCATGGCCTGGTAGTCGTCGGTGGTCCGTGACGTCATGTGGATGTGGGGGTCGAAGATGCGCATCAGGACTCCTTGCCGTGGGTGCCGTCGACGCCGGGGGCGCCGTCGGGGCCGCTCGGGCCGTGGTCGGCGGCCGGTGCGGGTGGGGTGGCCTCGGGGTCGGTCAGGGTCAGGACGCGGTGCAGGTCCTGGGGCACGGGACGGCCGGCGGCGGTGCGTTCGGCGGCGTAGTCGCCGAGCATGCGGGCGAGTTCGGCGTCCGCGTGGGCACGCCGTTCGAGTTCGGCCACCTCGGTGACGGGCACGCCGGTGAACAGGCATTTCAGGACGGCGTGGCGCCACTGGTGGGCGGCGAGGTGGCGGGCGGCGTAGGGGCCGACGGCGGCGGCCAGGAGCCGGGTGTCGTTGGTGCGCAGGGCGTCCTCGACGAGGGGGAGTGCCTGCGGGCCGGGCACCAGGTGCGGCAGGGCGTGCAGGACGGCTCGGCGTTCGGCGGCGGTGCCCTGGGCGTAGACCCGGGTGAGGGCGTCGGTGTCGGCGCGGGCTGCGTGCAGGATCAGGACGCGGACGGCGTCGGCGTGTTCCGGCCCGCAACGGCGCCCTGCCTCGGCGAGGCGCAACTCCCACACGGAGATGGGACCGTGGGCGCCGGGGTGGGCGGCGGCCTCTTCGAGGGCCCGGTCGAGCCAGGCGCGGGCGGCTTCGCCGAGGTGGGCGGTGAGGTGGCGGTGCAGGGTGGTGGGTGGGGTGCGGGCGAGGGGGATGTTTGGGGTGTTGGGGGCGGGGGTGTCCGGGGCGGGGGTTTTTGGACCCGCGGTGTCCGGGGCCGAGGTTTTCGGGGTCGCGGTGTCCGGGTCCGGGGTCGCCGGGGTGGCCGGGGTACCCGGAGTGGCCGGAGTGGCCGAAGGGGCCGGGGTGGCCGGGGTGTCCGCCACGGAGGTTGCCTGGTGGGCTTGGGGGTGGGTCATGGAGTGCTTCCTTGTGAGAGCGCCACTGCCTGTCGGAGGAAGGGGAGGGAGAGTTCGGCGAAGTGCGGGCCCGCGTGGGAGTGGCGGGGCAGTTCGACGACGGTCAGGCCCTGGTAGCCGGTGTCGGCCAGGGCGGCGAGGACCGGCGGGAAGTCGATGTCGCCCTCACCGAAGGGGAGGTGTTCGTGCACACCTCGTCGCATGTCCTCGATCTGGACGTGCCGCAGCCAGGGGCCCGCGGCGCGGACGCAGTCGGCGGGTGACCGGTCTTCGAGGACCTGGCAGTGACCGATGTCGAGGGTGAGGCCGAGGGCCGCGGGGTCGCCGAGGGCGGTGCGGAGGTGGTGGAAGTCGGCGAGGGTGGCGAGGAGATGCCCCGGTTCCGGTTCGACGGCGAGGGGGACGCCCGCGGCGGTGGCCGCGTCCAGCACCGGGACGAGGGCTTCGGCGAGACGCTTCCACGCCGTGTCCTGATCCGTGCCCTCCGGTGTGACACCGCTGAAGCAGTGCACGGCGTGGGCACCCAGGTCGGCGGCGACCTGGACGGCCGTGACGAGCAGGTCGACACGGCGGGCGCGGTCGTCCGGGTCGGGGTCGAGCAGGGAGGGGCCGTGCTTGCGACGCGGGTCGAGCACATAGCGGGCCCCCGTCTCGACAGTGGCCGTCAGACCGAGCACGTCCAGCCGCCGCGCGAGTCGACGGGTACGGGCGGCGAGGTCGGGGGCGAGGGGGTCCAGGTGCATGTGGTCGAGGGTCAGCCCGAGGCCGTCGTAACCAAGGTCGGCAAGGAGGGCGAGGGCGTCTTCGAGACGGAGGTCGGCGAGACCGTTGGTGCCGTAGCCGAAGCGGAGTCGGGGGGTGTGCGGGGGTGGGGTGGGGAGGGGGTGGGCCAGGGGGGCGGGTGCGGTGCTGGAGGTGTTGGGGGTGGGTGCCCTGCCGGAGGCGTTGGGGGCGTGCGCGCTGCCGGTAGTGCTGGAGGTGGGTTCCGGGGCGGGGAGGGCGCCGGTCATGTGACGCTCACCTTTCTCGCGAAGCGGGCCGCCAATGGGGCGAGGGTGGTGGTGAGGAGGGCGGTGAGCGTCGCTGCCTTCGTTCCCGAGCGGGCGGTGAGGGCGGCCTGGAGGGGGATCGTGGCGCGGATGCCTCCGGTGACGGCACGTTGGGTGAGAGGGGGTGACGGGTTGAGGGCGGCGTGGAAGTAGGGACGGGCGGCGGTGACCGCGTAGGTCGTGGCGAGGGCGATGCGCAGAGCGGCGGACGGGGCCGGGAGCGTGAGGCCGAAGCCGCGCTGCGAGGTTTGGTCGCCGGTGGGCAGGCAGGGCCCTGGCGGGCGGGACAAAGCCGCAGCTGGCCTCCGTATGGCCGAGAGCGCTCCGACGTGGCTTCGGCTTTCGTCGAGCCGGTCCGTCGGGAGGGGGCGCCCACGGGCCACGAGCCGGGTCAGTGCGGCTGTCGCGGCCAGCGCCGCCAACGGGGCCAGGGGTGCCCCGCCCTGGGCTTCCCTGCGGGACACGGTCGTGAGCGCGAGGGTGTGGGCGCCGAGGAGGGCGGCGGAGGGGAGGGCGTGTCGGATGCCGTGGAAGGCGGTCTGCGTGCGTCCCGCTCTCAAGGCCGCCCGCACCTCGTCGGCGACAGCTGCGGCCGAGGTCCCGACCGCGCCGACCTGCTGGCCGGTGCCGAGGGCTCCAGCCACCCGACTGCCGTCCACGGCTCCGACCGTCCGCCCCACCTCGCCGACCGTCCGACTCAGGCCGCCCACTCCGACCACCCGACTCAGGCCGCCGCCCGCACCGACCACCCGACGCACGCCACGAGCACCCCCCGCCCGACGCACGTCGTCGACTCCGGCGTCCACCACCTGCCCGGCACCACCGCCACCCCTCCTGCGCGCCGCTGCCCCTCCCCCGGCCGTCGCCGTCGCCCCCAGCAGCAGATCCAGGCCCCGCGCCGTCGCCATCGCGACCGGGCCCAGCGGGGTGTTCTTCAGGGCGAGGTCGTACGCCCACACGGTGGCCGCCAGGGGTGCCGCGACAGCGAGGGCGGGGCGGCCCGCGCAGGCCGCGAAGGAGAGGCCCGCGCCGGTCAGGACGCAGGCCGCGCCGAGGGCTGCCGCAGGGTGGATGCGGCCGGACGGGAGGGGACGGTGGGGGCGTTCCACGGCGTCCACCTCGCGGTCGGCCCAGTCGTTGAGGGCCATGCCGGCCTCGTAGAGGCAGAGGGAGGAGGCGATGGCGAGGAAGGTGCGGGGGGTGGGGCGGGCGGAGGCCGCGGCCGCGCCGGCGAGGGCGTCGCCGGGCACTGTGAACAGGGCTGGGAGGCGCAGGAGTTCGGCCCATGCTCGGGCACTGTCGGTGCGGTCGGCGCGATCAGTGCTGTCCCTGCGGGCCCGGCTCTGTGGCACTGGGCTGTGTGAAGTCACCTGCGACGGAGGTGCGGTGGGCTTCGGCGACGACGTTCCCGCGCCGCCGCCCTCGGACGAGCCGTGCGCCGCGGTCGTTCCCCTCTCCCTCATCGCTGCTCCCCGGAGCGACCAGCAGCGTCACGCCCCCGCAGGCGCTCCGCGAACCCCACGAGCGCCGCGTACTGCTCCCCCAGCGATGACGGCCCCTCCCCCACCGGGTCCTTGAAGTAGAAGCCCAGCTCGCTCAGTGGCCCCGACAGGCCCGCCTCATGAGCGCGGGCGACCAGTCGGGCCAGGTCCAGGACGAGCGGTGCGGCGAGGGCCGAGTCGCAGCCCTGCCAGGTCGTCTGGAGGATCATGCGGGTGCCGAGGAAGCCGTCGAAGGCGATGTGGTCCCAGGCGGTCTTCCAGTCCCCGAGCACCGGTACGTCGTCGATGTGGACCTCGCCCTGCGGTGTGTGTCCGAGGGTGTCGGCCAGGACGCGCTCCTTGCCGGCGTTCTTGGCCGCGGCCGCGCCCGGATCCGCCAGGGCCGCCCCGTCACCACCGCCCAGCAGGTTGGTGCCCGACCAGGCGCGGACCTCCAGAGCGCGCTGGGTGAACATCGGGCCGAGGACGGAGCGGAGCAGGGTCTGGCCGGTCTTGCCGTCGCAGCCCGCGTGAGGGAGACCGGCGGCCTCGGCCTGCCCGGCGAGTGCGGGGTGGTGCAGGCCTGTCGAGGGGGTGAAGTTCACGTACGGGCAGCCCGCGCGCAGGGCCGCCGCCGCGTACAGGCTGCTCGGGGGCAGCGCGTCGCCGGCCGGAGCGGGCTCGGTGGAGGCAACGTTCACGACCACCGCGCGGGTCAGCCGCCGCCGTCGTACGAAGGACTGGATGTCCGCGGCGAACGCGGTGACGAGGTCCTCCTCGGTGCGGGTGTCGCCGGGAAGGGGACCGCCGGGTCTGATCTCCCGTTCGGCGGCGGCGAGTTCGGCGGTGACGGCGGGCGGCAGGTCGTGGGGCAGGACGCCGCCGGCCGCGAGGGCCTCCGCCCGCTTGGGCAGGGGGCAGTCCACCGTGTCGTGGCCGCCGAAGACCAAGGAGGGAAGGGTGGGCAGGCCGCTGTCGGTGAAGGGGGGTGTCTCGGTGACCAGGCCGGTCGGCGGGTGCAGCCCCGCGGTGAGGGCGGCGCAGCCCGCGACGACCGTCGTGGCGACGGAACCGCGAGCCCCGATCAGCCAGACACCGACCCGCGGTACGGAAACGGACGCGGACATGGACAGCCTCCTTGTCGAACGCGTGGTACGCAGGCCCCTGGGACGGTCGAGCGCGCGGTGCGCGCGGCGCCGTGACAGGGGATGAAGACGACGGGCGGAGGTCCGGCGTCCCCCGCCCGCCGTCGCTCAGTCGCCCTTGGCGGGCAGTTCCCTGATCCGGATGTCGCGGAAGGACACCTGGTCGTCGGTTCCGTGGTTCTGGATGCCGACATGTCCGTCACGCAGGCTCCGCGCCGGATCGGTGTTGGTGAAGTCGTTGATCTTCACGCCGTTGAGCCAGACGCGGAGCCGTTCGCCGTCCACGCGGATCTCGTACGTGTTCCACTCCCCCGGCGGGTTCAGCGCGCGGTCGCGCTTCTTCAGGTCGGCGGAGCGGAAGCCGTAGACGGAACCGGTCGTCTTCTCCGGTACGTCGGTGGCGTCGATCTGGATCTCGTAGCCGTGGTCCACGGCGGACCAGGGGTCGTCCGAGGGCGGGAAGCCCACGAACACGCCGGAGTTGTCGTCGCCGGCGAGGCGCCAGTCGAGTTTCACGGAGTACGACCGGAAGCTCTGACCGGCGTACCAGAGCATCCCCATACCGCCGGACGACGTGAGCGTGCCGTCGTCGGAGAGGGTGAAGGAGCCGGGGCCCGCCTGCTTCCAGCCCTCCAACGAGGCCGCCGTGCCGTCGAAGAGCGGACGGTAGCCGTTCTCCGGTCGGCAGTCGGCCTGTGCGTCACCGATCGCATACCGGATCCCGCCCAGCAGGTGTCCGCGGAAGGCCGGATCCGCGTACGACTCCTTCGTGTGGCCGAAGCCGGTGTAGAAGGCGCGGCCGCCCTGGTAGTCCTGGCACCAGGCGATCGGATGGTCGCCGTTCATGGTGCCGCCGGTGTACGAGGACTCGTCGAGGGAGGCCAGGACGTGGACTCGCTCGCGGGGGTTGGAGCGGTAGTTGTACCACTCGTCGGTCCGGTTCCACGTCGGCGGCAGCCCCGACGTGGACGGGTGAGCACGGTCCTCGGTGACCACCGTGGCGGGCTGGATCGCCGGGTGGGACTGGAAGTAGGCGCCGGCGAGGCCGCCGTAGAACGCCCAGTCGTACTCGGTGTCGGCGGCCGCGTGGATGCCGACGTATCCGCCGCCGTGCCGGATGTAGCCCTCGAAGGCCCGCTGTCCGGCGGGGTCGAGGACGTCTCCGGTGGTGGAGAGGAACACGACCGCGTCGTACCGGCGCAGGTTGCGCGAGGTGAAGGCGTTCGCGTCCTCCGTCGCGTCGACCGTGAAGCCGTTGCTCGTGCCCAAGTCCCTTATCGCCGCGACCCCTTCGGGTATGGAGTCGTGGCGGAAGCCCGCCGTCTTGGAGAAGACCAGGACTCGTCTGTCGTCGGAGCTGTGGGACGCGGCGGGCTGCGGGACACAGCCGAGCAGCAGGGCGGTGCCCACCACAGCCGTCGTCCATCGTCCAGTTGTGTTCCCGTGCACGGATGCCTCCGGAGTGGGGCCGGTCGTACGGGTGGGTGCGGGTACGCGGGGATGCGCTGTCATCCCGGAACTGGCCGGTGGGGGCTACTCGTTGCCTCCGAAGGCGGCGTCGAAGGAAGCTGACGGCGGCTCGAAGTCGTAGCGCTTCAGGCTCTTCAACGCCTCCGGTGCGCCCTGGAGCCGGTCCATGCCGGCGTCCTCCCACTCGACCGAGATCGGACCTTGGTAGTCGATGGAGCGCAGCATGCGGAAGACGTCCTCCCAGGGCACGTCCCCGTGGCCGGCGGAGACGAAGTCCCAGCCGCGGCGCGGATCGCCCCAGGGCAGGTGGGAGCCGAGGCGGCCGTTGCGGCCGTCCAGGCGTTTGCGGGCCTCTTTGCAGTCGACGTGGTAGATCCGCTCACGGAAGTCCCACAGGAAGCCGACCGGGTCCAGGTCCTGCCACACGAAGTGCGAGGGGTCGAAGTTGAGCCCGAACGCCGGACGATGGTCAACGGCCTCCAGAGCGCGCTGGGTTGTCCAGTAGTCGTAGGCGATCTCGCTGGGATGGACCTCGTGCGCGAACCGCACACCCACCTCGTCGTAGACGTCCAGGATGGGGTTCCAGCGGGCGGCGAAGTCCTCGTAGCCGCGCTCGATCATCGCCTCCGGCGCGGGCGGGAACATGGCGACCAGGTGCCAGATCGCCGAGCCGGTGAAGCCGATGACGGTGTCGACGCCGAAGGCGGCCGCGGCGCGCGCGGTGTCCTTCATCCGGTCCGCGGCCCGCCGGCGTACCCCTTCGGGATCACCGTCGCCCCAGATCACGGACGGCAGGATCGCCTGGTGGCGTTCGTCGATGATGGCATCGCACACCGCCTGCCCGACCAGGTGGTTGGAGATCGCCCAGCACTTCAGGCCGTACTTCTCCAGCAGCTGGTGCCGGGACTTCACATACGAGGGGTCGGCGAGCGCCTTGTCGACCTCGAAGTGGTCTCCCCAGCAGGCGAGTTCAAGACCGTCGTAGCCGAACTCGGCGGCCAGGCGGCAGACCTCCTCCAACGGCAGGTCGGCCCACTGACCGGTGAACAGAGTGAACTGACGCGGCATGTCTTAAGACCCTCCTCAGACGGCAATCGGCGTGTAGACGGAGTTCTTCTCGGCGCTCTCCTCCACCGCCGCGAGCACCCGCTGGACCTGGAGTCCGTCCGCGAACGACGGCTGCGGTTGCGTGCCGGACGCGATGGCGTGCACGAGGTCGCGGGCCTGGTGGACGAAGGTGTGCTCGTAGCCCAGGCCGTGGCCCGGCGGCCACCAGGCGTCCAGGTAGGGGTGGTCGGGCTCGGTGACGAGGATGCGGCGGAAACCGGCGTGCGTGCCCGGTTCGGTGCCGTCGTGGTAGGCGAGTTCGTTGAGCCGCTCCAGGTCGAAGGCCAACGAGCCGCGTTCGCCGTTGAGTTCGATGCGCAGGGAGTTCTTGCGGCCGGTGGCGTAGCGGGTGGCCTCGAAGGAGGCGAGGGCGCCGGAGGTGAAGCGGCCGGTGAACAGGGCGGCGTCGTCGACGGTGACCTGGCCGGTACCGGTGGCGGCTTCGGCGGCGAGGCCCTTGACGGCACCGGCCAGCGGGCGCTCCCGTACGAAGGTCTCCGTCAGCGCGGACACTCCGGCGAGCGGCTCCCCGGCCAGGTGCTGGGCGAGGTCGATGATGTGGGCGCCCAGGTCGCCGAGCGAGCCGGAGCCGGCCTTCTCCCTGCGCAGCCGCCAGGTCAGCGGGGCCTGCGGGTCCACGAGCCAGTCCTGGAGGTACGTCACCCGCACATGCCGCAGCGTGCCGAGCCGCCCCTCGGCCACCATGCGGCGGGCGAGCGCGGTGGCGGGCACCCGGCGGTAGTTGAAGCCGACCATCGCCAACTGGCCGCGCCCGTAAGCCTCTTCGGACGCCCGGGTCATGAGCTCGGCCTCTTCGACGGTGTTGGCGAGGGGTTTCTCGCACAGCACGTGCTTGCCCGCGGCGAGCGCGGCGACGGCGATCTCGGCGTGGCTGTCGCCGGGGGTGCAGATGTCGACGAGGTCGACGTCGTCCCGCTCGATCAGGGCCCGCCAGTCGGTCTCGGCCGCCGCCCAGCCGTGCCGGTCCGCGGCCCGGCGCACGGCGTCCGCGTCCCGGCCGCAGATCGCGGCGAGCACCGGGCGGCGGGGCAGGTCGAAGACGCGTCCGGCGGTCCGCCAGCCCTGGGAGTGGGCGGCGCCCATGAAGGCGTAGCCGACCATGCCGACCCGCAGAGGCGGCACCTCGGCCTCTTCTGACTGCTGCGGCTGTGCCATGCGCGATGTCCTCCTCGTCGTCGTGGCGCGGTGGGGGGTGCAGCCCGGTCCGTCGACGAACCGGGCTCCTGGGGCCTGTCCCGTGGACCGGACCGGCCGCGGCGCATCGCTGCCCGCCGCCGGTCCGGTCGCGAGGACCGGCCCTGGGTCGGTACGCCTCACTTGAAGCCGGTGGACATGTACTGGTCGACGTTGGTCTTGTCGACGACGGCCGAGTAGAGGGTGAGGGAGGCCGGGATCTCGAACTCGGCGAGACCGCTCACCCCCTTGGCCTGGCCGAGGGCGCGGGCGAGGTCGATCGCGGAGGCGGCCATGGTCGGCGGGTAGAGGACGGTGGCCTTGAGGACACCGTTGTCCTGCTTGATGGCCTGGAACGCGGACAGGGCGCCGGCGCCGCCGACCATGAGGAAGTCGTCGCGCCCTGCCTGGTCGATGGCGCGCAGCGCGCCCACGCCCTGGTCGTCGTCGTGGTTCCACAGCGCGTCGAAGCTCGACTGGGCCTGGAGCAGCTGGGCCATCTTGGCCTGACCGGACTCCACGGTGAACTCGGCTGCCTGGCGGGCGACTTTGCGGATGTTGGGGTAGTTCTTCAGGGCGTCGTCGAAGCCCTGGGTGCGCTGTTTGGTGAGTTCCAGGTTGTCCAGGCCGGCCAGTTCGATGACCTTGGCGTTGGACTTGCCCTTGAGTTTCTCGCCGATGTAGTGGCCGGCGTTGAGGCCCATGCCGTAGTTGTCTCCGCCGATCCAACAGCGGTACGCCTGCGGGGTGTTGAAGATCCGGTCCAGGTTGACCACCGGTATCCCGGCGCGCATGGCCTTGAGGCCGACCTGGGTGAGGGCCTTCCCGTCGGCGGGCAGGACGACCAGGACGTCGACCTTCTTGTTGATGAGGGTCTCGATCTGGCCGATCTGCTGGGCGGTGTCGTTGGAGCCCTCGGTGATCTCCAGGGTGACGTCCGAGTACTTCTTCGCCCGGTTCTTGGCGTTGTCGTTGATCGCGTTGAGCCAGCCGTGGTCGGCCTGGGGTCCGGCGAAGCCGATGGTGACGGCCTTGCCGGGCTTGTCGTCGGCGGCCGGCTGGTCGTTCGCGGCCGGCTCGTCGTCACCGGAGTCGTTGCTGGTGCAACCTGCGAGGAGGGCACCGGCCCCGACGGCGGCGGTACCGAAGAGCAGTCCTCTGCGAGTGGGGAGCTGTGGCATGGCGGTGAACCCTTTCCTCAGGTCGTGCTTGCGGTACGGCGCTGGACCAGCACGGCGGCGACGATGATCGCGCCCTTGGCGATCTGCTGGACGTCGCTCTGCAGGTTGTTCAGGGCGAAGATGTTGGTGATCGTGGTGAAGATCAGGACACCGAGGACCGACCCGGTGATGGTGCCGCGACCCCCGCTGAGCAGGGTGCCGCCGATGATCGCGGCGGCGATGGCGTCGAGTTCGTAGAGGTTGCCGTTGGTGTTCTGGCCGGAGCCGGACAGGATGATCAGCAGGAAGGCCGCGATGCCGCAGCACAGCCCGGACAGCAGGTAGAGGTACAGGCGCTGGCGGCGGACGTCGATGCCCGCGAGCCGGGCCGCCTCCGCGTTGCCGCCGACCGCGACGGTGCGCCGGCCGAAGGTGGTGCGGTTCAGCACCAGCCAGCCGATGATCGTCACGACCGCGAAGACCATGACGAGCGGCGGGACGCCGAGGACGTAGGCGTCGCGTTCGCCGAGGTCGAGGACGGAGGGCACGGTGACGATCTGCGTGCGGCCGTCGGTGATCTGGAGGGCGAGTCCGCGCGCCGAGGCGAGCATGGCGAGGGTGGCGATGAAGGGGACCATCCCGCCGTACGCGACGAGCAGTCCGTTGACCAGGCCGCAGCCGACTCCGACGAGCACCGCGGTGAAGAGGATGCCGGTGAAGCCGTACTCCTGGGTGGCCACCGTGGTCGCCCACACCGAGGCGAGGGCGACGATCGCGCCGACGGAGAGGTCGATGCCGCCGGAGGTGATGACGAAGGTCATGCCGACGGTGACGACACCGATCACCGAGGCCTGGGTGAGGACGAGTTGGAGGTTGCGGGTGTCGAGGAACTCGTCGGGCTTGGTGATGCCGCCGATGAGGATCAGTACGGCGAGCACGCCGATAAGGGAGAGGGTGCGGACGTCGGCGCGGGCGAACACCCCTCGCCACGCGGACGGTTGGCTCACCGAGGGCACCTTGTCGGCGCTTCCCCTGGGCGGGGACACGGGCTGCGTCATGACGCCGGGCTTCCTTCCATGACGAGGTCGAGTACGCGGTGTTCGTCGAGCTCACGGGCGGGCGCGGTGTGCACGACACGGCCCTCGCGGAGCACCAGGACGCGGTCGGCGAGGCCGAGCACCTCGGGGACCTCGCTGGAGACCAGCAGCACGGCGAGCCCTTCGTCGGCGAGCCGCCGGACGACCGCGTACAGCTCGGCGCGGGCGCCGACGTCGACGCCCCGGGTGGGTTCGTCGAGGAGCAGGACCCGGCAGCCGCGCAGCAGCCAGCGGGCCAGGACGGCCTTCTGCTGGTTGCCGCCGGAGAGGGTGCGGATCGGCACGGCGGGGTTGTCGGGCCGCAGCGACAGTTCACGGGTCGCCGTCCGGGCCGCGCCGAGTTCGGCGCCCCGGTCGATCCAACCGCCGCGCGAGAAGCGGGACATGGAGGAGACGGAGACATTGCGGGTCACCGACTCCAGCATCAGCAGGGCCTGCGCCTTGCGTTCCTCGGGGGCGAGCCCGATCCCGGCACGGACGGCGGCGCGGACACTGCCGGGCTTCAACGCCTTCCCGTCCACCACGACTTGACCGGCAGTAGCCTTCCGGGCGCCGTAGATCGTCTCCAGGATCTCGGAGCGTCCCGAGCCGACGAGTCCGGCGAGGCCGACGATCTCTCCCGGGTGGACGGACAGGTCCAGCGCGTCGAACTCGCCGTCGCGGGCCAGCCCTCGGACCTCCAGAACCGCCGGACCGCCGGGTGCCGCGACAGGCCGCTCCGGAAAGACGTACTCGACGTTGCGCCCGGTCATCAGCGACACGACCTCACGCGTCGGCGTGGACTTGGCGGGCAGCCCGACCGCCACGGCCCGCCCGTCCTTGAGGACGGTGACCCGGTCGCCGATCCGCCGGATCTCCTCCAGGCGGTGGGAGATGTAGACGACGGCCACCCCCTCGGCGGTGAGGTCGCCGACGATCCGGAACAGGTTGTCGACCTCGTCCGGGTCGAGGGCGGCGGACGGCTCGTCCATCACGATCAGCCGTACGTCGTGGGAGAGGGCCCGCGCCATGGACACGATCTGCTGCTGCGCCGCCGACAACTCCCCCACCAGGCGCGCCGGATCGATCTCCGCGTGGCCGAGGCGCTTCAGCAGCTGGGCGGTTGCGGCCTTTGCCTGCTTTCCCCGTACGACGAACCCGGCGGCCGTGGGTTCATGGCCGAGGTGGACGTTCTCGGCCACGGACAGGTGCTCCACCAGGTCGAGTTCCTGGTAGATGGTGGCGATGCCGAGACGCATGGCGGCGATCGGCGAGCGGAGGGTGACGTCCTCGCCGCGCCAGCGGATGGTGCCGGTGTCGGGCTGGTGGGCGCCGGCCAGCACCTTGATCAGGGTGGACTTGCCGGCCCCGTTCTGGCCGAGCAGACAGTGCACTTCACCGGCCTGGACGTCGAGGTCGACGCCGTCGAGGGCCCGGACTCCGGGGAACGACTTGGTGATGCCGGACATGCTGAGCAGCGGTGGTTCTGGTGCCATGAGGTCCCCTTGGCGGGCGTGCGGGCCGGTTTCAGGGCAGGGCGAAGCAGGGCGCTGTGCGGGTGAGCCGTGGTGGAGGCGGGCGCTTACGGAGGTGAGCCGTGGAAGAGACGGGTCTTGGTGAGCCGGGTCTTGCGGAGGTGAACCGTGGACGAGGCGGGCGCTTACGCGGGTGAGAACAGGTGGTCGCTGATGAGCCGGGCCGCGCCGATGACTCCGGCGGTGGGTCCCAACTCCCCCAGCACGATGGGCAGGTTGCCGGTCGCCAGCGGCAGCGACTGGCGGTAGACCTGGGTGCGGATCGCGGCGAGCAGGGTGTGGCCGAGGCCGGTCACCCCGCCGCCGATCACCACCAGGCCCGGGTTGAAGAAGGAGACGAGTCCGGCGATGACCTGGCCGGTCCGGTTGCCGCCCTCGCGGATCAGGTCGAGGGCGGTGGCGTCACCGGCGGCAGCGGCGACGGCGACGTCGGCGGCCGTCAGGGCGCCGTTGGCGTCGAGCCGTGCGGCGAGTTCCTCCGACCGGCCCTGCTCGACCGCCTCCACGGCGTCCCGGGCCAGGGCCGCGCCACTGAAGTGGGCTTCCAGGCAGCCCCGGTTGCCGCAGGCGCACGGGCGGCCGTCGGGCACGGCCTGGATGTGCCCGATGTCGCCCGCGCTGCCCGTCACCCCGCGGTGGACCTCACCGCCGGCGACGATGCCGCAGCCGATACCGGTGCCGATCTTGACGCAGAGGAAGTCGCCCACGGAACGTGCGACGCCCGCGTGCATCTCCCCCATCGCCATCAGGTTCACGTCGTTGTCGACCATGACCGGACAGCCGAGCTCCTGACTGAGCGCCTCCCGTACGGGAAAGCCGTCCCAGCCCGGCATGATCGGCGGAGCCACCGGCACACCCTCGGGGAAGCGGACCGGTCCCGGCACGCCGATACCGGCGCCGTCGAAACCCTCCGCGAGCCCCGAGGCCCGCAACTTCGCCGCCATGGACAGCACTTGCTCGAAGACCGCGACCGGGCCCTCGCGGACGTCCATCGGCTGGTTGAGGTGGCCCAGGATCTCCAGTTCGGCATTGGTGACGGCGACGTCGACCGAGGTCGCGCCGATGTCGACGCCGAGGAACCGCAGGGCGGGGGCGAGCCGGATGTTGTGGGAGCGACGGCCACCGCGGGAGGCGGCGAGTCCGTCGGCCACGATCAGGCCCGTCTCCAGCAGCCGGTCCACCTCCACGGCCAGCTTGGACCGTGACAGGTCGATCTGGTCGCCCAGCTGGGCGCGGGAGTTGGGACCTCCGTCGCGCAGCAGCTTGAGCAGCTTGGCCTGATGGGCGTTCGCAGGTCGAGCCGTCATGCGTCTCACGAGCCCCTCCCCGCCTCATTCGGCCACCGTTGGCTTGCTTTCGAGGGGAACGTAGCAGTGGCTGCCGAACCTGGGAAGAAGCCGTGCACAGATTGATGCCGACTTTCCCCACTCACAGGACAAAGACGCCTCGCCCACTGGCGCCCCGACGCCCGGCCCCACAGGATGGGCCACGGACGCCCACACCCGACAAGGACCCGACAGACGCCCCCACCCGACAAAGAGGGGCCCGGCGAAGGGGGAGCGCATGTTTCTGGTGACGGGCGCGACGGGGAACGTGGGTACCGAGCTGGTGCGCGCGCTGTCCGGGTCCGGCGAGCGGGTGCGGGCGGTCAGCCGTTCCGGACGGATCGAGGGCTTACCGGCGGGCGTGGTGGCCGTAGCGGGAGATCTCGACCGGCCGGAGTCCTTGCGGGCCGCGCTCGACGGCGTGAAGGGGCTGTTCCTGATGCCCGGCTACGGCGGGCAGCGGCAGGTCCTGGCGGACGCGCGGGACGCGGGGGTGGAGCGGGTGGTCCTGCTGTCGGGACGGTCCGCGGGCACGGGTGCCCGGGACAACGCGGTCGCCGGCTATCTGATCGACGCGGAGGACGCGGTACGCGCGTCGGGGCTGCAGTGGACGTCGCTGCGGTGCACGAGTTTCATGTCCAACGCGTTCCGGCTGGCGGACCAGATCGCCAGGGGCGACACCGTCCGGGTGCCCTTCCCCGACGTGTACACCACCGACATCGACCCCTACGACATCGCCCAGGTGGCCCTGCGCGCACTGCTGTCGGACGACTGGGCGGACCGCGTGCTCGAACTCACCGGCCCGGAGGCGCTGTTGCCCGCCGACCGGGTCCGGATCCTCGGTGCGGCACTGGGCCGGGACCTGCGCGCCGTGGGGCTGACACCCGAGGAGACCCGCGCCGAACTGGAGGCGTCCGGCATGCCGAAGTCGTATGTCGACGCCTTCTTCAGCTTCTTCGTCGACGGCACTCTGGACGAGTCGGTGGTGCTGCCCACGGTGGAGCAGGTCACCGGTCGACCGCCGCGCACGTTCAGCCAGTGGGCGCAGGCCCACGCCGACGCGTTCTAGGCGTTACGACCGCTGACGTGCGTGATACGACGTCCGGGTGTGCTCGGTGTGCTCCCGCATCAGTTCTGTCGCTCGGCGCTGGTCCCGGTCGGCGATGGCGGCGATCAGCGCGCGGTGTTCGATCCAGGACTGACGGCCACGCTGCCGGGCGATCGGCGTGTAGTACCACCGCACCCGCCGATCCACCTGCCCCGCCAGCTCGGCGAGGACCGCGTTGCCCGCCAACTCCATGACCTTCGCGTGGAAACGGGCGTTCAGCGCGACCGCGGCATCCACGTCGTCCGCGGCGACCGCCTCCTCGCCCTCCGCGCACAGTGCTTCCAGGGCGGCGATCCCGGCACTGCCCGCGTTGGCGGCGGCCAGCCGAGCGGCCTCCGCCTCCAACAAGGTGCGGACCGTGAGGAGTTGGTCGGCCTCCTCGTCCGTCGGCTCATGCACGAACGCGCCCTGAGCAGGCCGTAGATCCACCCACCCCTCGGTGTTCAGCCGCTGCAACGCCTCCCGCACCGGCTGCCGCGACACCCCCAGATGCCCGGCCAGCTCACTCTCCACCAGATGCTGACCCGGCTGAAGCGCACGCGTGGTGATCAGCTCCAGCAACGCCTCGTACACGCGATCCCGCAACGGACCGGGGCGTTCGAGTTTCGGCACGGATCCCTGCGGCAGTCCTGTCGACAGCATCGCGGTCCCCCTCCTCGACAGGCGGACTTGTCCATTGCGTTTTGTCTACAGTCTACGGCGTTGCGACGACAGGTAAACCGGGCGTCGGCCTCCCCAGGGGTTCTCAGGACCCCTCCCATCCGGTAGGTCAGGGGCAGCGGACGACCTGACCCGCGTACGACAGGTTGCCGCCGAAGCCGAAGAGCAGGACCGGGTCCCCGGTGGAGATCTCGCCCTGCTCGACCAGCTTGGAGAAGGCCATCGGGATGCTCGCCGCCGAGGTGTTGCCGGACTCGGTCACATCGCGGGCGACCACCGCGTTGACGGCGCCGATCTTCTCCGAGAGGGGTTCGATGATGCGCAGGTTGGCCTGGTGCAGGACCACCGCGGCCAGGTCGGCGGGGGTGAGCCCCGCCCGCTCGCAGGCCTGCCGGGCCAGCGCAGGGAGCTTGGTGGTCGCCCAGCGGTAGACGCTCTGCCCCTCCTGCGCGAACCGTGCCGGCTCGCCCTCGATCCGTACGGCGTGCCCCATCTCCGGCACCGACCCCCACAGCACCGGCGAGATACCGGGGACCTCGGCCCCCTCGACGACCGCCGCGCCCGCCCCGTCGCCGACGAGCACACAGGTGGTGCGGTCGCTCCAGTCGGTCACCGCGGACATCTTGTCGGCGCCGATGACCAGCGCCCGGGTCGCCGCACCGGCCCGGACCGTGTGGTCGGCGGTGGCCAGCGCATGGGTGAAACCGGCGCACACCACGTTGACGTCCATTGCCGCGGGCGAGGGGATGCCGAGCCGGGACGCGACCCGCGCGGCCATGTTCGGGGAGCGGTCCACGGCCGTCGAGGTGGCGACCAGGACCAGGTCGATGTCGGCGGGCGCCAGCCCGGCCGCCGCCAGCGCCTTCGCGGCGGCATGCGCGGCGAGCTCGTCGACCGGCTCGTCGGGACCGGCGATGTGGCGGGTACGGATGCCCACCCGGGACCTGATCCACTCGTCGCTGGTGTCGACCAGAGCCGCCAGATCCTCGTTGGTGAGGACCTTCGCGGGCTGGTAGTGGCCGACTGCGGCGATCCGCGAGCCGTTCATGGGGGGTCCCCCTCGTTGCCTTGGGTAGCGGGATCCACCAGTCTGATCAGTGACTCACGGGTACGCGGGCACGTAAGGCCACAGGAATCGGGCGCCCGAGTTGTCGGCTTCCCTCACACCCTCGGACGCCCGAACACCTGCCGAACAGTTACCCGGTGAACAGCTGGGTCGCCTTCTGGACGAGCTCGTAGAGCCCGTAGGCGAGCGGCGCGCCCACCCACACCCAGGCGAGGGCGATCAGCGGGCGCCGGTCAGGCGGACTCTGACTGCTGTCGGGCTGTGACATCGGCGGCCTCCCTCGGTGCGGGGATGTGGTGGCGGGCGTTGACGGGACGGACCAGTTCGTTGGCGACGAAACCCACGACGAGCAACCCGATCATGATCATGAAGGAGAGGCCATAGAGGGCGGACCCGCTCTTGCCCGCGTCCTCCTGCCGGTCGGCGATCCAGTTCACGATCAGCGGCCCGAGGACACCGGCCGTCGACCAGGCGGTGAGCAGCCGGCCGTGGATGGCGCCGACCTGGTAGGTGCCGAAGAGGTCCTTCAGGTACGCCGGTACGGTCGCGAAGCCGCCGCCGTAGAAGGACAGGATCACCAGCGCGCACAGCACGAACAGCGGCTTCGAGGAGTCGCCGAACAGTGCGATGAGCCCGTACATCACCGCGCCGACGCCCAGGTAGACGCGGTAGATGTTCTTGCGTCCGATCAGGTCGGAGGTGGAGGACCAGCCGATCCGGCCCGCCATGTTGGCCGCCGAGAGCAGCGCGACGAAGCCGGCCGCGGCCGACACCGAGACCGGGGTCGAGGTGTCCTTGAAGAAGTCCGTGATCATCGGGGCGGCCTTCTCCAGGATGCCGATGCCCGCGGTGACGTTCATGCAGAGCACGACCCACAGACACCAGAACTGGGGCGTGCGCACGGCGTTGCGCGCCGAGACCTGCGGTCCCTCGAAGGCGCTGGGCGCGCTCTCGACCGGCTTCTCGCTGCGCGGCACGCGCACCAGCAGGACGCCGAGGAGCATGAAGACGGCGTACGACAGCCCGTGCACGAGGAACGCGAGGGCGATCCCGGAGCTGTCGGAGCCGAAGGACTCCAGCATCTGTGCCGACCAGGGCGAGGCGATGAGCGCGCCGCCGCCGAAGCCCATGATGGCGATGCCGGTGGCCATGCCGGGGCGGTCGGGGAACCACTTGATCAGGGTGGAGACCGGGGAGATGTAGCCGATGCCGAGGCCTATGCCGCCGACGAAGCCGTAGCCGAGGACGATCAGCCAGTACTGCTCGGTGGCCGCGCCCAGCGCGGACAGCAGGAAGCCGGAGGAGAAGCAGATCAGCGCCACGGTCATCGCCCAGCGGGGCCCGTTGCGCTCGACGAGGGTGCCGCCGAACGCGGCGGACAGGCCGAGCATCACGATGCCGAGCTGGAAGGGCAGTGCGCTCTGGGTGCCGCTGAGGCCGAGCGCGGACTCGAGCGGCGGCTTGAACACGGACCAGGCGTAGGCCTGGCCGATGGAGAGATGGACCGAGAGAGCGGCCGGGGGGACGAGCCAGCGGCTCCAGCCCGGGGGCGCGACAGGGGGACTCATGATCCCGAACGGTAGGAACTGACAAGGAAGTTGAAAAGGCGGCGCGTCGACCGTATGCGATGAGCGGTATCCAGCACGCGACGAACGGTCGAACCGGTGGACCAGACCTCTTGCTCCGCCTCAGCCAGGCTTCATACTGTAGACAGTATGGGCTGTGAGTTCACACTCCATGTGCAGGACAATGAGATCGTGAAGGTCGCCACCAGCACGTACAGCACCGGGACTGAGGCACATATGGGACGAGTCACGGAACGACGCAAGGTGATCCGCATCCGCGACGGGGCGGTCTCG
Organism: Streptomyces griseorubiginosus; assembly: GCF_036345115.1. Taxonomy (GTDB): domain Bacteria; phylum Actinomycetota; class Actinomycetes; order Streptomycetales; family Streptomycetaceae; genus Streptomyces; species Streptomyces griseorubiginosus_C. Next base: position 1,642,582 of record NZ_CP107766.1, read on the forward strand.
TCCCGGCCGGACACCCTGGTCGCCGAGGAACCGCTGGAGATCCGGCTGAACGGCAAGCCGCTCGCGATCACCATGCGCACCCCCGGCGACGACTTCGCGCTCGCCGCCGGTTTCCTGGTGAGCGAGGGGGTGCTCGCCGAGCAGGGCGACCTCCAGAACATCGTCTACTGCGCGGGCGCCACCGTCGACGGCTCGAACACGTACAACGTCGTGGACGTGAAGACCGCGCCGGGCGTGGTGATCTCCGACATCACGCTGGAGCGGAACGTCTACACGACCTCCTCCTGCGGTCTGTGCGGCAAGGCGAGCCTCGACGCGGTCCGTACGACGGCCCGCTGGCCGATAGCGGACACCCCCGCGGTCCGCGTGGACCCGGACCTGCTGGCGACCCTGCCCGACCGGTTGCGCGCGGCCCAGCGGGTGTTCGACCGGACCGGGGGGCTACATGCCGCCGCCCTGTTCACCGAGGACGGCGAACTGGTCGACGTACGGGAGGACGTGGGCCGGCACAACGCGGTCGACAAGCTGGTCGGCCGTGCCCTGCAGAACGGCGACCTGCCGCTGTCCCGCACGATTCTGCTGGTCTCCGGCCGGGCGTCCTTCGAGCTCGCGCAGAAGGCCGTGATGGCCGGCATCCCGGTGCTCGCCGCGGTCTCCGCGCCGTCCTCGCTGGCCGTCGACCTGGCGGCGGAGACGGGACTGACGCTGGTGGGCTTCCTGCGGGGCAGCTCCATGAACGTGTACGCGGGCGAACACCGGCTCGCCCTGCGGGCCACGGCCGCCACGAACTGACCACGCCCACCGCTCAGTCCGTCGTGAAGCGCACCTGATCCACCGTCACCACCGTGCCCAGGCGCGGAAAGTCGAGCCGCGCCGACGCCTCGTGCTCGGCCGCGGTGAATGCGGCCATGGCGTCCTCGACGAAGACCAGGTCGTAGCCGAGGTCCCCCGCGGCACGCGCCGTCGACTCGACACCGAGGTTGGTGGCGATCCCGCCGAACACCAGCGTGGTGACGCCGTGTTCACGCAACCGCGCGTCCAGGTCCGTGCCCTGGAACGCGCCGATGGTCCGCTTCACGATCTCGATGTCGCCGTCCTGCGCGAGGCCGGCCACGAGTCCGCTGCCGGGCGGTTGGTCGGCGACGCCGGGCCGTTGCACGCGCACCAGCACGACGGGTGCGCCGACCGCCCGGAAGGCGGCCGCCAACTCCTCGGCGGCGGACAGGACTTCGGTGCCCTTGCGGGGTTCCAGGGGCAGCGCGACGATGCGGTCCATCAGGTCGACGAGCACGAGGGCGGTACGGGCGGGGTCGAGCGCGAGAGGTGCGGTCATGACGGAACGTTATCCGCCGTCAGCCCTCCGTGCCGGAGATCCGTGATCCCCGCCCCGACGCACCGTCCGCGAACGTCGCTTCCGAGCCCCCGGTGTCCCCGCCTCCGCCCCACCACCCCCCGGCCCCCCATGGACCAGCCGAGCGGCAGCCGCTAACGTCGCGAACCGTGCCCGAGGACCGACGAGTGCGCCGGCGGAGCGGGACCGGTGCCGCCCTGCTGCTGGCGCTGGTGCTGGCGGCCGTCGTGGTGACCGTGCTGCCCGGCCGCGACGACGGTGACGAGGGCGGCTGCACCCCGCGCACCATCGGCTCCTGGTCGGCCGACGACCGGCTCACCGCCGAGTTCGCCCGCTACGGCGACGACGCCGGCCGGGGCGACGACTGGACCGGCGGGGACGGGACGCACTCGGTGCGGTTGCCGGACGGCCGCTTGCTGTGGCTGTTCTCCGACACCTACCTCGGCGCGGTGTACGGCCCGCCCAACCCGCTCGGGGAGCCGTACAGCTGGCGCGACACCACCGCCCCGCTGGTGCGCAACTCGGCGGTGCTGATGCGCGACGGCCGCCTGGAGTCCACCCTCCCCGCCCCGCTGTTCCCGGACCCGGCCCCGAACCAGTGGCGCTGGCCGGTCGCGGCCCGCGTCGAGCCCCGCTCCCCCGGCTCCGACGAGCAGGTCGTCCGGGTGCTGCTGTGGGTGCGTACGACGGGCCAGTACCCCTGGATCTACGGCGTCCCGACCGCCACCGAGGTCGCCACGCTGTCCCTGCCCGACCTTCGGGTCGAGTCGATCACGAAGGTCCTGGACGAGCAGCGGGTGAAGGACCCGTCCCGGCGGGTGCTGTTCGGGACCACGCTGGTCGAACAGGGCGAGTGGACGTACGTCTTCGGGGGCGACGACGGCCAGGCCGCGTCCCGTGACGCCTCCTCCGCCTATGTGGCCCGGGTGCCGGTGGGCGGCCTCGCGGAGCCGGGTGCCTGGGAGTACTGGGACAGCTCAGCCTGGACGACGGGCGCCCGGCCCCGCCCGGTGCTCGGGGACGGGCGGCGCACCGGGGTCGGCAGCGCCTTCTCCGTCGTACGGCAGGACGGGACGTACGTGCTGTTCACCATGGCCGCGGGGACGAAGGGACTCGCGGCCGTGACCTCGTACTGGGCGTGTTCCCCCGCCGGTCCCTGGCACGGCCCGGAGGGGGACTTCACCCCGTCCCTGCCGGCGGGCCAGGTCGCCGCCTACAACCCGCAGGCGCATCCGGCGGTGTCCCGAGGCGGCGACGGACGGCTGGTGCTCAGTTACGACGTCAACTGGCTGGAGACGGCGGGGGCTTCGGCGCAGCTCAACCGGAACGTGTCGCTGTACCGACCGCGGTTCGTGACGCTGCGGCTGGTCCCGCGCCGCTGACGCCCCTGGTCTCCTCGGCGGTGTCCTCCGGGACCGGGTCGTGGGAGCGGCGCTTGGCGATCACCGCGCACACCATCAGCTGCATCTGGTGGAACAGCATCAGCGGCAGCACGGCGAGCGAGGCGTGCGCGCCGAACAGGACGCTGGCCATGGGCAGTCCGGAGGCGAGGGACTTCTTCGAGCCCGCGAACTGGATGGCGATACGGTCCTCGCGGCCGAAGCGGAGCGCCTTTGCGCCGTACCAGGTCAGGGCGAGCATCAGGGCCAGCAGGACGGCCTCGACGACCAGCAGTCCGCCGAGCCGGAGCGGGCTCACCTGGTGCCAGATGCCCTGGACCATGCCCTCGCTGAACGCGGTGTAGACGACGAGCAGGATCGAGCCGCGGTCGACGAGCCCGAGGACCTTCTTGTGGCGGGTGATGAAGCCGCCGATCCAGCGGCGGGTCAACTGTCCGGCCAGGAACGGCACGAGCAGCTGGAGCACGATCTCCAGGAGCGAGTCGGCCGAGAAGCCGCCGCCGCTGCTGCCGAGCAGGGCGGCCGCGAGGAGCGGGGTGACGACGATGCCGACCAGGGAGGAGAAGGAGCCGGCGCAGATCGCGGCGGGCACGTTGCCGCGGGCCATCGAGGTGAAGGCGATCGAGGACTGGATGGTGGAGGGGACCAGGGTGAGGAAGAGCAGACCCTGGTAGAGCGGGTCCGTCAGGAAGACCGGGACGAGTCCGCGGGCGGCCAGGCCCAGCAGCGGGAAGACCACGAACGTGCAGGCGAGGACGGTGACGTGCAGCCGCCAGTGCTTGAGGCCGTCCAGGGCCTCACGGGTGGAGAGGCGGGCGCCGTACAGGAAGAAGAGGAAGGCGATCGCCGCCGTGGAAGCTCCGGAGGCCACGTCCGCCGAGGTCCCTCGCGCCGGTACCAGGGCCGCCAGGCCCACGGTGCCGAGCAGCAACAGGATGTACGGGTCGACCGGCATCCAGGCCGGCCACTTCAGGCGCTTCACGGTGCTCCACTTACTCGTGTTGACGGTGGTACGGACATGCCGGGCACCTCCCCTCAGGACGGGGGGTCCCCCTCCATCGTCCTCCTTCACCTCTTGATCGGGAATCCCGCATACCACTCTGACTGTCATCACGTTTCGCGATAGCCTGACGGGCGTGTACGACCCGTCGCAGTTGCGTACGTTCCTGGCGGTGGCGCAGACGCTGAGCTTCACGCAGGCCGCCCGGCGGCTCGGGGTGCGCCAGTCGACCGTGAGCCAGCACGTCCGGCGTCTGGAGGACGCCGCGGGCCGGCAGCTGTTCAGCCGGGACACCCACTCCGTGGAGCTGACCGAGGACGGCGAGGCGATGCTCGGCTTCGCGCGCCGGATCCTGGAGGTGCACGACCAGGCGACGGCGTTCTTCACCGGGACCCGGCTGCGCGGGCGGCTGCGGTTCGGGGCGTCGGAGGACTTCGTGCTGACCCGACTGCCGGAGATCCTGGAGGGCTTCCGGTACGACCATCCCGAGGTGGACCTGGAGCTGACGGTCGAGCTGTCGGGCACCCTGCACGAGCAACTCGCCGCCGGGAAGCTGGATCTGGTGCTGGCCAAGCGGCGGCCCGAGGACCCGCGCGGTGAACTGGTGTGGCACGACCGGCTGGTGTGGATCGGGGCGGAGCGGCTGCGTCTGGACGCGGAGCGTCCCGTGCCGTTGATCGTCTATCCGCCGCCTGGGATCACCCGGGCGCTCGCCCTGGAGGCACTGGAGCGGCAGGGGCGGGAGTGGCGGATCGTCTGCACCAGCGGAAGCCTGAACGGGCTGATCGCGGCGGCCCGGGCGGGGCTGGGGGTGATGGCGCACTCCCGCGGGCTGGTGCCGCCCGGGTTGGCGCGGGTGCCGGACCGCTTCGGGCTGCCGGAGCTGGGACAGGTGGACTTCGTACTGGTCCACGGCCGACGTCGCACGCCCGCCCAGAGCGCGGCGGACGCGCTGACCGCGGCGATCCTGGCGGCCGGTGACCGCCTGCACCGACAGTGACCCCACCCACCGCCCGGCGCTGAACCCACCGCTGCTGCCCCCTACCGCATCGGCGCCGGATAAGTGAGCTGCTTGATCCGTCGCAGGAACACCGTGGTCTCCACGTGCTGCACGCCCTCCAGCCGGCCGAGCGGGCCGCTGAGGTAGGCGTACAGGTCGGCGGTGCTCTCGGCCAGCGCGGTGGCGATGATGTTGCACGGGCCGGTCGCCGCCGACGCGTGGGCGATCGGGGTGTGCCCGGCCAGCGCCTCCCCCACGGAGTGCAGCGTGGCCGGTGCCGCGGTGATCCACAGGATCGCGGCCACCGGATGGCCGAGGATCCCCGGGTCGCACTCCGAGTCGACGAACACGGCACCCGACGCGAGCAGGGCGGCGAGCCGGCGTTTGGCGGCGGACTCGGTGAGGCCCGTGGCCCGCTGCAACTCGGGGTAGGTGGCGCGGCCGTCCCGCTCCAGCGCGGCGAGCAGCGGCCCGTCCTGCGGGGTGATCCGGGCGGTCGCCGGGTCCGGTGCGCGGCGGGGCCGTAGCGCCTCGGTCTCCGCGGCGGTGAGCGCGTCGAGCTTGGAGACCCAGCTCTGCGCGCCGCCGTAGAAGCGGTGCAGCAGCTGGTGGGCGCGGATCTCCACCACGCTGGGGGTGCGCGGGAGCCTGCCGAGCAGGAGTTCGTCGTGGTCCAAGGGGCTGCGCGGCCGGGTCAGGCAGAGCACCTCGGTGCCGCCCGAGGCGAGCCCCACCCAGTAGGTGTCGGAGCGCTTGGCCAGGGCCTCCCCGATGGCCGGTGCGCTGTCCGGGGTGCAGCGCACCCGCAGCATCCACTGGTCCTCGCCGAGCCGGTGGGCGTCCCGCATCAGCACGACCCGCAGCCCGCCCTCGGCGCACAGCCTGCGGTAGCGGCGGGCGACGGTCTGGTCGGAGACGCCGAGCACCGCGGCGATCCGGCTGAAGGAGGCCCGGCCGTCGAGCGCCAGCGCGGACAGCAGACGCAGGTCGAGTCCGTCGAAGCCGGGCGACGGGGTGGGGGATTTCGTCTGCATACGGCCTTCCGATATCGGATTCCGGCACCTGGGCGCGGCCAGCCGTACTGATCGGCCGGTCTGCCCCATCGTACGAAGTCATCGGCATCCGTCGTACGAAGAGTGTGAGGAGTTGAGGACATGCGCACATGGGGGCCGCTCACGGCCGTCTGTCTGAGCACGTTCATGTTGTTGCTGGACGTGACGATCGCGGTGGTCGCGCTGCCGGACATGGCAAGGTCGCTGGACGCGTCGCTGAGCGATCTGCAGTGGGTGATGGACGGGTACGCGCTGACGCTGGCCGCGCTGCTGCTCGGGGCGGGCGCCGCGGCCGACATCCTGGGGCGGCGTCGCGTGCACGTGGTGGGGGTCGTGGTGTTCGCGGCGGCCTCGCTGCTGTGCGGGCTGGCGAGCGGTCCGCTGATGCTGGTCGCCGCGCGCGCGGTCCAGGGGCTCGGGGCGGCCGCGATGCTCGCGACCACGCTGCCGCTGCTGGGCTCCGTCTACCGGGACCGGCGGCGCTCGGTGGCGATCGGCGTGTGGGGCGCGGTCAGCGGCGCCGCGGCCGCGGTGGGCCCGCTGCTCGGCGGGGTGCTGACGGACGGGCCGGGCTGGCGGTGGATCTTCTACGTCAATCTGCCGGTGAGCGTGGCCGCGGTGTGGCTGACCCTGAAGGTCGTACCGGAGTCGCACGGCTCGCGCGAGCGACGGATCGACTGGGCGGGCACGGCGGCCTTCGCGGCCTTCGCGGGCGGTCTGACCTACGGGGCGGTACGGGCCGGGCAGCACGGCTGGGGCGAGACGGGCACCCTGCTGGTGCTCGCCGCGGCCCTCCTCGCGCTGGTCGCCTTCGTGGTCGTGGAGTGGCGCGGTGCCGACCCGCTGCTGGATCCGCGGCTGTTCCTGAAGCCGGCGTTCTCCGGAGTGATGGTGGGTGCGCTCGCCTTCAACGCGGCCGCGTTCAGCCTGATGGCGTACGACTCGATCTGGATGCAGACGCTGCTCGGGATGAGTCCGGTGCGCGGCGGGCTGGTCTTCCTGTGGCTGTCGCTGTCGTCGTTCGTGGTGGCGGCCGTCGGCGGGCGGCTGCTGCACGGGGTGCCGGCGCGGATCACGGTCGGGGGCGGTCTGCTGCTGATCGGCACGGGGCAGTTCTGCATGACGGGCCTGGACGCGGGGTCGACGGCGTCCGCGCTGGTGCCGGGGATGGTGCTGCTGGGGGTCGGTACGGGGCTGGTCGCGCCCGGGATCGCGGGCGCCGCGCTGGCCGCCGTACCGCAGGACCGGTCCGGGATGGCCGGGGGCGCCGTCAACGCCTTCCGGCAGCTCGGCTTCGCGCTCGGGATCGCCGGGTACGGCACGGTGCTGACCGCGCGGATGCGCGACACGCTGCCGCCGGACGCGGCCCACGCGCTGGCGGGCGGGGCGGCCGGTGCGCTGCGCGGTGCCCTTTCGGAACACACGCTGCGGACGGCGTTCGCCTCGGGCCTGAACTCCGCGGCCGTGGTCGCGGGACTGACCGCGACGGTCGCCGGGGCGCTGGTGCTGGCCCTGGTCCGGACGGATCGCGCGACACGGATCGGAGTGACGGATTCCGCGCCGGTGGCGCTGAGGGAAGAGGAGGCGGCGCCCAGGGCATAACCGTTTCACCAAGGTGGCGAGCCGTAGTCGGGTCGTACAGATTCAGTGGAGATTACGGCTCCGAACCTTTCTCAAACCGTCAGTTCTGTGTCCGACCCTTCCCTATGTGAGCGCATTTTCCGGTACTGACCAGGCCATACATGAGCACCGCTCGGCTTCGGCCCCCCTCCCGCCGTATGTCTGGGTGGGGTAGCTTTCACGGCGCTGTGCGGAGCGTCACTGAGCGCCAGGGAGAGCGGGGAGCGGGGTTTGCGCGAGTTCACCAACCCTCCGTTGGCGTTGGCACCCCCCGTGGGCGGACTGGCCGACGTCGTCTTCGAGCATGCCCAGAACCATCCCCTGCACATCGCCCTCGGCCGCAAGGACGAAACCGGCCAGTGGCGGGACGTGACGTCCGCGGAGTTCCGGGACGAGGTCATGGCCCTCGCCAAGGGGCTGCTCGCCCAGGGCATCCGCTTCGGGGACCGGGTCGCGATCATGTCCCGCACCCGCTACGAGTGGACGCTGTTCGACTTCGCGCTGTGGACGATCGGGGCGCAGGTCGTCCCCGTCTACCCGACCTCCTCCGCCGAGCAGTGTTTCTGGGCGCTGTACGACGCCGAGTGCACGGCCGCGATCGTGGAGCACGAGGACCACGCGATGACGATCGCCACCGTCATCGACCGGCTCCCCCGGCTGCACCGGCTGTGGCAGCTGGACTCCGGCGCGGTGCAGGAGCTGTACGACGCGGGGGCCGCCATCGAGGACGAGGTGGTGCACCGGCACCGGCAGGCGGTCACCCCGGACTCGGTCGCCACGATCATCTACACCTCGGGCACCACCGGCCGCCCCAAGGGCTGTGTGATCACCCACGGCAACTTCATGTACGAGGCGGACACCGTCATCGAGCGCTGGGAGCCGGTGTTCCACTCCAAGAAGGGCGACGAGGCGGCGACCCTGCTGTTCCTGCCGCTCGCGCACGTCTTCGGGCGGATGGTGCAGGTGGCCGCGATCCGCGGCGGGGTGCGTTTCGGCCACCAGCCGCAGATGAACGCGGCCGCGCTGCTGCCGGACCTCGCCGCGTTCAAGCCGACGTTCTTCCTCGGGGTGCCGTACATCTTCGAGAAGGTCTTCAACGCCTCCCGCCGCAAGGCCGAGAAGGAGGGCAAGGCGGGGCCGTTCGAGAAGGCCGTCGACGTGGCCGTGAAGTACGCGGAAGCCATGGAGGCCAAAGCCTGGGGGCTCGGGCCCGGCCCGTCGGCCGGGCTGCGGATGCAGCACCAGCTCTTCGACAAGCTCGTCTACTCCAAGATGCGGGCGGCGATGGGCGGCCGTATCAAGCAGGCCATGACCGGCGGTTCGGCCATGGACCGCAAGCTGGGACTGTTCTTCGCCGGCGCGGGCGTGCACATCTACGAGGGGTACGGCCTCACCGAGTCCACGGCGGCCGCCACCGCCAACCCGCCCGAGCGCACCCGCTACGGCACGGTCGGCCAGCCCATCCCCGGCATGACCGTGCACATCGCGGACGACGGCGAGATCTGGCTGTACGGCAACAACATCTTCCAGGGCTACCTCAACAACGAGAAGGCCACCGACGAGACCCTGCACGACGGCTGGCTCGCCACCGGTGACCTGGGCTCCCTGGACGAGGACGGCTATCTCACCATCACCGGCCGCAAGAAGGAGATCCTCGTGACCTCCGGCGGCAAGAGCGTCTCCCCCGGGGTGCTGGAGGAGCGGGTGCGCGACCATCCGCTGGTCTCACAGTGCATCGTGGTGGGCAACGACCGGCCCTATGTCGCCGCCCTGGTCACCCTCGACCAGGAGGCCGTCGAGCACTGGCTGGGGATGCGTGACAAGCCGCGGATGTCCCCGGCCCAGCTGGTGCGGGACGCCGACCTGGAGACCGAGGTGCGGCGCGCGGTGGTCGCCGCCAACACCCTGGTCTCGCAGGCCGAGTCGATCCGCACCTTCCGTATCCTCGCGCAGCCGTTCACCGAGGAGCACGGACTGCTGACGCCGTCGCTGAAGCTGAAGCGCAAGGCGATCGAGGCGGCGTACGCGGACGAGGTCGAGGCCCTGTACCGGGCCTGACGGCCCGCCAGAACTGTGGTCCCTGACGCCCTGTCAGCTGATCGTCACGCGAAAGATCTTGTCCGATCCGTCCGCCGCTCCTCCGTTGTTGTCGCAGTTGGTGGTCGACAGCCACAGCTGGTCGGCGCCCGGCACCTTGGTGACCGTGCGCAGCCGGCCGTAGGTGCCCACGTAGTACGCGGTCGGCGTGCCCACGCTCTCGTTGTCGCCGTTGATCGGGATCCGCCACAGCCGCTCCCCGCGCAGGGATGCCATGTAGACGACGTTGCGCACGATCGCGATGCCGCTCGGCGAGGCCTCCGAGACGTTCCAGGTGGCCTTCGGGTTGGTCATGCCCGCGGTGGAGCAGGTGCCCTCGCAGACCGGCCAGCCGTAGTTGGCGCCGGGCTTGATCAGGTTGAGTTCGTCCTTGGAGCTGTTGCCGAACTCCGCTTCCCACAGGCGGCCGTTGCGGTCGAAGGCGAGGCCCTGCGGGTTGCGGTGGCCGAGGCTGTAGACGAGGTTGCCGAACGGGTTGCCCGGGGCCGGTTTCCCGTCCGTCGTCATGCGCAGGATCTTGCCGTTGAGGGAGTTCTTGTCCTGCGCCAGGTCCGGGGTCTGTGCCTCGCCGGTGGAGACGTAGAGGTAGCCGTCGGGGCCGAAGGCGAGGCGGCCGCCGTTGTGGTAGCGGTTCTTCTTGATGCCTTGCAGGAGGACCGTGTAGTCGCTCAGGGCGGTCCCGTCGTACGTCATGCGGACCACCCGGTTGCCCTCGGACGCGGTGTGCATGAAGTAGACGTGGTGGTTGGTCTCCCACTTCGGGTCGACGGCGACGCCGAGCAGTCCGCCCTCGCCGTTGGTGGTGACGGCGTTCGGGACGGTGCCGACCTGCGTCTTCGTACCGTCCTTGGTGACCTTCCAGACCCGGAAGTCGTCCCGCTCGGTGACCAGCGCGCTCTTGCCGTCGGGCAGCCAGAAGACGCCCCAGGGGATGGTCCAGCCGGAGGAGAGGGTGGCGACGGAGGACGGGACGCCGCCGTCGGTGGCGCACGCCTTGGTGGTGAAGGTGACCGTGTTGCTCGGCTGGGAGACGTTGCCGGCCGCGTCACGGGCGACGACGTTCAGGCTGTACGGGCTGTTGCAGGCGAGCCCGGTCAGCGTGGTCGAGGTGCCGGTGACGGACTTGTAGACGGTGCTGTCGCTGCGCACGTCGTAGCCGGCGACCGCCCGGTCGTCGGTGGCGGCGCCCCAGCTCAGTGCGGCGCTGTTCGCCGTGACGTCGGCCGCGGACAGGGTGCCGGGTTTGGTCGGCGGGGTGGTGTCGGAGCTGGGCTTGGTGGTGCAGTCGACGACGGGGCTCGCCGGTGAGGTGTTGCCTGCCGCGTCTCGGGCGATGACGGTCAGGTTGTAGGTGGTGCCGGGGGTGAGGCCGGTGATTACATTGCTGGTCGAACCGCCGGACGCCTCACCGATCTTGTTGCCGTGCTCGTAGAGGTCGTACGCCGTCACACCCACGTTGTCGGTGGCGGCGCCCCAGGCCAGCGTGAGCGCGTTCTCGCCGATGTCGGAGCAACTGGGCTGTCCGGGGCGGCTCGGGGCCTGGGAGTCGGTGGCCGCGTCGACGCCGATGCGGTCGAGGTTGGGGCCTCCGGCGGCGGTGGTGGCGGTCGCGCGGATCTTCGCGGAGCCCGCGGTGAGGGGAAGGTTGACGGTCTTGGTGACCCACGTGTTCCAGTCGGCGGTGGCCGGGAAGGAGACGGCCGGCGACACGACCGTACCGTTCACGGAGAGGTCCATGGGGCGATCGGTGGCGGTCCCGTTGGCGTAGCGGAAGGTGACCGCCGTGGTGCCCGCGGAGGCCGCGCTGACCGTGAACTCCACGTACGAGCCCTGGACGTTGGTGTAGTCGACGAAGCCGGTGCCCGTGTAACCGGTGTGATTGGTGGCCACCGTGCCCTGCACGACGGTCGCGTCCTCGGCCTGGTAGTCGGTGGCCGCGAGCGCGCTGCCCTGACTCAGGCCGGCGAGCGGCAGAGCGAGGGCGGCGGCGAGGCCGTAGGGAAGAAGTCTGCTGTTCTTCACGGATGTTCCCTTCAGCCCGTGTACTGGGTGAAGACCTTGAGGTAGTCGTACGGCTGCTGCGTCACGCCGCTGCACGCGTCGCCGTCGGTGCCCGAGCCGCAGGGGCGGTCGCGGTTGACGGACCAGTAGGTGAGGCGCCCGATGTGGTGCTGCTGGGCATAGGCGAGCATGGTCTTGAAGTCGGCGACGCGGACACGCTCACCGGAGTCGTCGGTCCTGCCGTTCATCGACGACAGGCCGATGTGGGCGTAGGCGGTGGCGTCGCTGTAGCCGTAGGCCGACTTGACGCGGGCCTTGAGGCCCTCCATGGCCTGGGTGGTGAGGGTGCCCATGTTCGTGGTGCCGCCGCCGAAGTCGAACGGCATGATGCACCACACGTCGTTCGCCAGGCCCGAGTTGGCGGCCCGCTTGATCATGTCGACGCCGGTGGCGTCGGGGCCGCTGGTCGTGGTGCCGAAGGTGATGACGGTCTTCAGGCCCGGGTTGTTCGCCTTGACCGTCTTCAGCGCGTCGACGACCCGCTGCCGTACGGTCGCGTTGGACCACTCGGTGTTCTCGATGTCGATGTCGAAAGCCTTCAGCTGGTAGGCGTTGATCACCTTCTGGTACGCGCCGGCGAGCGCCGAGGCGCTGGAGCACTTCTCGCCGAGCTTCGCACCGCTCCAGCCGCCCACGGAGACCATCACGTCCCCGCCGGCCCCTCTGATCGCGTTGATCTTCGCCTGGTCGTCGCCGCCGGTGAGCGGGCGGGAGCCGTCCCACTTCGGGTTGCAGGTGCCGTCGGAGAGGATGAAGGCGAGCGTGAACCACTTGACGCCGGTCGCGGACATCACGGCCGTGGGGTTCTGGGGGCTGCCCCAGCCGAGGTACTCGTAGGGGGCGACGGCCATGCCCGGTGAAGCAGCAGCTGCCTTCAGGGAGTTGACGGGCTTGACGCGGATGAGCCGGGTCTCGCCCGGGCGCAGGGTCGCGCTGTAGGAGTTTGCGATCACGCCCTTGTGCGCGCCGGACCACAGGTCGGTGACGTCACCGGGGCCGGTGAAGCCGACCTGCGACCAGTCCACGCTCACGGTCGCGTTGCCCGAGGTGCCGGTGTTGAACAGGGCCACGACGTACTGGCCGTCGCTCTCCTTCTTGCTCCAGACCTGGCGCACACCGCTGTTGACGATCCGCTTGGCCGCGACCCCGTCCTGGTCCACGCCGATCAGCCGGTCGTTGGTCAGCATCGCCTTGTCGACGGAGTCGAGGTGGGTGAGGTCGGTGCCGAGCAGCAGGGGTGAGGCCGCCATCGCCCACAGGGTGAAGTGGGAGCGCCGCTGGTCGGCGGCCAGGCCCACCTGGTCGCCGTTGCCGATCTCCAGTGAGTCCAGGTCGTTCCAGCCGCCCGGTCCGGCGTACGGCTGCCAGGAGGCGGCCGAGTCGAAGCGCTTGGAGACGTGGGACCAGTCGGTGAGCGGATAGCCGCTGCCGTTGGAGCCGGGTCCGCAGTAGCACTCCACGTCACCCTGGGTGCGCCAACTGTTGGCCAGCTTGCGCCAGGTGGTGGCGTCGGCGATCGGAAGGTTGTTGGAGAGCGCGTAGTTGATGGACCGTCCGCTCGCCCTGAGTGCCTTGTCCCAGGCCTGGACGTCGGGGATGTCGGCACTGCCCACCCCGTCGATCTTCAGGTAGTCGACACCCCAGGACGCGAACTGCTTGGCCCACGAGTTGACGAATTCCTGGGAGCCCGGCTTGGAGTAGTCGATGTAGTACATGTTCTTGCAGTTGTAGTTCTTCTCGGTCTTCGAGGTGTCCGCGATGTCCTTCGCGTGGTACGGGGTGCCCTCGATCGGCGTGTTCTTCAGCACGGCGTTCTTCGCGATGCCGGGCGTGACGTAGAAGCCGAACTTCAGGCCCTTGGAGTGGATGTAGTCGGCGAGGGCCTTGATGCCGGAGGGGAACTTGGCGGAGTCGACGGTCCAGCGGCCGTAGGAGTCGACGACGAAGCCGTCGGAGTCGCACTTCTGCCAGAAGTCGTCGAGGTTGACGTACACGAAGCCGTGGTCCTTGAGGCCATTGGCGACCAGGGCGTCGGCCTGCGCCTTGATCTTCGCCTCGGTGGGCGTGCGGCGCACGAAGCTCCAGCTGGACCAGCCCATGGCGGGCCGGACGGACTGGCCGTTGTCGGAGGCGGCCGCCGGATGGGCGCTGCTCATGAGCGGCACCATCGCGGCGAGGAGCAGGCCGACCACCGTGGCCGTGAGCGATCTGACACGGATCATGACTGTCCCCCGTTCGCGGGTGTGGCGTACGACGTGCCGATCCACGCCTCGTCGATGCGCAGGCGCTTGTAGCGGGTGGTGTCGGTGGCAGCGGCCCAGGTGGTGTCGACCTCCAGGCGGACGTAGCGGGCGTTGGCGGCGGTCAGGTCAATGCCCTGGATTCCGCGCCGACTTGGCAGCTGACCGGTCTTGACCGCGCTCCCCCAGGTCGAGCCGTCATTGCTCAGGTACACCTTGTAGTCCTTGATCCGCGCGGACTGCTCGGTGTCCGAGCGGGCGTAGGCGACGGAGTCCTCGCGCTGGTTGAGGCCGAGGTACTGCACCTTCTTCGCCGAGCCGAGGTCGAAGGTGAGGTTCACCGGCAGCGTCTTGTTGCTGTCCCAGTAGGTGAGGTAGTCGCGGTCACCGGCGGCCTGGCCCGTGTGCCCGCTCGCCGAGGCGCTCGCGCTCACCTTGACGCCGGTGAGGATGCCCTGGCGGCCGGCGGTGGTGACCTTGAAGACGGTGTCGTACGGGTCCCAGTCGCCCAGGCCGGTCAGGGTGAGCACGCCGCCGGACTGGGACCAGGAAACGGCTTTGCCGGTACGGAGGTTGGTGACCGAGGCGATGCGGTAGCCGTTGTCCCGCACGCGCAGGGTGCTGGTGCTCGGCGGGGTCAGGACGTGCACGTACTGCCGGTCGGCGTCGGCCTTCGCGATGGTCGTGACGCCGTAGGCGCCGTCGTTCCAGGCGCCGGGTTTGAGGCCGCCGTACAGGTAGCCGCCGCCCTCGGTGCCGTGCAGGGACTCCCAGATGGGGTCGAGGTAGGAGTCGGCGAAGGTGTTGAAGGCGGCCTGGTTGGCCGGGAACGTGCCGTTGACCTGGGCGGTCTCCGCCATCAGCGCCTTCACCGAGGAGCCCGCGTTGGTGATCAGGCGGCCGAGGGTGAGCGCGCGGTCGACGGAGGGGTCCGAGCCGCTGTACCACCAGGCACCGGTCGACGGGAGCTTGAAGTCAGCTTCGGTGAGGCGGGGTTGGGCGGTGTAGACGGCCTGCGGGTAGTCGTAGGCCGGGGTCATGCCCGTCTTCTGCTCATTGCTGATCATGTCCATGATCGGCGTGTCTTCGTTGTTGTTGCTGAGCGTGTAGTTCGGGCGCTTGTCGTAGATCTGCCGGTAGAGGTCGTGGCTCTCCCAGTAGGAGCTGTCGTTGTCGATCCAGAAGCCGCCGAGCTCGGGATAGCGGTCCATGACCTCGAAGAAGTTGTCATAACTGAACTGCCCGAAGCCGTCGTTGGTGGTCAGGTCGACGTTCTTGCCCTTGTAGGAGGAGTAGGCGGCGGAGTCGAGCCACTCGTGGCCGCCCTCGTCGTGCCACTGGGGGTCGTTGGTCATGTAGAGGATGACCTTCATGCCCTTGGCCTTGGCGGCGGTGATCAGCTCGCCGAGGAAGTCCCGCTCGGTGGAGCAGGAGCCGGGGATCCTGGAAGGCCAGGGGCGGGCGTAGCCGAGGCGGCTGTGGAAGCTGGCCAGGACGAGGTACTGGGTGTGCAGCTTCTGGGCCTCCTTGACCCAGTAGTCGGGACTCCAGCCCCCGTTCGTGACGTCGTTCTCCCAGGCGGTGCAGCTGGTGTGGGCCGGTGCGGTGCGCAGGCCCCAGTGCAGGAAGAGGCCGCCGACGGAGTCGCGCAGGAAGTCCTGGCGGGGGTTCTCGAGGTCGAGCGGCTTCACTGCCGTACTGCCGCAGTCCTGGCTTCCCGAGATCCGCAGGGCGCCCCCGGAGGTGTTGTGACTGTCCGTCAGGCAGACGCCGGTGGCGTCCTGGAGGCCCACGTCGTACGGGGAGCCGGAGCCCTTCTGCGCGGTGAACCGGGTGAGCCGGATGCCGTCGGCCGCGTTGACGATGAACGCCGGGCGGCCGTCGTCCGCGGCGAACTTCACCGAGCTGTCGGTGAACCGGATGTCGTCGGCGTTGTGGAGGTACCAGCCGTAGGCCGGCCGGGTGCCGATGGCCTTGGGGTTGTAGTCGTTAGGGTCGTTGGCCGGCACACCGGTGGACATGGTGCCGGAGCCGCCCGGGACCGTGATGTCGACGTTGGTGAAGGTCACGCCCTTGATGCGGTGGCCGGTCTCGCCCCACAGGGTCGGGCTGAAGGACGGGCTGCTGCCGGTGGCCGTGATGTCGTCGTACGTGATGTCGCTGGTCGATCCGACCCCGGGGCTGTTTCCGCACCGCTTTCGCGTACCGATCTTCTGCATGATCGGCGAGTGCACGTTCGTCATCGTGATGTCGCGGTAGTGGACGTCGGAGATCTTCGCGCCGTCCATCGACACCATGCCGAGGCCGGACTTGTCGGCGCCGTCGATCCGGATGTTCTCGAACCGGTAGTCCGAGAAGTCGCCGCAGGTCTCCGAGCCGAACATGAGGGCGTTGCAGCAACGGGCCGACAGGAAGCTGTCGTTGACGCGGACGTGGCCGTTGGGGAGCTTGGCGCCGAGGGCGTAGTCGCTCTTGAAGACCAGGGCGTCGTCGTTGGCCCTGATGTTCGCGTTGGTCACCGTGACGTTCGTCGTGGAGATGATGTTCCAGCCGTCACGGTCGCTCGCGGTGTCGATGGTCAGGTGGTCCGAGGTGACGTTCGTGCAGCCGTTGATCAGCGCCGCGAAGTGGCCGCCGCGGCGGAGGGTGAGGCCGTCGCCGATCGTGAGTCCGTCGCACCGGGTCAGCGAGATGATCTTGTCGGCCTCGCCGGACTTGGGGTTGCCGGTGATCAGGTTGCCCATGCCGTCGATGACGCCCTCGCCGACGAAGCCGATGTCGGTCAGCCGGTCGCCGTGGATCATCGCGTTGCGGAAGTGGCTGTGCCCGTAGTCCTGGTAGGCGTCGTACGGGTTGGACTCGGCCTTGTCGTAGGTGTCGGCGCTGGAGCCCTGGAGGGTGGCGCCCTTGTCTAGCCGGAGCGTCACATGGCTCTTCATGTGGATGGTGTTCTTCGACTTGTAGTCACCGGGCGGGAAGCGCACGACTCCGCCGCCCGCCGCCGAACTCGCCGCGGTGATCGCCTTGTTGACGGCGGGGGTGTCGTTGGCGGAGCCGTCTCCCTTGGCGCCGTAGTCGCGTACGTCGAAGACGGCGGCGGCCGGGGACGGGCCCCGCGGGGTGGCCGGGGCCGCAGGGTGGCCGAGTCCGAGGACGAGGGCGACGACGAAGAGGACGATCGCCGCCCCTCGCGCGCGTGGAGCAGTGGTGGGGGGTGTCAAGGTGCCGGCTCCTCAGACGAGTTGGTAGCCGCGCAGGTTGGTGAGCAGCAGGTAGGTGTTCTGGAGGGAGCCGGAGGTGTCGCCGAGGGAGCGGTAGATGCCCCACTTCGGGCGGACGCGGTCGGCCAGGAAGGTGTCGACGCCGGTCTTGGACGCGTCGATGACGGTCGAGCCGCCGGACTTCAGGATCCAGCGGACCGAACCGGCCGAGCCGTCGCCGACCTTGATCTGGAAGTCGACGTCGGTCCACTTGTCGTGCAGCGGGTCCAGGTCGGTGCGGCCGACGAGGATGTCGTCGATGGCGAGCTTCAGCTCGATGGTCTGTTTGCCGTTCACCCGGCGCAGGGACTGCACGACGATCGGCGAGGTGCCGCTGCCGGGCTGCTTCATCTGCATGATGTGGGTGAAGGTCGTGGTCGCCTTCAGGGAGCTCGGGATGTACATCGAGTAGGTGAGCCGCCAGGTCTGGCCCTTGGTCCACTTCAGGTAGTTGCCGCCGCTGCCGTTGCGGAGCCCGGTGACCTCCTGGCGCTGGCGGTCGGTGGAGGTGTCGCGGTCGACGGTGTGCATGTCGAACCGCCAGTTGTTGCCGGTGGCGTAGATGTGCGGCCGACCGCCGGGGTGCGAGTCGGCGCGGTCGTCCTCGATCGTCTCGAAGGCGCCCAGGCCGTCACCGCTCGCGGACGGGGCCCACTTCTGCTGCCAGGAGGCGGCGTGGGCGGTGGTCGCGGTCGGCAGACCGACCGCGGCGGCCGTGGCACCGCCCAGCGCGGCGCCCAGCAGCACCCTTCGTGATGTGCTCATGACACTAATCACCTCGCAGTTGTTCGTTCATGATCAGGAAGGCGCCCAGGCCGTGGAAGTCGTTGACGGCCCGGGTACGGGCGACGTAGTACGCGTAGTCGCCGACGTTGGTGCCGACCGAGATGTCGGCGAGTTCGGTACGGCCGTCGGAGCCGACCGACAGCTTCGCCAGGACGCCCTGGTAGCCGCGCCGGGCCACGGCGGCGTAGCGCGGGGCCAGATAGCCGCGCTCGGCGCCGCGCGAGAGGGCGTAGGTGAACATGCTGGAGCAGGACGTCTCGGTCCAGTTGTCGCTCCGGCCGCCCTTGTCGATCACCTGGAACCAGCGGCCGGTCGCCGGGTCCTGGTACTTCTCCAGGCCGGCCGCCAGCTTCCGCAGGATGGCGAGGAGCCGGGGACGACGGGGCTGGTCCGCCGGGACGGCGTCGAGGACATTGACGAGCGCCATGGAGTACCAGCCGACCGCCCGGCACCAGTGCTCGGGGGCGAGCCCCGTGTCCGGATCGGCCCAGCTCACGCTCTTCGACTCGTCGTAGGCGTGTCTCAGCAGCCCGTTCGCGACCTGGAGATGGCCGCCGTAGACCGCGAGTTGACGTACCGCCTCGGCGTCCGTGCTCCCGCTCTCGCCGAACTCCGCGCCGTACTCGACGAGGAACGGGTTCACCATGTAGACGCCGTCCGACCAGAGTTGGTGGGCGCGGCTCGCGGTGTCGGCATGCCAGAAGCCGCCGTCGTCCGTGCGCGGGTAGGTGGCGAGGCGGTCGAGGATCTTGCGCGCGGCGGTCCGGTAGCGGGCCTCGCCCGTCTCGTGGTGGAGGATCACCAGCAGCCGGCCGGCCTGCATGCTGTCCAGGCTGTTGAAGGACTGGCCGATGGAGCCGTCGGCGCCGACGAACCGGTCGACGTAGCTCTTGATGTACGCGAGGTAGCGGGCGTCGTGGGTGCGCCGGTAGGTGAGGTACTGGCCGTAGAGATACAGGCCGACCGGGTAGGACCAGCCTCCGATGGTGCTCGGCGTGTAGCGGGCCATGGTGGAGTCGACCATGGCGACGGACCAGTCCCGGTCCGGGCCCTGGGCGGTGGAGGGGCCGGTGGGCGGGGGTGCGGCCGCCGGCACGGTGACCAGGGTCACGGCGGCGAGCGCGAGGGTCGTCAGTGCCGTACGCAGACGACGGCGTCTCATGTTCCTCCCTCTCCGTGAGTCAGGAGACACGGGAAACATCGGATGAAAGCCAACGCGGATTCATGTACGTGAACTGAGTTCAGAATTCCGCTCGGTTGGCGCGATCCAGAGTCGCGGCAGGACCGTCAGCGGTCAATGGTCTGTACCGAAGAGATCGGATGCATTTCCGGCCAATTTCAGCCATCGGCTGCTGACCGGCGGGTCAGTTCGGACGGATTCCGCGGTCAGGAATGCATCACGGCCCGTGATCGTTGACGATGGGAGTACCACCTGACGACAACCGTAAGGATCAAGAGCTCGTGAGCAGCAAGGTCCCCCCGATCATCCTCAACAACGGCGTCGAGATGCCCCAGTTGGGCTTCGGCGTCTGGCAGGTGCCGGACGCCGAGGCGGAGCGCGCGGTCAGCACGGCGTTGGAGGCCGGGTACCGCAGCATCGACACAGCGGCGATCTACGGCAATGAAGAGGGCACCGGCAAGGCCATCGCGGCGTCCGGGGTGCCCCGCGAGGACATCTTCGTCACCACCAAGCTCTGGAACAGCGACCAGGGCTACGACGCGACTCTGCGCGCCTTCGACACCTCGCTGGACAAGCTCGGCCTGGACTATCTGGACCTGTACCTGATCCACTGGCCGACGCCCTCCCGCGACCTGTACGTGGACACCTACAAGGCGTTCGAGAAGCTGCACGCCGACGGCCGGATCAAGGCGATCGGCGTCTCCAACTTCGAGCCCGAGCACCTGCGGCGGCTGATCGAGGAGACGTCCGTCGTCCCGGCCGTCGACCAGATCGAGCTGCACCCGCACCTCCAGCAGCACGCGGCCCGCGAGTACCACGCGGAGCAGGGCATCGCGACCGAGGCCTGGTCGCCGCTCGGCTCCGGCAAGGGCCTCCTTGAGGTCCCGGCCATCGTGGCCATCGCCCAGAAGCACGGCCGCACCCCGGCCCAGATCGTGCTGCGCTGGCACCTCCAGCTCGGCAATGTCGTGATCCCGAAGTCCGTGACCCCTTCGCGGATCAAGGAGAACATCGAGGTCTTCGACTTCAGCCTGGACACCGAGGACCTGGCGGCGATCAGCGCGCTCAACGAGGACCGGCGCCTCGGCCCGGACCCGTCGACGTTCAACGCCGCCTGACGGCACAGCGGTTCGGCCGGCGGTGGGCCCCTGTCGCAGGGGGCCACCGCCGGCCGTCGTGTGTCCGGCATCAGCCGGACCGTGCATGACCCCGCGGGTCAGACGGGCTGCCCGATCGGCCGTACGACCACGGTGTTGATGTCGACGCCCTCCGGCTGCCGTACGGCCCACACCACCGAGTCGGCGATCTGGTCCGCGGTGAGCAGGTGGCCGGGCGGCAGGCTGCCGTAGCTGTCCCAGAACGGCGTCTCCACGCGCCCCGGGGCGACCAGGGTGACCCCGACGCCGAACTCCGTCACCTCACGCCGGGCGTTCTCGGCGAGCCCGGTCACCGCCCACTTCGTCGCCCCGTAGATGTTGCCGGGCCCGTGGACGAACCCGGCGACGCTGCCGATCAGCACGATCCGGCCGCGGGTCTCCTTGAGCGCGTCGATGGAGGCGCGGATGAGGAGCGCGGGGCCGAGGACGTTGGTCAGCACCATCTCGCTCCAGCCGGCCGGGTCGCCGGCGGCCACGGTGTCGTGCGTGGCGAAGCCGGCGTTGGCGATGACGGTGTCCAGCCGCCCGAACTCCTTGAGTGTGCCGTCGACGGCGGCCCTGACGTCCCCGTACTCGGCGGCATTGCCGACGAAGGTCAACAGACCGTCCGGCTCACCGAGTTCCTCGGCGAAGCCCCTGAGCCGCGCCTCCCCCCGGCCGGTGACGGCCACCCGGTGCCCCGCGTCGAGCAGCTGCCGCGCGACCGCGGCGCCGATACCACTGCCACCGCCGGTGATGAGCGCGACCGGTGCGTCGGACATGGCTTCCCCCTGTGTTCCGCTGTGCTCCTGTGGATGGCAGGGAGTACATCAGTTGGAGCGTTCTCGAAGTCAAGTGCCCGGGCGGGGCGGTGTCACCCGGTCCGCACAGCGGTGTGCACCGTGTGCACCGCCAGCAGGAACACGTCCGCCCGCCGATGCACGCTCGCCGCGTCCTCGGGGTCCAGCAACCGGTCGAGCGTCTCCCGGTCGTCCGGGTCCAGCTGCTCCGCGAAGACCTCCCGCAACCGTCCCAGCGACGCGGCGATGTAGGTCCGGGCCCGGTCCGTCGTCGGTGCCGGGAGGTCCAGCATGAAACTGCGCGTGCCCGTGTGCCGGAGGCCCGCGGAGGCCATCAGTGCGGGCCAGTCCTCGACCTCGGCGACGGAGTCGGCGAGCCCCGCCCGCATGCCGGCGAACCACTCCTCCTCCAGCGCGTCGAGCCGCGCCTGGAGCCCCGGGCGCCCGAGGCCGATGTCCCGCGGCAGGAACCGGGCCGGCAGGCCGCCTTCCATCAGCGCCAGCGTGCCCCCGCGCGCCAGCCGCGAGGCGAACGCGGCGATCCCGGCCCGCTGGTCGCCCAGGTGGTGCAGGCTCCGGCTGGCCCACAGCAGGTCGGCGGGGTAGTCCAACTCGTCGAGGATCCCGGGCAGTTCACCGGCGAGGGTGCCGAAGCGGTCGGCGAGACCGAGTCGCGCGGCCCGGTCCTGGGCCCGCTCCAGCAAGGGCTCGGCCCCGTCCACGGCGACGACCCGGGCCCCCGGGAAGGCCTCCGCGAGCAGACAGGAGAGCACCCCGGGCCCGCTCCCCGCGTCGACGATCAGCCCCGGCTCGGTCTGTTTGTGCCCGAGCCACGCCAGGGCCCGCTCGTACAGGGGTGTGAACAGTTCCGCCTGGGTCTCCAGGTGCTCGGCCATCCTGGACCAGTCGATGTCGGTGTGGTCGTGACCATGGTCGTGGGTGCCGTTGTGGTGGTGGTTGTGCGCCATGGGGCCAGCCTCTCCTCGGGATGCGACCAGCGTGCGCCGACGCACCGCGAAGAGCCAGCGATGTTGCCGTGACAGCAAAAATGACGGCAAAGCGGGCGCAAAGAAAATGGGATGCGCCGGCGCGGCACATCCACCACCATGACCCGCATGCACGACGAACTGGTGGAGCGCTTCCTCGAAGACGGCTTCGTGAAGATCGAGGGCGCCTTCCCGCCCCGCGTCGCCCAGCACTGCGCGTCGCTGCTGTGGCGGGAGACGGGCTACGACCGTGAGGACCCGGCCTCCTGGAAGGACCCCGTGGTCTGGGTGGCCGACATGGCGCAGGGCCCGTTCGCGGCGGCCGTGAACTCACCGGTGCTGCATGAGGCCTTCGACCTGCTGGTGGGCGAGAACCGCTGGCACTCCCGCTACTCGCTGGGCAGTTTCCCGTTGCGGTTTCCGCACGCGGCGGAACCCGACGACGCGGGCTGGCACATCGAGGGCAGTTACCTTCCCGAGGACGCGCAGGCCGGCATGTACCACACCAACCTGCGCTCCAGGGACCGCGCGTTGCTGATGCTGTTCCTGTTCAGCGAGGTCACCGAGCAGGACGCCCCCACCCGTATCCGCGTCGGCTCCCATCTCGACGTACCGCCGGTCCTGGAGCCGTACGGCGAACAGGGCGCGTCCTTCCTGGAGTTGGGCCCGAAGGTGGACCAAGCCTCGGCCCACCGTCCGCTCGCCCACGCCACCGGTGTCCCGGGCGACGTCTACCTCTGCCACCCCTTCCTGGTCCACGCGGCCCAGCCCCACCACGGCACGAGGCCCCGCTTCATGGCGCAGCCTCCGCTTCTTCCGGCAGAGCCCTACGAGTTGGATCGCGCCGACGGCGACTACTCGGCGGTGGAGTTCGCAATCCGCCGGGGCCTGGCCGAGGAGAACTGACCAGACCCCGGGCGGCGTAGTGCTTTTAGGGGCGCGGGGAACTGCGCGACCAGCCACAACGGACCCGTGGCCGACATCGCACAGCCCCCCGCATCCACTCAGAGCGCGGGGTACGCGTTCTTCATGAGCTCCTGGAACTGCGCCGAGAACCAGTGCCCCGACAGCGGAGCGTTCGGCAGCGCACCCGACATGTTGTTGTTGTTCCGCGGGTTGCCGGTGTACGTCGGGTCGCACATCCGGTCGAAGCCCTTGCCCTCGTCGTTCGGGATCGCGGAGCTGGACCCGTCGGACTCACCCGGGGGCTTGATCCACACGTAGGCGTCGATCCCGGCGGCCGGGGAGGCCTTGGGACGCTCACCGAGACCGGCCCCGGCCTGGTTGCACCAGTTGCCGACATGGATGCGCCGGTCGATGCGGCCACCGTTGACGTAGGTGTCGACGTCGGTGGTCGCGCCGGGCCCGGTCGGACGGGCGGAGCCGCCCCACCCGTTGCGGGAGGTGTCGATCAGCATGCCGACACCGGAGGCGAAGCCCTGGTTCACGGCCTCCTGGCGGAAGGCCTGGGCGAAGGAGAGCTCGTCGGTGTAGCGGTTCCAGTCCACCCACTTCGACTCGCGCACGGACTTGCCGGCCACGGAGTCGTTGATGGTGAAGTACTGCTCCTTCAGCGCGCTGTAGTTGGCGGTGTTGGTGATGAAGCCCTGCACGTCGTTGACGGTGGCGCCCTCGGCGGTCGCCGCCTGCTTGATGGTCTGGACGGTCGCCGAGAAGTTGTCGTCCCAGCCGATCCAGCCGTGGTGTCCGGCGTCCACGTAGTTGTAGACGTTGGGGGCGTCACCGAGCTTGTTCAGGGCGTAGCCGACGCCCTTGATGTAGTTGCCGTTGGCCTTCATCGTGTCGCAGTTGGCGGTGGCGGTGGCCCGCGGCGACACGTTGGTGACGAGGTTGGGCAGCGAGTCGATCTCGATCGTGTTGACGATCCGCAGCGAGGCGTACTTGGGGTCGGCGAGGATCGCGGCGATCGGGTCGATGTACTGCGTCTTGTACTTGTCGATCTCCGTGGCGCCGAGTTCGCCGTTGGAGGCGAGCGCCGCGCAGTCACGGCCGGGCAGGTTGTAGATGACCAGCTGGACGACGAGCTCGCCGCTGCCCTTCTGCTCCAGGGCCTTGTCGAGGTGGGCGCGCAGCCCCATCCCGCCGTTGACACCGTTGATCGCGGCGATCCGGTCCAGCCACACGCCGGTGGGCTGGTTGGAGATCCTGCTGCCACCGGGCTCGGCGGCGGCCTTCGCGGACCACTCGGGGTTCACGTACACCTTGGCGCCCGCGTACGGGTTGTCGACCTTGGTGCCGCCACCGGGGTCCGGTGGGTTCGTCGGTCCGCTGCCGCCGTCGTCGACGTTGCAGGTCACGCCGTCGAGGGTGAAGGTGGCCGGGACGGCGTTGCTGCCGCTGTAGGTGCCCTGGAAGCCGAAGCTGACCGAACCACCGGTGGCCAGCGTGCCGTTGTAGCTCTCGTTGGTGGCGGTGACGGCGGTACCACTCTGGCTGATCTTGGAGTTCCAGAAGTTGGTGACCTTCTGGTTTCCGGCGTACGACCACTTCAGCGACCAACTCGACTTGGCGGCGCTGTTGTTGGTGATCGTGACGGCGGTGGTGAAGCCGGTGTCCCACTGGTTCTGCACCTTGTAGTCCACGGTGCAGGGGATCGCGGCGATGCCGGCCTCCCCGGGGGCCACGGCGAGCGCGGTCCCGGAGGCCCCGGCGACGAGCGCCATGGCAGCGAGGAGCGCTGTTCTCGTACGACTCATGAGTGCGGGTTTCCTTCTCGTTCGCGGGTGTTGTCCGTCGAGCGGGTGCTGTGCGTCGAGCGGGTGCTGTGCGTTTGAGCGGTGTTATCCGTTCAGGGCACGCAGATGGTCACGCAACCCGGTGCCGAACGCTGTGGGTGTGCCGTCGTAGCCGCTGATCAGGGCGGGCCCGGAGGAGCAGTCCCAGGTGTTCCAGGTCCAGCCGAGATACGACAGGCCGCGGGCGTCGAACCACTTCATGACCTGGTCGATGAATCCGTGGGAGCAGGTGTTCTCGCCGATCTCCCCTGCCACCAGCGGCACTTGTGCGGCCACCGGGGCGAGCGTGGAGTTCCAGCAGCTCTCGTTCGAGCAGGCGTTGAAGTTGTACACGTGCCAGGCGGCGGCGAGATTGCCCGCCGGGTCGGTGGGCTTGTACGTCAGCCACTGGCTGAGGTCGTTCGACCAGGTGATCCCGCCGGCCAGGATCAGGTTGGTGGCGCCGGTGCCCCGCACGCTGTCGACGAGATCCTGCATGCCGGCGACCTCGTACCCGATGCCCGGGCAGCTGCCGCCGTCCCGCCAGCACTGCCACGCCTGGGTGGTCGTGGTGGTGGCGCGGTCCGGGTAGGGCTCGTTGAACAGGTCGAAGACTACGGTGGGGTCGCTCTTGAAGGTGTTGGCCACCGACGCCCAGAAGGAGGGCGTGTACTGCATGTCGGGCATCGGCTTCTGGCAACTGGCGTGCACGTCGGTGCAGCCGGCGGAGTTCCCGGTGTACTGCCCGTAGGTCCAGTGCAGTTCGACCACGGGGGTCATGCCGTGCGCCTTGACCTTGGCGACCAGGCCCTTGACGGCGTTGATGTAGTTCGCACCGGCGTAGGCCGGGTTGATGTTGGCGAGGCCCAGCCAGCACTCCTCGTTCAGGGGAATGCGGACCGTGTTGGCCTTCCAGTCGGCGATCGCCTTCACCGAGGCGTCGTCGACCGGTCCGTCGAAGATGCCGCGGCCCTGGACGCACATGAACTCGCCGCCGGACCGGTTCACGCCGAGGAGCCGGCGTGTGGTGCCGCCCGCGTCCACGAGCTTGTTGCCGGCCACGCGCAGTGCGGGGGGTGTGCCGTCACCGGGTCCCGGCGGGGGGTCCGTGGGGTCCGGTGTGGGTTCGGTGTCCGTGTTGCAGGCCGTGCCGTTGAGCTTGAACGACGTGGGTACGGCGTTGCTCCCGGACCAGGACGCGATGAATCCGGCGCTGACGCTCGCTCCGGTGGCCAGGGAGCCGTTGTAGCTCTCGTTGGCAGCGGTGACCGTCGTACCGGACTGGGACCACTTCGCGTTCCAGCCCTGGGTGAGCTTCTGACCGCCGGTGAAGCCGAAGGAGAGGCTCCAACTGCTGACGGCGGCGCTGTTGTTGGTGATTTTCACGGCCCCCTGGAAGCCGCTGTCCCACTGGCTGGTGACGGTGTACTCCACCGAGCAGGCAGGTGCGGCGCCGGACGCCGTGACCGCCGGAACCATCACGGACCCCACAAGGGCGACCGCGCCGGCTACGGCTAAAAGTACTGAACGCGGGGGGTGTCGCATGAGCGACTCCTTGCAGATCAGCGCGCCGTGACGGACGCGTCGACTGATGGAATCGCTCCCACTGGTGTCAAGGAAGGTAGCGCCAAGTGACGGCAAAGAACAGAGGGGTCACTGACTTTTGCTCAACCCCATTCGTCGAATCTTTTCGACTGTTCACAAGCCTTGACCCCTTGTACCCCCATCCTCACTATGGGAGCGCTCCCACTGGTTCAAGCCTTGACTTCTCCGAGCCGCACAAGGAGGAACCAGCAATGCCCCCCACCAGGAGACGCCGGACCGTCCGGCGATTGTGGACCGCTGTCGTGGCGGCCATGGCACTGCCGTTCGCGATGCTGAGTGCGGCTTCAACTCCCGCACAGGCAGCGGCAGTTCAGTGCAGCGTCGACTACAAGACCAATGACTGGGGCTCCGGCTTCACCGCGGACGTCACCATCACCAACCGCGGTACGGACGCCATCAACGGCTGGACCCTGACGTACGCCTACGCCGGCAACCAGAAGCTGAGCAACGGCTGGAACGGCACCTGGTCCCAGTCCGGCCAGAACATCAGCGTCAAGGACGCCGGTTACAACGGCACGATCGCCGCGGGCGCCGCCGTCTCCACCGGGGCGCAGTTCACCTACAGCGGCACCAATGCCGCGCCCACCAACTTCGCGATCAACGGCACCAGTTGCACCGGCGCCCACCAGCCGCCGATCACCGTGCTGACCAGTCCGGCCGCCGGCGCGGTCTACACCCAGGGCACCGCCGTGCCGCTCGCCGCGACGGCCGCCGCCGCGGACAACGCGACCATCAGCAAGGTGGAGTTCTACGACAACACCACGCTGCTCGGCACCGACACGACATCGCCGTACTCGCTCTCGGCCTCTGGCTTGACCGTGGGCAGTCATTCGCTGCTCGCGAAGGCCTACGACAGTCTGGGCGCGTCCGCCGAGTCGACCCCGGTCGGCATCACCGTCGCCTCGGGTCCCGCGATCGTCGCCTCGGCCACCCAACTGGCCGTCCAGCAGGGCAAGACGGGCACCTACACCGTGAAGCTGTCGACGCAGCCCTCGGCCAACGTGACCGTCACGACCGCCCGCACGAGCGGCAACACCGGTCTCTCGGTGACCGGCGGCGCCTCGCTCACCTTCACGCCGTCGAACTGGAACACCGCGCAGACGGTGACCATCACCGCCAACGCCTCCGGCACGGGAGCCGCGACCTTCGAATCGACGGCCACTGGACACGCCAAGGCCTCGGTGAACGTCACCCAGATCGCGGCGACGGGCACCTACAACGCCCGCTTCCTGGACCTCTACGGCAAGATCACCAACCCGGCGAACGGCTACTTCTCCCCCGAGGGCATCCCCTACCACTCGGTCGAGACGCTGATCGTCGAGGCTCCGGACCACGGCCACGAGACCACGTCGGAGGCGTACAGCTACCTCCTGTGGCTCCAGGCCATGTACGGCAAGGTGACCGGCGACTGGTCCAAGTTCAACGGCGCCTGGGACATCATGGAGAAGTACATGATCCCCACCCACGCCGACCAGCCCACCAACTCCTTCTACAACGCCTCCAAGCCGGCCACCTACGCGCCCGAGCTGGACACCCCCAACGAGTACCCGGCCAAGCTGGACACCGGGGTGCCGGTGGGATCGGACCCGATCGCCGGTGAGCTGAAGAGCGCGTACGGCACCGACGACGTCTACGGCATGCACTGGCTCCAGGACGTCGACAACGTCTACGGCTACGGCAACTCGCCCGGCAAGTGCGAGGCGGGGCCTGCGGACACCGGACCGTCGTACATCAACACCTTCCAGCGCGGCGCGCAGGAGTCGGTGTGGGAGACGGTGCCGCAGCCGACGTGTGACGCTTTCAAGTACGGCGGCAAGAACGGCTACCTGGACCTGTTCACCGGTGACTCTTCGTACGCCAAGCAGTGGAAGTTCACCAACGCCCCGGACGCCGACGCGCGGGCCGTGCAGGCCGCGTACTGGGCCGACAAGTGGGCGAAGGAGCAGGGCAAGGGCTCCGACGTCTCCGCGACCGTGGGCAAGGCCGCGAAGATGGGCGACTACCTGCGCTACGCCATGTACGACAAGTACTTCAAGAAGATCGGCAACTGTGTCGGTCCGGCAGCCTGCGCGGCCGGCAGCGGCAAGAACTCCTCGATGTACCTGCTCTCCTGGTACTACGCCTGGGGCGGCGCGACCGACACCTCGGCGGGCTGGGCCTGGCGCATCGGCTCCAGCCACGCACACGGCGGCTACCAGAACCCGATGGCCGCGTACGCGCTGAGCTCCTACGCCGACCTCAAGCCCAAGTCGGCCACGGGCGCGGCGGACTGGAACACCTCGCTGTCCCGGCAGCTGGAGTTCTACCGCTGGCTCCAGTCCGACGAGGGAGCCATCGCGGGCGGTGCGACCAACAGCTGGGCGGGCCGCTATGCCACTCCCCCGGCCGGCAAGTCGACCTTCTACGGCATGTACTACGACGAGCAGCCCGTCTACCACGACCCGCCGTCCAACCAGTGGTTCGGCTTCCAGGCCTGGTCGATGGAGCGGGTCGCCGAGTACTACCAGCAGACGGGGAACGCGCAGGCCAAGGCGGTGCTCGACAAGTGGGTGAAGTGGGCGCTGTCCAAGACCACGATCAACCCGGACGGCACCTACCGGATCCCCTCCACGCTGCAGTGGTCGGGGCAGCCCGACACCTGGAACGCGTCCAGTCCCGGCGCCAACAGCGGGCTGCACGTCACCGTGGCCGACTACACGAACGACGTCGGGGTGGCCGCCGCGTACGCCAAGACGCTGACGTACTACGCGGACCGGTCCGGTGACACGGCCGCCGCCTCGACCGCGAAGTCGCTGCTGGACGGCATGTGGAACAACTACCAGGACAGCCTGGGGATCGCGGTTCCGGAGTCGCGCGCGGACTACAACCGGTTCGACGACTCGGTCTACGTGCCGAGCGGGTGGACCGGGACGATGCCGAACGGTGACGCGATCAACTCGTCGTCGACCTTCGAGTCGATCCGGTCGTTCTACGAGGACGATCCTGCCTGGTCGAAGATCGAGGCGTATCTGGCCGGAGGTGCGGTGCCGTCGTTCACGTATCACCGGTTCTGGGCTCAGGCGGACATCGCCCTGGCCATGGGTTCGTATGCGGAGCTTCTGGAATAGCCCCCGCCGAGCGCTCCGCGGGTTGGGTGGTCTTTCGACTGCGGGTCCGATGTGGCTGGTCGCGCAGTTCCCCGCGCCCCTTGAGGGGCGCACCACGTACCGCTCTTTCCGACGGAACCGCTTGAAAGCTCCGCGTATAGGCCCCGTCACCTGACGGCGGGGCCGACCGGCCGGGCGGCCCCCTCCCGCACTGGGGGTCGCCCGGCACCTCTCGTACCGAACGGAAAGCGCTTACCCCCCTCCCTCGCACTTTCCCTTTCCGGAAAGGACCCCCCGTGCGAAGAACCCGCATCCTCACGGCCGTGCTCGCGCTCGCGGCCGGGCTGCTCGCCGGTACGCCGCCCGCGCTGGCGGCCGGCGGCGCGGCGAAGGTCTCGCTCGCCGCAGACACTTACACCTGGAAGAACGCCCGGATCGACGGCGGCGGATTCGTGCCGGGCATCGTCTTCAACCGCAAGGAGAAGAACCTCGCCTACGCCCGCACGGACATCGGCGGGGCGTACCGCTGGCAGGAGTCCTCGAAGACCTGGACGCCGCTGCTGGACTCCGTGGGGTGGGACGACTGGGGGCACACGGGCGTCGTGAGCCTGGCCTCCGACTCGGTGGATCCCAACAAGGTGTACGCGGCCGTCGGGACGTACACCAACAGCTGGGACCCGAAGAACGGCGCCGTCATGCGGTCCTCCGACCGGGGTGCCAGCTGGCAGAAGACCGTGCTGCCCTTCAAGCTCGGCGGCAACATGCCGGGGCGGGGCATGGGTGAGCGGCTCGCCGTCGACCCGAACAGGAACAGTGTGCTGTACCTGGGGGCGCCCAGCGGCAAGGGACTGTGGCGGTCGACCGACTCGGGCGTGAACTGGTCGCAGGTGGCGAACTTCCCCAACGTCGGCAACTACCAGCAGGATCCGAGCGACACCAGCGGCTACGCGAGCGACAACCAGGGCGTCGTCTGGGTCACCTTCGACGAGAGGACGGGCACGTCCGGGAGCGCGACGCAGACGGTCTACGTCGGGGTCGCCGACCTCCAGAACTCCGTGTACCGCTCGACGGACGGCGGCGCGACCTGGAGCAGGCTCGCCGGGCAGCCGACGGGGTACCTGGCCCACAAGGGTGTCCTGGACGCGGTGAACGGCTACCTGTATCTGACGTACAGCGACAAGGGCGGGCCGTACGACGGCGGCAAGGGCCAGGTGTGGCGGTACGCGACGGCGACCGGTGCCTGGACGAACATCAGCCCGGTCGCGGAGGCGGACACCTACTACGGCTTCAGCGGTCTGACAGTGGACCGGCAGAAGCCCGGGACCGTCATGACAACCGCCTACAGCTCCTGGTGGCCCGACACCCAGATCTTCCGCTCCACGGACAGCGGAGCGACCTGGACGCGGGCGTGGGACTACACGTCGTACCCCAACCGGGCGAACCGCTACACCATGGACGTCTCCTCCTCCCCGTGGCTGACCTGGGGCGCGAACCCGTCGCCGCCCGAGCAGACGCCCAAACTCGGCTGGATGACGGAGGCGTTGGAGATCGACCCGTTCAACTCGAACCGGATGATGTACGGGACGGGGGCGACGGTCTACGGCACGGAGAACCTCACGAACTGGGACTCCGGCAGCCAGTTCACCATCAAGCCGATGGTGCAGGGCCTGGAGGAGACAGCTGTCCAGGACCTGGCGTCGCCGCCGTCGGGAGCCCCGCTGCTGAGCGCGCTCGGGGACATCGGCGGCTTCCGGCACACGGACCTCACCAAGGTCCCGCCGATGATGTACACCCAGCCGAACTTCACCACGACCACGAGCCTGGACTTCGCGGAGACCAACCCGAACACGGTCGTGCGGGTGGGGAACCTGGACTCCGGCCCGCACATCGCGTTCTCGACCGACAACGGGGCCAACTGGTTCGCGGGGACCGACCCTTCGGGCGTGAGCGGGGGCGGGACGGTGGCCGCCGCGTCGGACGGCAGCCGGTTCGTGTGGAGCCCGGACGGCACGGGGGTGCAGTACGCGACGGGCTTCGGTACGTCGTGGTCCGCGTCGAGCGGCATCCCGGCCGGGGCGATCGTGGAGTCGGACCGGGTGGACGCGAAGACCTTCTACGGCTTCAAGTCCGGGAAGTTCTACCTGAGTACGGACGGCGGCGCGACCTTCACGGCGTCGGCCGCGACGGGTCTGCCGAGCGGTGACACCGTGCGCTTCAAGGCGTTGCCCGGGGTGAAGGGCGATGTGTGGCTCGCGGGCGGGGCCACCGACGGGGCGTACGGCCTGTGGCACTCGACCGACTCCGGTGCGAGCTGGACCAAGCTCTCGAACGTCGGCCAGGCCGACACGATCGGCTTCGGGAAGGCGGCGCCGGGGGCGTCGTACCAGACGCTCTACACCAGCGCGAAGATCGGCGGGGTCCGGGGCATCTTCCGCTCCACCGACAAGGGCGCGAGCTGGACCCGTATCAACGACGACGCCCACCAGTGGGGTTGGACCGGCGGGGCGATCACCGGTGACCCCCGGGTGTACGGGCGCGTGTACGTCTCGACCAACGGCCGGGGCGTCGTGTACGGCGACACCTCCGACACCGGGGGCGGGGGCGGTGGCCCCACTGATCCGACCGATCCGGCCCCGACGGGCGCCTGCGCGGTGACGTACAAGATCACCAACCAGTGGTCGGGCGGCTTCCAGGCGGACGTCCAACTGGCCAACACGGGGTCAAGTGCCTGGACCGGCTGGACACTCGGCTGGACCTTCCCCAACGGCCAGACCGTTTCCCAGGCCTGGAACGCGGAGGCCGCCCAGTCCGGGTCGGCGGTGACGGCGAAGAACGTCGGCTGGAACGCCAACGTGGCCGCGGGCTCGTCCGTGAGCTTCGGCTTCACGGGAAGCTGGTCGGGGACGAACGGGAAGCCGACCGCGTTCAAGGTGGGCGACCAGAGCTGCACGGTCGCCTGAACGGAACACCAAGGGCGCGCACCCCTGTTCGGGTGCGCGCCCTCTGCCGCGCACGAAAGTTCACGTCACAACTGAATCACCCTGTCTGCACATCCCTCACTTCTTCTTCACACCTCCCGTTACGCTCATCCCCCACGAAAGACCTCAGGGGGGACCATGTCGTACACCCAGCCGCCTCCGCCTCCTCTTCCTCCGCCGCCCGGTTTCGGGCCACCGCCCGTTCCGCCCCTTCCGCCTGCGCCCGGGCCAGGCTGGGCGCGCAAGCGGGTGCTCATCCCCGTCGCCGCGGGCATCCTGCTCCTCGGCGTGGGCATCGGGGCCGCGGGCAACGGTGACGGCGGGAAGAAGGCCGCCGCCGAGCCCGCGCCCACCGTGACGGTGACCGCCCCCGCGCAGGTCGACACCGAGGCGGAGCCCGCGCCGACGGTGACCGTCACCAAGACGGCCACGGCGAAGGCGAAGGCCGCGGACACGGCCGACGACTCCGACAACGCCCCCAGCGGCAAGGCGGTGTTCAAGGTGTGGGGCTCCGCTCCCGCCGGGGTCGACATCACCTACGGCAGCGACGGCACCAACCTCCAGGGCAAGGGGCTGCCGATGAACAAGACGCTGAGCGTCGACGAGGACGCCTTCTACTACCAGGTGACCGCTCAGCTCATGGGCGGCGGAGACATCCAGTGTTCGGTCACCATCGACGGCCGGACGAAGAAGGGCCGGGCCCAGGGCGGCTACAACATCTGCTCCGCACAGCTCAACAGCGATTTCAGCGGCGGCTTCAGCTAGGGGCGCGGGTGGGTGCGTGCACCGGGGGTTGTCGAGGACTCCCCGAAGGGGCACGCACCCACCGGTGTTCAGGGCGTGTACACCGTCGGCCTGGGTGCCGTGGGCATCCCGGCGCCGATGAAGAAGCTGGGGTGCGGGGGCTGGTTGTAGGCGGTGTTCTGCCAGGCCAGGCCGGTGCGGTACATCGTGTCGTGGAGGAGCGTGGTGATCCTGGTCGTCGTCTCGACGGGGGTCGAGTAGATCCGGAGCGCGGTGTTGGACGAGGTCGGCCAGACGACCTCCTCGCGCCAGTCGCCGAGGATGTCGCCGGACAGCGACGGGGTCGCCTTGGTGCCGTTGTTGGAGTGGACCGAGGCGCCGGTCAGCAGGCGGGTGTCCGAGGAGGTGCCGTACTTGTCGATGTGGGTGCCGTCGAGGAGTTCGCGGACCGGGTCGCCGTCCCACCAGGACAGGAAGTTCACCGAGGACGGCTCGCGGCCCTTCGTCGCGCCCGCCTCGTCGCGGATCGAGGAGTCCGACGCGGACCAGACCTCCGCGCCGTCGTTGCCGGCCCAGATGTCACCGGCGACGCCCCGCCCGTTGTCGCAGCACGCGGCCAGTTTCCAGTTCACCGTGCCGTTGGCCGGGTTGATGTACAGCTCCGCGGGCTGGGAGGTCGACTCCGAGACCTTGAAGTACTCCAGGCCCGCGTGGGCGGGGTCGAGGTCGCCGAGGTGCTGTGCGTCGCCGTGGCCCGTCTTCGTGGTCCACAGCCCGCTGCCGTTGTCGTCGACCGCCATCGCGCCGTAGACGATCTCGTCCCTGCCGTCGTTGTCGACGTCCCCGACCGACAGGCTGTGCGAGCCCTGACCGTCGTACCCCTTGCCGGAGTTCGTCGAGGAGCTGCTGTCGAAGGTCCAGCGGCGGGTGAAGGCGCCGCCCCGCCAGTCCCACGCGGCGATCACCGTACGGGTGTAGTAGCCGCGGGCCATGATCAGGGAGGGACGGGCGCCGTCCAGGTAGGCCGTCCCCGCGAGGAAGCGGTCGACGCGGTTGCCGTAGGAGTCGCCCCACGAGGACACGGTGCCGCGGGCCGGGACGTAGTCCACGCTCTGCATCGCCCTGCCGGTCAGGCCGTTGAACATCGTCAGGTACTCGGGGCCCGACAGGACATAGCCGCTGGAGTTGCGGTAGTCGGCCGAGGAGCTACCGATCACCGCGCCCGTTCCGTCGACCGTGCCGTCCGCCGTCTTCACGGCGACCTCGGCCTTGCCGTCGCCGTCGTAGTCGTACGCCTGGAACTGCGTGTAGTGCGCGCCGGAGCGGATGTTGCGGCCCAGGTCGATGCGCCACAGCCGGGTGCCGTCGAGTTTGACGCCGTCGAGGATCGTGTTGCCGGTGTAGCCGGACTGGGAGTTGTCCTTGGCGTTGGTGGGCTGCCACTTGAGGACGAAGTCCAGGGCTCCGTCCCCGTCGAGGTCGGCCACGGACGCGTCGTTGGCCTCGTAGGTGTACGCCACCCCGTCGGGGGTCGTGCCGCCGGCCGGCGGGCTGATCGGCACGTCCGTGTAGCCGGTGCGGAGTTGGACCGCGTGCACCGAGTCGGACTGCTCGACGCCGCCGACGATCGCACGGACGGTGTAGTCGGCCTGGGCGGGCGCGCCGGAGTGGAAGTAGTTGGTGGAGCCGGTGACCGGGGTCGAGTTGACCTTGGTGCCGGCGCGGTAGACGTTGAAGGACACGTCGTTCGGGTCGGTGCCGAGCCAGCGCCAGCTGACCAGGTTGCCGGCGTCGGTGTGGACGCTGACCACGCCCCGGTCGAGCTTCTCGACCTGGCGGGCGGTGGCGGCCTCGGCCGTGCCGGGCGACAGGGCGGTCAGACCGGCGGCCACGAGGGCGACGGCGGCGGTGGTCGCCGAGAGGAGGACTCGGCGTCTGCGGTGGGCGGGCGGGTGTGGGGGCAGGTGCGGCTGCGGGTGCTGCACGGGGTGGACCTCCGAAGCGGTGGGGACGGACGGGTTCCGCACCCTCAGTCGCCGCTGGACGAGGTCGAGTTGCCGTATCTTTCGGCCAGTTCGGCGCTGGTTCGGGCCATCAGGGCGCGCAGCTCGGGCGGTTCCAGCACCTCGACGTCCGTACCCAGGCGCAGGAACTCGCCCTGCGCGTGCTCGATGGACTCGATGGGGACGCGGGCGACGGTCCAGCCGTCGGGATCCGTGGAGTGCGGATCCGTGGAGTCCGGATCTGTGGGGTGCCGATCTGTGGGGTGCGTTACCGCTCTGGGCAGCCTCACCCCCGGAGCCAGCCGTACGACCGCCTCGCCCTGGTGGAGCCGGTCGTGGAAGTCCCGCTGGTACGCCGTCCAGTAGGCGGCCAGATCGAAACCCTCGGGACGGCTGAACCCCTCGTCCACGAGGGTGAGTTCCAGGATCTGGTCGACACGATAGGTGCGCGGTCCCGGACCGGCGACGACGTACCAGCGGCCCGCCTTCAGCACGAGCCCGTACGGCTCCAGTCGGCGCCGGACGTCGGTCGGCGCACGCCAGCGCCGGTATACGACATCCAGGACGCGGTTGTCCCACACCGCCTCGGCCACCTCCGGCAGATACGGCGCCTCCTCGCCCGCCGCGTACCAGCCGGGTGCGTCGAGGTGGAAGCGTCCGCTGATCCGGTCCGCGTGCGCCCGCAGCTCCACCGGCAGCGCGGCCCGCACCTTCAGCTCGGCGGCCGCCAGGACCGGACCGAGGCCCAGCTCGGCGGCGGGCCCCGGTGCTCCGGCCAGGAACAGGGCCTCGGCCTCGGCCGCGGTGAGACCGGTCAGCCGAGTGCGGTAGCCGTCGAGCAGGCGGTAGCCGCCTGCGTGGCCCGCGTCGCCGTACAGCGGAACGCCGGCCGTGCTCAGCGCCTCGACGTCCCGGTAGACCGTGCGCACCGACACCTCCAGCTCCTGGGCGAGCTGGGCGGCGGTCATCCGGCCCCGGGTCTGGAGCAGCAGCAGGATCGAGACGAGACGGCTGGACCTCACCACCCCAGAATCCCAGACTTCACTGCCACAGGATGTCAGTGAAGCGGTCCTAGCGTCCCGTCATGAGCTTCACCGAGAAACTCCTCACCGTGCCGCCACCCATCGAGGTCGCCGGGCGGCACGTCAAGCGCTACCACGTCACCGCCGACCCGGGCGGCATCGAACCCGCCGTCGAGAAGGCGGCGTACGAGATCCTCCCGTCGCTGCTGCCGGAGCCGGACGGCACTCCGCCGGCGACCTTCGTCGTGCTGCACCGCGGCACGGACACCGGCGCCTACCTCAACGCCTACAACTGGGTGTGGGACAACGTGCTGCACTTCCGGGGCGCCTCGGCGGGCCAGCCGGCCCTCCACTGCCCCGACCTCGACCCGACGCACTTCGTCAGGCCCGACCTGCCCTGGATCGGCTGCGTCTGGGAGCTCCCGCCGATCCTGCACGAACGGGACGCCTGGGTACGGCATCTGCTCACGCCCGAAGTCCCGGACCTGGCCGCCTACCTGGCCGACTCGCTGCCCGAAGGAACCACGGGAGACCGCTCATGAGCAGCCCGCACGACTTCGACTTCTTCCACGGCGCATGGGCGGTCGTGAACCGTCGCCGCACCGACTTCCTGGATCCGTACGGCAGTTGGGAGGAGTTCCCGGGAACCAGCCGCTGCCGGCCGCTGTTCGACGGGGCGGCGAACATCGACGAGATCGACCTGCCGCACCTCGGGGCGAAGGGCGCCACGCTGCGGCTCTTCGACCGGGGGACGGAGCAGTGGTCCCTGCACTGGGCGGCGAGCCGCACCGGGACGCTGTTCCCGCCCGTGATCGGGCAGTTCGAGGGCGGACGCGGTGAGTTCTACGGCGACGACACGCACGACGGGAAGGACGTGCGGGTGCGGTTCGTGTGGTCGGACATCTCGTCGGCCGGTGCCCGCTGGGAGCAGGCCTTCTCCGTGGACCACGGGGAGACCTGGGTGACCAACTGGACCATGGACTTCACCCGGCCTTGCGGAACGCCCTGACGGTGAACACCGGGTCCGGGCGCGGGAGTTCCTGGTCGGGGAGTGCCTCCAGGCGGCGCGCGAAGCGTTCGGTGAGGGGGGTGCCGGGTGGTAGCTGGGTGAACCAGCCGCGGCGCAGGTCGGCGGCGGTGCGGCGGGGGCTGCGGCCCTGACCGCGGCCCGGGAAACGGGCCTGTCCGGCCGGGTGCAGAAGGTGGGCGGCGGCGTACGACTCGACGAGCGGTGCCGCGTCCGGGGCCGGGCGGCGCGGTCGGGGGGCGAGAACGGCGTCGACGTCGCTGCCCACGTCGTGTGCGGCGGCCTTGTCGACGGTGGTGACGTACACCCCGCCCGGTCGGAGCACCCGGGCGCACTCGGCGACCACGGCCCGGACGTCCTCGGCCCGGTCGAGGAGGTGCAGCAGCCACACGCTGGTGACGGCGTCGAACGCCCCGTCGGGGAACGGCAGCGCACGGCCGTCCGCCAGCACCACCGCGCCGGGCAGCCGTACGGCGGCCATGCGGGCCATGCCGTACGTCAGGTCGGCGCCCGTGACCCGGGTCGCGGGCCGGGCGGCGGCGAGCCTGCGGGTGACGATCCCGGTGCCGCAGGCCACGTCGAGGAGGCGCCGGGTGCCCGGAGGGATCAGGCCGAGCACCGCGTCGGCGGCCGCGGCGGCCCTGGGCTCCCCGCCGCGGCTCGCGTCGTAGGCGTCGGCCTCCTTGTCGTAGTCGAGCACGGCCTCACTGGGCTCCGTGACCGGCGGCGAGGGCGTCCACCCGCTGCGCGAGCTCGAAGTCCTTCTCGGTGAGGGCACCGCCCGCGCTGTGGGTGTGCACGGACAGCGCGACCGTGTTGTAGCCGAGGGTGAGGTCGGAGTGGTGGTCGAGCTCCTGCTGGACCTGGGCGATGTGCACGACCATCGCGGTCGCGGCGAAGTGGTCCGCGAGCCGGTACGAGCGGGCGAGGCGGCCGTCCTCGACCGACCAGCCGGGCAGCTCCGCGAGCCGGTCCTCGATCTCCTTCTGCGACAGCGGTTCGACGGGCATGACCTCGGTCCTTCCTGAGATGCGGGTACGTCCTCAGCGTGCCACAGCGACCCCGTCCGGGCCCGGTTCGGTCACGGCCCCGGGAGGGTCACGTCGAGCCGAAGCGCGGGCCGGCGACCCTTACGGCCGCGAGGTCGTCGACGAGTACGGCGATCCGGACCCGGTGCCCCAGAACGGTTGACCGCCGGGTCGTGCGGGTGTCGTCCCTGATCCGGCCGATCGCGCCCCGCGAGCCGGGCACCACGTCGGTCACTCGTCACCGCTCGCCCCTCCCAGGAGGCTGCCCCGCACCCGGGCGCGGTACCGAGCCACCCGTCCTTCGCCACTCCATGCGTCCGCTCCTCGACTACGGTCGTCCGTATGACGATCGCCCCCTCCGCCGCAGCCACCCCCGCCGACCAGGGCGTCGGCCCCCTCCTGCGTGCCTGGCGTGAGCAACGGCGGGTCAGTCAGCTGGAGTTGGCGCTGCGGGCGGATTCCAGTGCCCGGCACATCAGCTTCGTCGAGACGGGACGCTCCCGGCCGAGCGAGGAGATGGTGCTGCGGCTCGCCGAGCATCTGGAGGTACCGGTCCGTGAGCGCAACGCGCTGCTGCTGGCGGCCGGTTAC
This sequence comes from Streptomyces griseorubiginosus, assembly GCF_036345115.1. Taxonomy (GTDB): domain Bacteria; phylum Actinomycetota; class Actinomycetes; order Streptomycetales; family Streptomycetaceae; genus Streptomyces; species Streptomyces griseorubiginosus_C. Next base: position 1,681,370 of record NZ_CP107766.1, read on the forward strand.
GCCCCGCGCTTCCCCGAGACCCCGCTGGACGACCCCGCCCTGGACGCCGTGCGCGAGGGGATCGAGCGGCTGCTCCAGGGCTACGAGCCGTACCCCGCCCTGGTGTTCGACGCCTCGTATCACGTCGTGGCAGCGAACCGCGGGATCACGATGCTCCTCGACGGCGTCCCGGAGTCCCTGCTGCGGCCCCCGCTCAACACCATGCGGCTCACCCTGCACCCCGAGGGCCTCGCCCCGCGTATCCGCAATCTGCGGGAGTGGCGCGGGCATCTGCTGGAACAGATGCGCCGGCAGATCGCCCTGCGCCGGTCGGAGCGACTGCGTGCGCTGTACGAGGAGGTGGCGGCCTATCCGGTACCGGAGGCGTCGGAGGACGAAGAACCTCAACCGGCGGGCTCCGTCCCCTACTTCGCCCTCCCGATGCGGATCGAGCACGAGGGCCGCACGCTGTCCTTCATCTCCTCCACGGCCACCTTCAACACCCCCATGGACGTGACCGTCGCCGAACTGGCCATCGAGACCTTCCTCCCGGCCGATCCGGCGACGGTCAAGCACCTGCACGCGCTGCTGCCCTGAGCGCGCCCCGGGCCGGAGTGCGCCGGCCCGGGACCCGTGGCACCACGATCCCGCTCCCCCGCCCGCCCGTCGATGACGCGGGAGGTAAGGAGGAAGCGAGCGTGACCGGTGAGACCGGCACCGGAACATGGCACACTGCACGCAAGCTTCGACGCGTAGGGGAGGCGTGGCGTGAGTGAGCGGCGGCCTGCGCCGACCGTGGGCCAGGTGGTGCTCGGCAGACGGCTTCAGGAACTGCGGGAGGCCGCAGGCCTCAAGCGCGAGGAGGCCGCACAGGTCCTTCGGGTGGCTCCCGCGACCGTACGGCGGATGGAAATGGCCGAGGTCGCCCTGAAGATCCCGTACGTCCAGGTGCTGTTGGAGACCTACGGCGTCCCCGTGGACCAGGTCGAGGCGTTCGTCCAGCTGGCCGAGGAGGCGAACAGGCCGGGCTGGTGGCAGCGGTTCCACGACGTGCTGCCGGAGTGGTTCAGCCTCTACGTCAGTCTGGAGGGCGCGGCCGGGATCATCCGCTCCTACGAACCGCACTTCGTGCCCGGTCTGCTCCAGACAGAGGACTACGCGCGAGCCGTCATGGAGGCCGGGACGATCGGACAGTCCGGGACGGAGGCGATCGAGCGGCACGTGTCGCTGCGCATGGCCCGCCAGAAGCTCCTCGAACGCCCGAACCCGCCTCACCTGTGGGCGATCATGGACGAGACGGTGCTGCGCCGCCCGGTGAGCATCCGCGCCCACGTGATGCGCGAACAGCTCGACAAACTGCTGGAGTTCGCCGAGCGGGACCGAGTCACGCTCCAGGTGTGCGAGTTCGAGGAGGGCCCGCACCCGGGGACGTACGCGCCCTTCTCGCTGTTCCGTTTCTCCGAACCGGAGCTGCCCGACATGGTGTTCACCGAGTACCTGACCGGCGCGCTGTACCTCGACTCCCGCCAGGAGGTCGCCACGCACCTGGAGGTCCTGGACCACATGTCGGCGCGGGCCGCGTCGGCCGAACGCACGAAGAAGCTGCTGCGGGAGCGCCGCGAGGACTTCTGAGCACCACCACGACACAGGGGAGACGACACCGTATGACCGGATCCGACGCGCCCAGAATCGACACGAGCCGCCCGCATCCGGCGCGGGTCTACGACTGGTGGCTGGGCGGCAAGGACAACTACCCGGTGGACGAGGCGCTGGCGCGCCGGATCCTGGAGGTGGACGGCACGGTGCTGCGCGGGGCGCGGGCCAACCGCCGTTTCATGACCCGGGCCGTGCGCACCGCGGCGGAGGCCGGGATCCGTCAGTTCCTGGACATCGGCACGGGCATCCCCACCGAGCCCAACCTGCACCAGGTCGCCCAGGGCGTCGCCCCCGAGGCGAAGGTGGTGTACGCGGACAACGATCCGATCGTGCTCCGGCACGCGCAGGCGCTGCTGCACGGCTCCGCCGAGGGCAGCACCGACTACGTCCAGGCCGACGTCCGCGACGTCGACACCCTGCTGGACCGGGCGCGCGAGTCCCTGGACTTCACCCGGCCGGTCGCCCTGTCCCTGGTCGCGCTCACCCACTACCTCGACGACGACGTGTACGGGCTTCTCGGGCGGTACGTCGACACGCTCGCCCCGGGCAGCTACCTGATCCTGTCGCAGGTCACCCCCGATCTGAGCCCCGAGGCGATCGCGAAGGCCGCCCAGCAGTTCCGCGCCGGCGGCACCCCGTTCTTCCCTCGGTCGCTGGCCGAGTTCTCCCGGTTCTTCGAGGGCCTGGAGCTGCTCGGCCCCGGGGTGATCCCGGTCCACGGCTGGCGTCCCGAGCCGGAGGACGTGGTGGCGCAGGCGGAAGGCATCGTGCCGGTGTACGCGGGGGTCGCCCGCAAGGTCTGACCCGTACGGGTGCCGTGAACGGGTGCGCTCCCGCGTCCCGCCCTAGGTTCGAAGGAGCCGTGGGCCGGCGGACAGGGAGCGCACGTGACCGGCACCCCGACACCGGGCGGCGGCGGGTGGGCGCCTGGAGAGGACCCCGACGACGCTGAGGAGGCCTGATGCCCTCGGACGCAGTGCTGTACCAGGCGGCGGCGCTCTGCCTGACGTATCCCGACGACGACTTCCGCGCCCGGCTGCCGCTGCTGCGGGAGGCGGCCCCGCAGCTGCGGGCGTTCGCCGACCACGCGGCGGTGACGCCCGCGCGGGAACTGGCGGCGCACTACGACCACGTCTTCGGCTCCGGGAACGGGCACAGTCTGTACCTGAGCTGGTGGCAGGACGGGGGCACCCGGAAGCGGTTCAAGGAGGTGTTCCGCGCGGCCGGGCTGGAGTTGACCGGTGAGGAGGTGCCGGACTTCCTGCCCGCGGTGCTGGAGTTCACGGCCCGGACCGGGGACACGGACCTTCTCACCGGACACCGGGAGGGCCTGGAGCGACTGCGCTCCAGGCTCACCGCGGTCGGCACCCCGTACGCGTCGGTCCTGGACGCCGTGTGCGCCGCACTGCCGACGAGGGTGCGCTAGGGAATTGTCAGACAGGCCCTGGGTCCCCGAGTCCTCAGGCGGCCCCGCCCTTGCGGTCGTTCGCGTCTCCCTCGCTCCGGTCGTCGTCCACGATCTCCGCGTCGACGACCCCCTCCTCGTCCTGGGGCGATGACGTCGGCTGGTCCTGGGGCGGCGGCTGTTGCTGATCGGCCTGGGCCTGGGCGTACATGGCCTGGCCCATCTTCTGGCTGACGGAGGCGAGCTTCTCGACGCCGTCGCGGAGCGGGGCGGTGTCGGCGTTCTCCTCCAGGAGCCTCTTGAGGTCCGCCACCGCCGACTCGACCTCCGTCTTCGTGTCGGCGGGGACCTTGTCGCCGTTCTCCCGGACGAACTTCTCTGTCTGGTAGACGAGTTGCTCCGCCTGGTTGCGGGTCTCGGCGGCCTCGCGGCGGTTGCGGTCCTCCTCGGCGTACTGCTCGGCCTCCCGCATCATGCGGTCGATGTCCTCCTTGGGGAGCGCCGAGCCGCCGGTCACCGTCATCTTCTGTTCGCGCCCGGTGGCCAGGTCCTTCGCCGAGACGTGCATGATGCCGTTCGCGTCGATGTCGAAGGCCACCTCGATCTGGGGGACGCCCCGGGGCGCGGGCGGCAGACCGGTGAGGTCGAAGACGCCGAGCTTCTTGTTGTACGCGGCGATCTCCCGTTCGCCCTGGTAGACCTGGATGCCCACCGAGGGCTGGTTGTCGGTCGCGGTGGTGAAGATCTCCGAACGGCGGGTGGGGATCGTGGTGTTGCGCTCGATGAGCTTGGTCATGATGCCGCCCTTGGTCTCGATGCCCAGGGACAGCGGGGTGACGTCGAGCAGCAGCACGTCCTTCACGTCACCGCGGATGACACCCGCCTGGAGGGCCGCGCCGACCGCCACGACCTCGTCCGGGTTGACGCCCTTGTGCGGGTCCTTGCCGGTGAGCTCCTTGACCAGGTCGGTCACGGCGGGCATCCGCGTCGAACCGCCGACGAGGATCACGTGGTCGATCACGTCCAGCTTGATGCCCGCGTCCTTCACCGCCTGGTGGAAGGGCGTCTTGCAGCGGTCGAGGAGGTCGGCGGTGAGCTCCTGGAACTGCGCGCGGGTGAGCTTCTCGTCGAGGTGCAGGGGGCCCTCGGCGGAAGCGGTGATGTAGGGCAGGTTGATCGTGGTCTCGGAGGACGAGGACAGCTCGATCTTCGCCTTCTCGGCGCCCTCGCGGAGCCGCTGGAGCGCCATCTTGTCGTTGCCGAGGTCGACGCCGTACTGCCCCTTGAAGCGCTTGACCAGGTGTTCCACGATCCGGTGGTCCCAGTCGTCGCCGCCGAGGTGGGTGTCGCCGTTGGTCGCCTTGACCTCGATGACGCCGTCGCCGATCTCCAGCAGGGACACGTCGAAGGTGCCGCCGCCGAGGTCGAAGACCAGGACCGTCTGCTCCTCGCCCCGGTCCAGGCCGTACGCCAGCGCGGCCGCCGTGGGCTCGTTGATGATCCTGAGCACGTTGAGGCCGGCGATCTCCCCGGCTTCCTTGGTGGCCTGGCGCTGGGTGTCGTCGAAGTAGGCGGGGACGGTGATCACCGCGTCGGTGACGTCCTCGCCGAGATACGACTCGGCGTCCCGCTTCAGCTTCTGGAGGACCCGCGCGGACAGTTCCTGGGCCCGGTACCGGGTGCCGTCGATCGAGCCCTGGTCCGGGAAGCGCCAGCTCCCGTCGCCCATGTGCCGTTTCACGGAGCGCGCGGTGCGCTCGACGTTGGTGACGGCCTGCCGCTTGGCGACCTCGCCCACCAGCACCTCGCCGTTCTTGGCGAAGGCCACGACCGACGGCGTGGTCCTGGCCCCCTCCGCGTTGGCGACGACTGTGGGTTCACCGCCCTCCAGCACGGCCACCACCGAGTTCGTGGTCCCGAGATCGATCCCGACCGCACGTCCCATCGCTGTCCCCTTCCGCCCGGAGTTTCGCCGAGGAGTTCCGTCCAGGAGTTTCGCCCAGGAGTTCCGCCAGGGAGCCTTCCCGCACTCCAGCACAAAACTTGAGTGCGTTCTTGTCAATGGCGCGTTGGGCCCCGCTCAGGGGAACGAGTACCCCGACGGGCGCTCCTCGCGACGCCCGTCCGGTGACCGTGGCGCGGGCAGCGGCGCGGGCCCGTTCGCCGGCGGGGTGCCCCGCAGCGGGCCGGAGCGTCGGCTGACCCGCCTGAGCAGGAGGTATCCGATCACGGCGAGGGCGATGAAGGGCAGCCAGGCCAGCAGGTAGGCCGGGAGGTAGTGGGCGTCGAAGATGGAGCGCCGGTTGTCCACGTTGGAGGCGTTGGCCCCGAAGAACGCGAGCAGCAGCGTCGGCGGCAGCGCGATCCCGGTGGCCACGGCGACGAGCGCCGAGACGGTACGGTCCCTGCGGTCGTCGCGCTCGGCGAGCTGGGCGTCCAGGGCCGCCGAGCGGGCGCTGATCACCGAGGTCAGGCGCTCGACCATGCGGGCGGAGTTGTCCAGGCTGGCGGGGATGCCCAGGGCGTCCCGCAGCGAGGACTGGAAGGCCTCCATGACCGTCTCCGGGATCAGCAGGCTGTCGACGTACGCCTCGACACCGAAGGCCAGGTCCAGCTGGAGTTCGTTGACCCCCTCGGAGAGCCGGGAGATCAGCCTGCGGATCTCGTACGGCGACTCGGCCGCGGCCCGTTCGTTGGCGCGCATGGTCTCGAAGGCGGCCAGCCGGGTGCGCTGGAGGACGGCGAGCGCGGAGATCATGCCGACGGCGACCAGGGTCAGGCCGTTCTCCACGTGCTCGGCCCAGCCGGCGTGCACGGAGACCCCGCGGCCGTGCGCGGAGAGGGTGCGGCCGTTCCTCCGGAGGTGGGGCGGCTCGGACGGGGACGGCCGGCCTCGGTACACGATCTCGTTGAGCAGGCTGTGCAGCCGGGTCTCTTCGGCGTCGAGCAGGTCGCTCTTCAAGTCCCCGCCGGGAAAGACGAGTTGGTGGACGTTCTGGCCGAAGCCGAGCGGCTCGCGCGGGGCGAGCCGGCCGCCCAGCGCGTCGAGCAGACCGCTCTCGCCGAGCGTGATCCGGTCCCGGTCGAAGCAGGTGTCGGCGAGCCAGGCAGCAAGGGCCTCGGGAGCCGTCCGCCCCGCGAATCCGCAGTCCAGCGCCAGGGTGACGTCCCCGCGCGGGGTGGCGACGACGGCGATCTGGAGGGAGGCGAGGTCGAGGCCGTGGTCGCCGTGCTGCAGCCGCAGTTCCCCGGGGGCCACGTCCTCGACGAGCACCGGCACGGGCAGGACGGCCTCGCTGGACGTCAGGTGCAGGGCGAAGCGGCCGAAGTCGAAGGTGTCGACGAGGCTGCCCGGCGAGGGGAGGTGCGGATCGCGCGGATCCAGCCGTCCGGTCAGGCTGAACAGCACCACGACACGCGTCCGTTCACGGGTGCCGGAGTCGAGTGCCGCCGTACCGCCGGCCGTTCCCGGAATCATCGTGCCGCCTCCCGCACCACCGCGCCGGTGCCCGAACCGCGTTTCGCGCAGACCGCCCCGACGGGCGGTCTGCGCGAGGGGGTTCAGGCGAGCTTCGCGTCCAGGGTGATCGGTACGGCCTTCAGGGCCTGGCTCACCGGGCAGTTGGTCTTGGCGTCGGCCGCGGCGGCGGCGAAGCCCTCCTCGTCGAGACCCGGCACGGTGCCCTCGACGGTGAGGTGGATACCGGTGATGCCCTCGCCCGGCTGGAAGGTGACGTCGGCCGAGGTGGTGAGCTTGGTGGGCGGGGTGCCCGCGCCGTTCAGGGCGTGCGACAGCGCCATGGAGAAGCAGCTGGAGTGCGCGGCGGCGATCAGCTCCTCGGGGCTGGTCTTGCCGTTGGCGTCCTGGGAGCGCGAGGCCCACGTGACCGGCTGTGCCGCGATGGCACCGGAGGAGTCGAAGTTGACGACACCGCTCCCCTCGAGGAGGTTGCCTTCCCAGACGGTGTGTGCGGAGCGCGTGGTAGCCACGATCAGTCCTTTCGTATGGTCCCGCGTAGGGGGTGCGGGATCCATTCGATCACTCTACGACTCAGCTCACCCGGAAGACCGGCCCGCGTGCGGTGAACGGAAGTCTGGCGCCCTGCGGGATCAGGTAGGCGTGCTCGCGCCGGACCCGCAGGACGTCGCACCAGCCGTCGGTGATCACCAGGACGGGCGCGCCCGCGGGGAAGTCGTCGGCGCGGTGCAGCAGGTCGATGCCGGGCTGGAGGACGGTGCCGCCCCGGCCGTGCACCCGGACCCGCTGGGCGATCTCGGTCACCGGCAGATAGCCGGCGTCGTGCGGGGCCGCGTCGCAGAACACGACCCGGGCGGCCGGTACGTCCCGGGACTCGGCGTAGGAGGCGATCGCGCCGAGCGCCTTGCCGAGCAGGGTGTGGCTCATGGAGCCGGAGGTGTCCAGGACGACGCCGAAGGTGCAGCGGGCGATCTCCTCGGGCGGGAAGTACCGTCCGGCGCGCGGGATGCCGGGGGTGGCCGACTGGCGGCGCGAGGGACGGGCGTAGGAGCGCACGGGCTGCGGGCTCGGCACGAACTCGTCGAACCAGCGGGCCAGTTGAGCGTCCCAGGGCAGGGGCGGGTGGCTGAGCGCGCGGATCTCCTCGACGAGCCCGCCGGGCAGGAAGCCGCGCTCCTGCTGCTGGTGCAGGTCGAGGCCCCGGGCGAGGCCGCGGCGGTAGAACTCGTCGAGGTCGACGTAGTCGCGGGGCGGGCCGAGCGGTCCGCCGAGGATGTCGCCGGCGCCCTTGCCGCGCAGGGTGGCAAGCCGGCGCATGCGGCGCAGGTCTCCGGCGATGCGGTCGTAGACCTCCTCGGAGGACAGGCCGCTGAGCCCGGGGTCGTGCAGCAGGCCCTCGGGCATGGTGCCGATCTGCATCTCGGTCAGCCAGCCGTTGATGACGTAGTCGCAGGCGATGTTGAAGAGGTAGGGGTCGCGGGGACCGCAGCGGTCGCCGTGGCGCAGGGCGGCGTGCAGCATCTCGTGGGCGAGGATGAACCGCCATTCCTCGTCGTCGAAGCGGCGCAGCGGGTTGATGTAGATCTCGGCGGCCCCGGTGTCGACGGCGGCGACCGCGATGCCGTGGGCGCGGGCGAGTTCGGCGTCTGCGACCAGTTTGATGCCGGCCGCGATGCCGCCGAGCAGCGGGTAGGAGGTGATGAACCAGCTCAGGGCCCGTTCCCAGGGGCGGCGCGGCGGCCGTTCGCCGGTCAGGGAGTCCCGGCGGCCGCCGGCCATGTCCATCGCGGCCGAGACGGTCCGGGTGAGGGCGGTGGCGAACGCCAGCTGGTGGTCGGGGGGCGGTACGGAATAGCCGTACCACGGCATGAGCACCTGGTCGGGCCGGTCGTGCGCGGTGCCGCAGCGCTCGTACGCGACGGGCAGCCCGTCCCGCCGCCAGCGCGCGGCGAGCTGCTCCTCGTCGCCGTCCGGGTAGGAGGCGGGCAGGTGCTCGGGGGTCTCGCCCACCGGGAAGCCGAGCAGGAAGCGGTTGACGACGACGCAGCGGGCGGCGAGCTCGAACCGGTCCGGCTGGACCCGCGCGCCCTTCGCCGCGGGCACGTGTCCGAAGCCGAGGTGCAGGACGGCGTGTGCGAGGGCCCAGGCCCAGGCGGCGGGCTCGGCCAACCGGTGTGGGTGGACGTGCAGTTCGCCGTGGGAGTCGACGGCCACGAGCCCGTCCCGGGGCGCGTACTCGCACTTCTCGTCGCGGCAGATGTCGAACTCGACCGCCGCGAGCGCCGGGTTGGCCTTCAGCAGCCGCACCCCTTCGGCGAAGGCCTCGGCGGCCAGGTCCCGCTTCTTCTTGGCGGGTTGCTGCTTCACCGCCGCGCCTCCACCAGCCGGGGCATGTCCCGGGCCGCCTCGACGAGGAACCACGACGGCAGGACGGGATTGCCGTCGGCGTCGGAGGCGATCACGGTCTGGGCCACCTCGACGGAGATCTCGGCGAGTTGGACGAGCAGCGACTTGGCGCGGTACGCGGTCTGCCGGCCGTTCGCCGACATGTGCTCCTTGCTGGCCGGGAGTTCCTTGATCAGGCGGCCGCGGAAGGACTCGGCGAGGTAGTAGAGCAGGTCGCGGTCCTCCAGGCGGTTCGGCCAGCGGGCCTCCCCCTTGATGATCGCCTCGATGCCGAACCGGCTGCGCACGATCTTGACGTAGCCGCAGAACGCGGTGGCGTGCCGGGGGGTCAGCGTGCCGTGCGCGAGGACCTTCAGGGTCTCCTCGTCGAGGTCCCGGCCGAAGGAGTGCAGCGCGTCGGAGAGCATGTGCCAGGAGCGGGGCGTGGAGAAGGGCTCCTCGGTCTTCGGCGGCTTGGACCACAGGTGGTCGGGCCGGTCGGTGAGGTGGTCGAGGATCCAGGGGTGGATGCCGTGCTCGCCGGCCCAGACCAGCCAGTCCTTCGCGGAGGCCTCCAGGTGGACGTGGGTGAGGCGGTTGACGAGGGCGGAGGCGATGGGGCGGGCCAGCGCGTTGTCCGTGGCCCGGTTGCCGGCGCCGATGACGATGGAGCCCTTGGGGAGTTCGTAGTCGCCGATCCGGCGGTCCAGGATCAGCGAGTAGAACGCCTTCTGCACGTCCGGGGTGGCCGCGTTCAGCTCGTCCAGGAACAGACAGTACGGCTCGTCGCGGGCGATGGACTCCGGCGGGCAGAACACCGAGCGGCCGTCCCGGATCTGCGGCACCCCGATCAGGTCCTCGGGGGCGAGCTGCGTACCGATGAGACTCACGCACTCCAGACCCAGCGAGGCGGCGAACTCCCGGACGAGGGAGGACTTCCCGATGCCGGGGGCACCCCACACGAAGACGGGCCGCACGGTGGCGAGCCCGAGGAGAAGCTCGGGGATACGGGAGGGCGAAACGGTGACGGCAGCCTGCAAAGCGGTGGCTCCAGGGAGTGTTCGAGAGAGGGGCAACTCGAACAGTGTGTGCGTCGGGCAAAACAACCGCAGCTGATTTTCCAAGGGTGCCTGTAGCTGCTCAGGGGCGCGGGGAACTGCGCCACAAGCCCCCACCGACCCGCAGACTACGAAACTACGCGGCCTTCTCCTCAGCCCTCTCCAACGGCACTTGAGGACCCCCCGCTTCATCGAGCCACCGACGCAGCACCTGATGAACCCCCTCCGCCCCGTGAAGCCCCTCAGGCGGCGCGGACAGGGCGAGCGGCGACAACAGGAACGGCTTCCCCTGGGCCCCACCAAGACCCCCGTGCGACCCGATCTGCTCCTCGAACGCCAGCACCTCCCCCTCCGCCGGGTCGTACCAGGAGTTGACCATGATGTCGGCGGTGTGCGGAAAGGAGTGCGTACGCCGTACCGCCTCCACCGCGCCGGGCCCGAAGTCGGCCAACGGCCCCGGATTCTCGTCCAGTCGGTCGAGCGGAATCTCCGTGCCGAACGGTCCGAGGACCACCCCGCCGTGCTCCTCGCTGCGTACGAGGAGGAACCCGATGCCGGGATGGTTGGCGAGCGTGGTCAGCAGGGCCGGGTGCCGTGCGTCGATCTCCTCCTTGCTCATCCGGTGGTGCACATCGGGGAAGGACACCAGCCCGAGGTTCCCCGAGGCCAGCACGATGGGCTCGGAGTCCCGCGCGGGCCGGTACTGCTCGCGGCCCTCCTTGCCCGGCCTGCGCAGCGCGGCCCGGACGGCGGCGCGGGCCTCGGCGCCGCTGTGGGTGCGGTCGGCCTTGCGCGGCACGGGCAGTCCGCAGCCGGCCCGGACCAGGTCGCCGAGGGTGAGGCCGTAGCGGGTGCGGAAGGTCTCGCCGGGGCTCTGGCCGTGGTCGGAGAGAACGACGATCCGGTACCGGCGCGGGGCGTGCTCGGCGACGTTCTCGATCAGTGCGAGCGACCGGTCCAGGCGCTGGAGGACCTTCGCCGCGTCCCGGCTGGTCGGCCCGGAGTGGTGGGCGACCTCGTCGTAGGCCACGAGGTCGGCGTAGATCGCGGTGTGCCCCGTGAGCATGTCGCCCATGACGGCGGCGACCACGACGTCCCGCTCCACGACGGTCGCGAAGGCCCGCACGAGCGGGTACAGGCCCCCGCGGCCCACGCGCGGGCGCTCCTTGCGGACGCGGGCGCGGGTCGACTGGCCGATCTCGCGGCCGACCTCGGCGAAGAAGGACAAGGCGGTGCGGACGGCGTTGGCGGGGTCGGAGAAGTAGGCGAAGTAGCCCGCCCGGGACCGGGTCTCACGGCTGCGGCGGCGGGTGGCGATGGACAGGACGAGGGCCTGTTCCTCGGCGCCGCCGGAGAAGAGGTTGCCGCGGCTGGCCCCGTCCACGACGAGCAGCCCGCCGTGTCCCGCCTGCTCCACGGCCCGGCGCTGGAGCTCGACGGCGCTGGTGGGGCGGTTGCAGACCATCACCTCGCCGCGGTCCTTCTCGTACCAGCGGAAGGCGGGGACGTCGTGATTGCTGCCGTGCAGGATGCCGAGCTGGCTGGCGCCGGTCTGGCTGGACCAGTCGGTGCGCCAGGAGGTGAGCCGGTGGGTGGGGCGCTCCAGCCACCGGGCGACGGTGGGCATCAGGCCCTTGTCGACCGCGGCGAGCAGGACGTCGTGGCCGACGCCGTCGAGCTGGAGGAAGAGCGTGCCGGGGGTGGCGGGGCCGGGCGGGCGGTTTCTGCGGCGGCGGTCGGCGAGCCGGTAGAGCCGGCGCCGGTAGGCGTCGTCGTCGCGTACGGCCAGCGCACCGCCGGTGGCGGAGGCCACCGCGGACATCACGGCGGCCACCACGACGGCCGTCTCGGGGGCCACCTCGCCCCGCCCCGACGGGTTGATCCGCAGCGCGAGCAGCAGCAGGGAGCCGTTGAGCACGAAGACCAGCAGCCCGAGGACGAGGGTGGGCACAAGGAGGAAGAGCCGCACGAGCAGCGGCCACACCAGGGCGGACAGCAGACCGAAGGCGCCCGCGCCGAACGCGGCCGTCACGGCGATCCGGGTGGCACTGTCCCCGTCGGGGGACTGGATCTGGAAGTCCGGCAGGATGCCGGCCAGCACGAGCATGGTGAGCGTCGAGACGGCCCACACCGTGACGCTCCGCCCGACCTGACTGGCCACCCGCCGCCAACGCCCCGCCACCACGCCCCGTACACCTCACGTCCCGGCCCGTCGTCGGTGCGGGCGCTGGGACCAGCGTGTCATACGGGTCGGACAGTCAGCGTCCGTCGTATCCCGCCGTGGGCATCGACAGCCTGCGGTGCACGCTGGCCTTCATCTGGGCGTCGTACCGGGGCTCGGCGAAGCCCACCGTCTCCACCCGCACCCCGCGCCGGGCGCACTCGGCGACGAACTCGTCCACGGAGGACAGGGCGCTCTCCAGGACCCGGCGGCTCGGCGCGACGAAGAGGTCGCTGCCGGCCCGCACCCCGTCCCACAGCACGCAGTGGTCGGCCCTGAGCCCCCGCACCAGCAGTTCCCGCCGCACGGTGTACCCGCGCTCCGCGGCCCAGCGCGCGCACATCGCGTGCTGGCTGCGGGAGTCCACCAGGAAGGGGTCGGCGTCCAGCTCTTCCAACGGCGTCAGACTCGCGATCGCCGTGACACGGACCGGTCCCATGGTGTCCCCCTCACCTCCGGGTTTCGCCGCCGACCCTACTCCAGCCCGTAGGCTTCGGGGAGTCGCGCGAAGGAGGCAAAGAGGTGCCGGTGGAGATCACCTGGTGGGGTCACGCGACGTGCACGGTCTCGGATTCGGACGTACGTGTACTCACCGACCCCTTGTTCGCACGCCGGCTCGCGCATCTGCGCCGGCGCCGCGGGGCGGTTCCGCCGCCCGCCGCCTGGCGCGCGGACGTCGCGCTCGTCTCCCATCTGCACGCCGACCACCTGCACGTTCCCTCGCTGGCCAGGCTGGAGCCGGGCACGCGCCTGCTCGTGCCCCGGGGCGCACCACGCCAGGTGCCGGGGCTGCGCCGGCTCACCCATCTCCGGGTGGAGGAGGTGGCCCCCGGGGACGAGCGGCGCGTCGGCGACCTCCTCATACGCGCGGTGCCCGCCCTGCACGACGGACGGCGGCTGCCGGTCGGCCCGCACCGCTCCCCCGCGCTCGGTTACGTCGTCGAGGGCTCGGCACGGACGTACTTCGCCGGGGACACCGGCCTGTTCGACGACATGGCCAAGGAGGTCGGACCGGTCGACGTGGCCCTGCTGCCGGTCGGCGGGTGGGGGCCGTATCTCGGGGAGGGGCACCTCGACGCGGGGCGCGCGGCCCGGGCGCTGGCGCAGCTCTCGCCGCGCAGCGCGGTGCCGGTGCACTACGGGACGTACTGGCCGATCGGGATGGACGCGGTGCGGCCGCACGAGTTCCACGCGCCGGGCGCCGAGTTCGTGCGGTGGGCCGCGGAGTTCGCGCCGGGGGTGGACGTGCACCGGCTGGGGCACGGGGAGAGTGTGCGGTTGGAGGTCGCGCGGTGAGGTGGCTCGCAGCCGCCTCCACGGGGGCGGCGACGGGGGCGGCGGGACAGGCGATCGGCTATCCGACGCTGTTCCTGCTGGTGTTTCTGGGGGCGTTGGTGCCCGTGGTGCCGACGGGGGCGTTGGTGAGTTCGGCCGCCGTGGTGGCCTTCCACCGGACGGAGCCGCTGAGTCTGACGCTGGTGTTCGTCACCGCCTCGCTCGCCGCGTTCCTCGGGGACATCGCCCTGTACTGGCTGGGGCGGCGCGGGATGAAGTCGAAGAACGGCTCGCGGTGGCTGGAGGCGATCCGGTCCCGGGCGCCGGAGGAGCGGCTGTCCCAGGCGCAGGGGAAGTTGGCGGACCACGGGGTCGCTGTGCTGGTGCTGTCCCGGCTGGTGCCGGCCGGGCGGATTCCGGTGATGCTGGCCTGTCTGATGGCGGAGTGGCCGCTGCGGCGGTTCGTGCGGGGGAATCTGCCGGCGTGTCTGGCGTGGGCGGTGACGTATCAGTTGATCGGGATTCTGGGTGGGTCGCTGTTCGAGGAGCCGTGGGAAGGGGTTGTGGCGGCGGTTGTGCTGACTGTTGCGATCAGTGCGGCGCCGAGTGTTTGGAAGCGGGTTCGGGCTGCCAAATGATGTTTCGTTGCGGAGTGCGGGTGTGTTGTGGCTTGTCGCGCCCACGCGGCGGAGCCGCACATCGATACAGCCCCGCGCCCCTAGGCAGGTCCACTCGCCCCCTTCTGAGGCAGCACCCTGGAACCCCCTACCGGCACATCCCATAGGTTCTCGCGCGCCAGGCCCGCTTTCTCCCATGCCGCCCGCACCCGCGTCAGCGGCTCCAGTACCGGTTCCGCCGACAGGACGAACGTGGCCCAGTGCATCGGGGCCATTCGCTTCGCGCCCAGGTCCTGGGTTGCCCGGACCGCCTCCTCCGGGTCGCAGTGGACGTCGCTGAGCCACCAGCGGGGGTCGTAGGCGCCGATGGGGAGCAGGGCGAGGTCGATGCCGGGGTAGCGGTCGCCGATGCGGGAGAACCAGTGGCCGTAGCCCGTGTCGCCGGCGAAGTAGACGCGCTGTCCGTCCTGCGCGGTGAGGACCCAGCCGCCCCAGAGGGTGCGGCAGGTGTCGGTGAGGGAGCGCTTGGACCAGTGGTGGGCCGGGACGAAGTCGAAGCGGACACCGCTCAGTTCGGCCGCCTCCCACCAGTCGAGTTCGGTGACCGCGGTGAAGCGGCGGCGGTGGAACCAGCGGGCCAGTCCGGCCGGGACGAAGACCGGGGTGTCGCGCGGCAGCCGGCGCAGGGTCGGGGCGTCGAGGTGGTCGTAGTGGTTGTGGCTGATGACGACGGCGTCGATGCGCGGCAGCGCGTGCCAGTCGATGCCGACCGGGGTGATGCGGGCGGGGGTGCCGAGGATGCGGCGGGACCAGACGGGGTCGGTGAGGACGGTCAGGCCGCCGATCCGCACGACCCAACTCGCGTGTCCCGCCCAGGAGACGGCGACCGTGCGGGCGTCGACGGCGGGCAACGGGCCTGGTGCGTAGGGCAGGTTCGGGATGTCGGCCAGGCCCTCGGGGCCGGGGCGTACGGCGCCCTCGCGGGCGAAGCGGGCCATGGCCTTCAGGCCGGGCAGCGGGGCGGTCAGCCGGTCGTGGAAGGACCGCGGCCACACTCTGCGCTCCCCCAGCGGGCGCGGTTCGGCGAGCGGCGGCGGGGGGACGGGCGCGACGGAGGAGGGGGCCGGGGACTCGTCGGCCACTCGGGTGCTGGTGGTCGACTCGGACTGCTGCGTCATCGAGGAGGCTCCCATCGCTGAGCGTCGTCGCGGAGGTCGTCGAAGACCGTCTTCAAGGTGGTCAACGCGCGTTGCACGTGTGGCAGTTCCAACGGTGTGGGTGACCTGAGGCATTCCGCGCGTTCCTCGTCGGAGTCCCCGAGCAGCGGACCGGTGGCCAGGCGTACCCGCAGCGCGCCGAGGTCGTCGCCGAAGCGGTGGCCGCCGGGCGCGGGCATGCCCAGCCGGGCGGTGAGGAGGTCCTCGAGGTCCTGGGCGTCGCCCACGCCCTGCGCGGTGAGGGCGGGGCGCAGCGGGCCGAGGTCGACGTAGAGGTGGCGGCCGGCCCGCGGGGGCAGGGAGAGGGCGCCCGCACCGACGACGACGGCGTGCGCGGCGGCGGCCACGCGCGCGTGGAGGTCCACGACGGCCGCGCGGTGGGCGGTGACCGGTCCGGGCTCGGTGAGGGCGTGGGCGGCGACCGCGGCGACCGGGGCGGCGATGCGGGCGCCGAGCGCGGTGAGCACGTCCAGCACGCGTGCGCGCAGGCCGTCGCCGCTGCCGTTGGCCGGGAAGCGGGCGATCGCGGCCGGCCAGCCGGTGGGCAGCAGGCCGCCGGCCAGGTCGGTGACGACGGTGACCCGGTCGGGCAGCATGTCGGCGGGGCTGAGCAGCACCGTCTCGTGCGGGGCATGCAGGGTGTCGCGCCAGGTCTCGTCGCTGACCAGGTGCAGGCCCTCGCCCGCGGCGGCCTCGACGGTCTCGTGCAGCACCTCGGGCGGGGCGACGGTGGCGGTGGGGTCGTCGGCGACCGACAGCACCAGCAGCCGCGGGTCACCGCCCTCGGCACGCACCCGGCGCACGGTCTCCAGCAGGGCGTACGGGTCCGGGACACCGCCGCACTCGGCCGGCGTCGCCACGTGGAAGACGGGTCGTCCCAACAGGCGCGCGTACGGCGCCCACCAGGCGGCGCAGGGCCGGGGCACCAGGACGTCGCCGCCGAGCACGGCGGTCAGGGCGAGCAGCAGGGCGGGGGCACCGGGGGCGGCGGCCACGTGGTCGGGCCGGGCGGGCAGGCCGCGCCGGGCACCGAAGTCGCAGGCGGCTTCCAGGAGCGGGGTGCCGCCGCCGACCGGTTCGGCGTGGGGGCGGGCGGCCGCGGCGGCGAGGACGGCGGTGAGCTCGGGCAGGACGGGCAGGCCGTCGTCGGGGAGCGGGGGGCCGTAGCGGACGGGGCCGTGGCCCTCCGGGTCGGTCCGCATGGTCACCTCCGTCAGCCGCTCCGCGGTGGCTCGTCCGGTCCGCCGTCGCGTTCTGCCACGCCTTGCACTGCCGGCACGCTCCTCGCGGTCTGAGTACCCACGGTGCCGTGGGCCCATGGCCACCCGTGCGGGTTGCACCCGTCACACCGGCCTGACGTTTCGCGCCTGCGCGGGCGCCTGGTCGCCGGCCCGGCCGATGTCCTCAGCCGTCCCCCGCGGGAGCTGCGGGACCTGCGGGAGTCCGGCGGCGCAGCCGGTACACGGCGCCGGCCGCGGCGCCCGCGATCAGCAGGCCGCCGGTGACCAGGGCGGGCACGCTGTCCGTGAAGGAGCCGCCCTGGCCCGCGCGGACCGGGCGCTGGATGACGGCGGTGGCGCAGGTCTCGCTGCGGGTCTCGGTACGTGGCTCGGTGTACGGCTCGACGCTCGGTTCGGCGCACGGGCGGCGGCCGCCGCTGTCGGTGGCCGTGCCGGTACCGGTACCCGTGCCGCGGGTGACGGTGAAGGTGGCGCTCCAGGCCTTGCCCGGTGCGCGGTCGGCGGTGGGGCAGGTGCCGTCGACGGTCCACGCGGAGTCCGGGCCGACACCTCCGGCGCCGTCCTGGAGCTCCGGATCGGTGGAGACGCGCGCGGTGCCGCTGTAGGCGGGGCCGGAGACCGCGTCCTCGTTGCCGGTCACCAGTTGCAGCCGTACGGTCTCCGTCTCGAAGGCCTCGGAGGTGGCGTCGAGGGTGGCGGGGGGCGTACCGCCGCCGGGATCGCAGGAGACGGACACGGTGACGCTGCCGCCCGGCTGGACACTGCTGGGGCTGACCTCGGCGGCCGGGTCGGCGAAGGCGCTCGGTGCGGCGACGCCCAGGGTGATTCCGAGCGCGGGGAGGACGACGGACAGGGCCCGGAGACGGGCGGTGCGGCGCATGGGGTGGACTCCTTCGGCCGACGACGGCTGCGGGGCCCGCCGTCGAGCATCGGGACCACGACGACCGGACCGGGGGCACGACGGTCGCACCCACAGCCATCACACCCCGCCCCTCCCCATGCCGCGCGCGGCCGAAGGCCATTGGCGGGACGGGGAGGGCCGAGCGGGTGACAGGGGCCGCGGCACACGAGGCCCTGGTCACGGACCCCAACACACGGGCTCTGGGCCCGGCCCACCGCACGACGCCTTACGCACGCCCACCGACACACAGGCCCTGGGCACAGGTCCCGACGCTCGGGCCGCGGCGCACGAGGCCCTGGACGCGGGTCACGGCGCACGAGGCCCCAGGTACGAATCCCCGCCCCACAGGCCCCCCGACACAGACCGCCATGCGCACGGACCCCGATGCCAGGGCCCTAAGCACGAACCCCGACCCGCGGACCCGCCGCACGAGGCCCACGACCCGGCCCCCACGCACGGCGCCCTGCGCACAAACCCCGACGCACGGGCCCCAGGCACGGATCCCCGCCCCACAGGCCCCAGGCACGAACCCCGACCCACAGACCTCGGCGCACGAGACCCTGGACGCGGGCCCCCGCCCACGACGCGCGCGACACGGATCCCGGCGGACAGGACCCGCCCCGCCCTCAGGCAGCCGCGTCCCTCATGATCTGCTCGCGCAGTCGGCCGCAGCAGCGGCTGATCAGGCGGGAGACGTGCATCTGGGAGATGCCGAGTTGCTCGGCGATGCGGCTCTGGGTCATGTCGGCGAAGAAGCGCATGTAGAGGATCGCCCGCTCCCGCTCGGACAGCGCGGCGAGGCGGGGTTTGACGGCCTCGCGGTCGACGACCGTGTCCAGCGCGGGGTCGAGCGAGCCGAGGGCGTCGGCGAGGGAGTAACCGTCCTCGCTGCCGGGCAGTTCGGCGTCGAGGGAGAGAGCGGTGAAGCTCTCCAGGGCCTCCAGACCGACCAGGACGTCCTCCTCGCTCATGTTCGCCTGCGCGGCGATCTCGGCGACGGTGGGCCTGCGCCCCGGAATCGTCTGGGTGAGGTCCTGGACGGCGAACCGGACCCGGTTGCGCAGGTCCTGGACCCGGCGGGGCACGTGCAGCGTCCACATGTGGTCGCGGAAGTGCCGCTTGATCTCACCGGTGATGGTGGGCACGGCGTAGCTCTCGAAGGCGTGGCCGCGTGCGGGGTCGTAGCGGTCGACGGCCTTGACCAGGCCGAGCGCGGCGACCTGGCGCAGGTCGTCCAAGCTCTCGCCGCGGCTGCGGAAGCGTCCTGCGAGCCGGTCGGCCATGGGCAGCCAGGCCTCCACGACCTGTCCGCGCAGGGTGTCGCGCTCAAGCCCCGGGGGCAGTTCGGCGAGCCGGCGGAAGGCGTCGGCGGTGTCGGGGGCGTCGTCGTGCGGGTGGTGCTTCGCGCTCACTGAAGTGGGCATGTGCGTCGCAACTCCCTAGATCGTGCTCTGGGTTGGACGATCGGTGTGGGAGCGCGTCCGCGAGGGGGACCGGACAGACGCGACCGTGGCGGCAGGGGGGCCGCTCCCACGGACGTGCCTCCGGTCCGAAGCACTGGGACTGCGCCTGCCCCCGGCCCCGCGCGCCAAACACCGGGGGCAGGTTTTCCGCGGGCCCGCAGGGTGACTCGTAGGGCTGCCTGTGCCATCCATGTCCGGGAGGTCAGCCCATGAGCACCAAGGTGTCCGATCACATCCTCGAACGGTTGCGCGAGTGGGGTGTGGAGCACGTCTTCGGCTATCCGGGCGACGGCATTAACGGCCTGCTGGCGGCCTGGGGCCGGGCCGACAACAAGCCGCGGTTCGTGCAGTCCCGGCACGAGGAGATGTCCGCGTTCGAGGCGGTCGGCTACGCCAAGTTCAGCGGCCGTGTCGGAGTGTGCGCGGCCACGTCGGGGCCCGGCGCGATCCACCTGCTCAACGGCCTGTACGACGCGAAGCTGGACCATGTGCCGGTGCTGGCGATCGTCGGCCAGACGCACCGCACCGCGATGGGCGGCTCGTACCAGCAGGAGGTCGACCTGCACACGCTGTTCAAGGACGTCGCCTCGGAGTTCGTGGAGACGGTGACGGTTCCCGAGCAGCTGCCGAACGTCCTGGACCGGGCGATCCGCACCGCGTACGCCCGCCGGTGCCCCACCGCGATCATCGTTCCCGGGGACGTCCAGGAGCTGGACTACTCGCCGCCCACGCACGAGTTCAAGATGGTGCCGTCCAGCCTGGACCGCAGTGCCTGGACCGCGGTGCCCTCCGAGGAGTCGCTCCAGCGTGCCGCGGAGATCCTCAACTCCGGTGACAAGCCCGCGATCCTGATCGGCCAGGGCGCGGCCGGGGCGCGGGCCGAGGTGGAGCGGGTCGCCGAGATGCTCGGCGCGGGTGTCGCCAAGGCACTGCTCGGCAAGGACGCCCTGAGCGACGAACTCCCGTATGTCACCGGCTCGATCGGGCTGCTCGGCACGCGTCCGTCGTACGAGCTCATGCGGGACTGCGACACCCTGCTGACCATCGGGTCGTCGTTCCCCTACACGCAGTTCCTGCCGGAGTTCGGCAAGGCGCGGGGCGTGCAGATCGACATCGACCCGCACATGATCGGGATGCGCTACCCGTACGAGGTGAATCTCGTCGGCGACGCGAAGGCGACGCTCCAGCGGCTGATCCCGCTGCTGGACGCCGAACGCGGCGAGCGCGAGTGGTACGCGACGGTGTGCGACAACGTCAAGCACTGGCGTGACGTGATGGACCGGCGGGCGCAGCAGTCGGCCGACCCGATCAACCCGGAGTACGTGGCCCGTGCGCTGGACCCGCTGCTGCCGGACAACGCGATCGTCACCTCCGACTCCGGGTCCACCGCCAACTGGTACGCCCGGCACCTGACCATGCGGCCGGGAATGCGCTCCTCGCTCTCCGGCACGCTGGCGACGATGGGCCCCGGGGTTCCGTACGCGATCGGCGCGAAGTTCGCGCATCCGGACCGGCCGGCGATCGCCCTGGTCGGGGACGGGGCGATGCAGATGAACGGCATGGCGGAGCTGATCACGGCGGCCAAGTACCGGGAGCTGTGGGAGGACCCGCGGCTGGTCATCGCCATCTGGAACAACCACGACCTCAACCAGGTGACCTGGGAGATGCGGTCCATGGAGGGCGCCCCCTCGTTCCTGCCCTCGCAGCAGCTGCCGGACGTGCAGTACGCCGCGTTCGCCCGCTCGCTGGGGCTGACCGGGATCCGGGTGGAGAAGCCGGAGGACGTCGAGGCGGCCTGGCGGGCCGGTCTCGCGGCGGACGGGCCCGCGGTCCTGGAGTTCCTGACCGATCCGGCCGTGCCGCCGATCCCGCCGCACGCGACCTGGGAGCAGATGGAGGCCACGGCCGCCGCGATCCTCAAGGGGGACGCGGACCGGGGGGCCATGGTGAAGCAGGGCTTCAAGGCGAAGGTGCAGGAGTTCCTGCCGGGGCGGGAGAAGAAGTAGCCACCGGGAGGGCGGCCGGTTCGAGCCGGTCGCTCTCCGGCTCCGGGAGCATCAGCTCCTCGTAGCGGCCGAGCGCGAGCAAGGCGGCGAGCATGAGGATCGGTATGAGCGCGGCGAGGAGCACCATCGCCAGTCCTTCCCAAGGGAGGTGCGCGGGGGGTCCGGTTCGGGTCTCCCCGCTTCGGCCGGGCAAACCCCGTGTCGGCGGCCGGGTCTCGGGTACGCGGTGCGGACCCGAAGATCTGGAGGGAGACATGCAGCGAGGCAGCGACCGGCTCAGCCGCCACCGCGACGACGAGATGAAGCACGAACTCCAGGGTCTGCTCCGTTCCGGGCACCCGACCCGGAGCGAGGAGTGGAACGACCCGGAGCCCACCGCCGACGACGATCCGCAGGTCTGGGGTGGGCCCGTCACCCCGGGCAGCGAGGGGGCGTCGCTGGAGGGCGTCCGACTGGAGCTGGCCCGGCTCCTGGGCCGCAGCTCGTTCCCCGCCACTCCCGTGGAGCTGGTGCGGGTACTGCGCCGCAAGAACGCCCCCGACGCCCTCGTCGAGGCCGTGGAGGGGCTGCCGCGCAAGGAGCACTACCCCAATGTCCAGGAGCTCGCGCGGGCACTGACCCGGACGGAGGGCAGCCCGTGACCGCCGAGCTGGTACGGGACGTGATGACGCCCGGGGTGGTGGCCGTCCGCCCGGACGCCTCGCTGGTCGAGGCGGCGCGGCTGATGCGCTCGCAGGACATCGGCGATGTGGTGGTGGCCGACGGTCAGCAGGTCGTCGGGGTGCTCACCGACCGGGACATCACGGTCCGGGCCGTCGCCGACGGCGCCGATCCGCTGACGGTGAGCGCCCGGTCGGTGTGCACACCGGACCCGGTGACGGTGGCCCCGGGCGATCCGGTGACGCAGGCGGCGGCGCTGATGCGGGCGCACGCCGTACGGCGGCTGCCGGTCGTCGAGAACGGCCTGCCCGTCGGCATGGTCAGCCTCGGCGACCTCGCCGCGGACCGGGACCCGGGCTCGGCACTGGCCGACATCAGCCGCGCCGAGCCCGCCCCGGAGCCCGGCGAGGACCCGCGAGACCTGCTGTGAGGAAACAGCCGCCCTGCTGTGACGAATCAGCCGGCCCTGCTGTGAGGAAAAGCTTTCCAGGAAAGGACGTTGAACCATCATGCGCATCGCGTTTCTGACCGCACCCGAGGGCGTCGAGCAGATCGAGCTCACCGATCCGTGGCAGGCGGCGGTGGACGCGGGCCACGAGCCCGTGCTCGTCTCGACGAAGCCGGGCACGATCCAGGCGTTCGACCACCTCGACAAGGCGGACACCTTCCCCGTGCAGGAGGTCGTGGGCGAGACGTCCGCGGACTCCTTCGGCGCACTGGTGCTGCCCGGCGGCGTGGCGAACCCGGACTTCCTGCGGATGGACGAGAAGGCCGTGGCGTTCGTACGGGACTTCTTCAGCCAGGGGCGCCCGGTGGCCGCGATCTGCCACGCGCCCTGGACCCTCGTCGAGGCGGACGTCGTTCGGGGCCGGGTGCTCACCTCCTGGCCGAGCCTTCAGACGGACATCCGCAACGCGGGCGGCACCTGGGTGGACGAGCAGGTGAAGGTCTGCGACCACGGGAACAACAAGCTGGTCACCAGCCGCAAACCGGACGACCTCAAGGCGTTCTGCGAGACGTTCCTTGACGTGTTCGCGAAGGAGGCCGCTTAGTGGACTCCCCCGACCGAAAGCAGCGTCAGCGTGAGGCCTTCCACGCCGACGACCCGGCCGCCGGGCCGCTCACCACCGACCAGGGTGTCGAGGTCGACCACACCGACGACTCGCTCGCCGCCGGTGAGCGCGGTCCGACGCTGATGGAGGACTTCCACTTCCGGGAGAAGCTCACCCGCTTCGACCACGAGCGGATCCCGGAGCGGGTGGTGCACGCGCGGGGCGCGGGAGCGTACGGATACTTCGAACCGTACGAGTCCTGCGCCGAGTTCACCCGGGCCGCCTTCCTCCAGGACCCGGCGGTGCGCACCCCGGTCTTCGTGCGGTTCTCGACCGTGCAGGGCCCGAAGGGCTCCGCGGACACCGTGCGGGACGTGCGCGGCTTCGCCACCAAGTTCTATACGTCCGAGGGCAATTACGACCTGGTCGGGAACAACTTCCCGGTCTCCTTCATCCAGGACGGCATCAAGTTCCCCGACTTCGTGCACGCGGTGAAGCCGGAGCCGCACAACGACATGCCCACCGGCGCCTCCGCGCACGACACCCTGTGGGACTTCGTGTCGCTCCAGCCGGAGACCCTGCACGCGATCATGTGGCTGATGTCGGACCGGGCGATCCCGCGCAGTTACCGCATGATGCAGGGCTTCGGCGTGCACACCTTCCGCTTCGTGAACGCGGAGGGCAGGGGCACCTTCGTGAAGTTCCACTGGAAGCCTCGGCTGGGCACGCACTCGCTGGTGTGGGACGAGGCCCAGGAGTGCCAGGGCCGCAACCCGGACTTCAACCGGGGCGACCTGTGGAACGCCATCGAGGCGGGCGAGTACCCGGAGTGGGAGCTGGGCGTCCAACTGGTGCCGGAGGAGGACGAGTTCGCGTTCGACTTCGACCTGCTCGACGCCACCAAGCTGATCCCGGAGGAGCAGGTGCCGGTCCGGCCGATCGGCCGGATGGTGCTGGACCGCAACCCGGAGAATTTCTTCGCGGAGACCGAGCAGGTCGCCTTCCACACCGCCAACGTCGTGCCCGGCATCGACTTCACCAACGACCCGCTGCTCCAGGCCCGCAACTTCTCCTACCTGGACACCCAGTTGACCCGGCTCGGCGGCCCCAACTTCGCGCAGCTGCCGGTGAACCGGCCGGTGGCGCCGGTGCGGACCAACCAGCGGGACGGCGCCCACCAGAGCGCGATCCACCGGGGCACGAACTACTTCCCGAACTCCCTGGGCGGCGGCTGCCCGGCGCACGCGGGCGCCGACGGGCACGCCTACACCCACTACGCGGAACGCGTGGACGGGCACAAGATCCGGCGGCGCAGCCCGAGCTTCCAGGACCACTGGAGCCAGCCGGCGATGTTCTGGAACAGCATGGCCGACTGGGAGAAGCGGCACATCGTCGAGGCGTTCCGCTTCGAGCTGGGCAAGGTGGACGCCCGGGCGGTGCGGGCCCGTACGGTCGAGCAACTCGCCAAGGTGAACGGCGAGTTGGCGACCGAGGTGGCCCGCGGCATCGGGGTGCCACAGCCTTCCCAACTCACCGACGAGGCGTCGGAGGCGTCGAAGCCCGTCTCCCCCGCGCTCAGTCTGGAATCGCAGCGCGGCGACGGTTCGATCCGCACCCGTCAGATCGCGGTCCTCGTCACCGACGGGATCGACGCCGAGCAGGTGACCTCGGTGCGGGAGCGGCTGGCCGCCGAGGGCGCGATCGTGGAGGCGCTGGCCCCGGTGGACGGCGAGGTGCGGGGCGCCGACGGTGAGCTGTACACCGTCGACCGCGCGCTGCCGACCGTCGCGTCCGTGCTGTACGACGCCGTCCTGCTGCCGGGCGGGCCCACGGGCACCCCGGCGGCGGTCGTCGACCAGGACGCGATGCGGTTCGTCCGGGACGCCTACCGGCACGGCAAGCCGATCGGCGCGCTGGGCTCGGGCGTCGGGATCCTGTCGGCCCTGGAGCCGGAGGGGCTGCGGCTGTCCACGGAGTTCCACCACGTGGAGAGCGATCAGGGCGTGGTGACGGAGACGTCTCCGGGCCCGGCGGGCGAGGAGTTCCTGGACGCCTTCGTGGCCGCGATCGCCGCGCACCGGCACTGGGACCGGCTGCCGACGCGCCACTGAGCGCGGCCCGCCGGGCGCGTCACCGGTGACCCGTCGATCACGCGATCGGCGGGTCACCGGCCGCTGTCGGTGCGGATGCTCCGGATCGCCGGGGCTGCCCGGGAGTCACCGGTGACGCCCCGGTCAGTCCAGCGCCGGACTGGCCGACTCCCCCGGCTTGCGCTCCCGCGCCCCCTCGCGGGTGCGGCCCGCGGCCACGGTCCGGTCCGGGTTGCGGCGCAGGTACTCGCCCTCCAGGCGTGCCATGCGTTCGTTGTGCGCCCTGAGGGCGTCGTTCGAGGCGTAGAGCAGTGTGTCGTGCCGCGTGCGGTGGATCGTCTCCAGCTCCTTCATCAGCTGCTGGTCGTCCAACCGGCTGGGGTCGACTCCGTTCATGGTGGTACCCCGCTCGTCGTGTTCGTCCATACGCTTCGGGTACCCGCCCCGCAAGCAATACCGCACTGCCCCCGAGCGGCATCCGGGAGGGAACCATGGATCTCGCCTTTCTGCATCCACTCTACGAACATCAGGGCCCCTGGGCCTCCGTGTACGTGGACACCCCACCCCACACGGAGGACGCCCCCCACGAGCGGCATCTCGCGGCGGTCGCGGTCGCCCGGGAGCTGTCCGCGCAGGGGGCCGACGAGGACACCTGCGGGGCGGTGCGGGAGGCGCTGGAGGACCTGCGGCACTCGTCCGAACCGCACGGCAGGGCCGTCTTCGCGCGGGCCGGCAAGGTGGTCCTGGACCCGCCGCTGACCAGGTCCCCCGAGTCCGGCGTGGTCCGCTGGGCCCCGCTGCCGCACACCGCGCCGCTGCTGGAGCTGGCCGGCGAGGACCCGGTCTGCGTGGTGGCGTACGTCGACCGCAAGGGCGCCGACTTCGAGCTGCGCGGCGCGCTGGGCCGGCGGGACGCCGGTTCGGTGACCGGGAAGCAGTGGCCGCTGCACCGTACGAGCACGGCCGACTGGTCGGAGCGGCACTTCCAGCTGCGGGTGGAGAACACCTGGGAGCACAACGCGGCCGAGATCGCCGACGCGCTCGCCGTCTGCCAGGAGGAGACCGGCGCCGACCTGCTGATCCTGGTCGGTGAGGAGCGCGAGAAGCGGTCGGTGCGCGAGCGGCTGCCCAAGCGGCTGCACGACCTCGTCGTCGAGGCCGAGCACGGCGCCGGCAGCCGGCTGCTCGACGAGGACGTCGAACGGGCCCGCACCGGCCATGTACGGCAGCGCGCCGAGCGGGAGCTGGAACGGTTCCTCGCGGCCCGTGCACCGGGCGACGACGGGCGTCCGGGCGCCGTGGAGGGCGTGCCCGCGCTGGTCGAGGCGGCGCGTGAGCACCGTATCGACGAACTCCTGATCCGTCCGGACGGCCCGGACGCGCACCGCGAGGTGTGGATCGGCGAGGATCCCGACCAGCTGGCGGTCCGCCGTACGGAGCTGAAGATCCTCGGCGAGCAGAACTCCTGGTCGGCCCGTGCGGACGACGCGCTGATCAGGTCGGCGGTGGCGACCGGCGCGCCGGCGCTCTCGGTGACACCGGCCGCCGGAGCTGCGGGAGCTGCCGGGGCTTCCGGGGAGGAAGTCCCGGTGGGCGGCCTCGGCGCACTGCTGCGCTGGGCGTGAGACGCCCCGGAAGGGCCCGGTGACCCCAGGTCACCGGGCCCTTTCCACGCGCCGCTCGTCCCACACCGGCCCGTCGGTCTCGCGTACCCGCCCGTCCGAGCCGAAGACCAGGTAGCGGTCGAAGGACCGGGCGAACCAGCGGTCGTGGGTGACCGCGAGGACGGTCCCCTCGAAGGCCTCCAGGCCCTCCTGGAGGGCCTCCGCGGACTCCAGGTCCAGGTTGTCCGTCGGCTCGTCCAGGAGCAGCGCGGTGACGCCCTGGAGCTCCAGCAGGAGGATCTGGAAGCGGGCCTGCTGACCGCCCGAGAGCCGGTCGAAAGCCTGCTCGGCCTGGCCGGTCAGCTCGTAGCGGCGCAGCCGGGACATGGCGGCGCCGCGGTCCTGGGCGTGCTCCTTCCAGAGGATGTCCAGGAGGGTGCGGCCGAAGAGCTCGGGGTGGGCGTGGGTCTGCGCGAAGTGCCCGGGCACGACCCGCGCGCCGAGCTTCCACTCCCCCGTGTGCGCCACGGTCTGGTCGCCGGCGAGCAGCCGCAGGAAGTGCGACTTGCCGGAGCCGTTGGAGCCGAGGACGGCGACCCGCTCGCCGTAGTAGACCTCCAGGTCGAAGGGTTTCATCAGCCCGGTGAGCTCAAGTCCCTTGCAGGTGACGGCTCTTACTCCGGTACGGCCGCCCTTGAGCCGCATCTTGATGTCCTGCTCGCGCGGCGGCTCGGGCGGCGGTCCGGCCTCCTCGAACTTGCGCAGGCGGGTCTGGGCGGCACGGTACCGCGAGGCCATGTCGGGGCTGTTCTCCGCGGCTTGACGGAGCGTCAGCACCAGCTTCTTCAGCTGCGCGTGCTTCTCGTCCCACCGCCTGCGCAGTTCCTCGAAGCGGGCGAACCTGGCCTGCCGCGCCTCGTGATAGGTGGCGAACCCCCCGCCGTGCACCCAGGCGTCCGCCCCGGCCGGCGAGGGCTCCACCGACACGATCTTCTCGGCGGCCCGCGACAGCAGCTCCCGGTCGTGGGAGACGAAGAGGACCGTCTTGCGGGTCTCCTTCAGGCGCTCCTCCAGCCAGCGCTTGCCGGGCACGTCGAGGTAGTTGTCCGGCTCGTCGAGCAGCAGCACCTCGTCCGTGCCGCGCAGCAGCGCCTCCAGCACGAGCCGCTTCTGCTCACCGCCGGACAGCGTCCGCACCTGCCGGAACTGCGCCTTGTCGTACGGCACCCCGAGCGCGGCCGTGGTGCACATGTCCCACAGCGTCTCGGACTCGTACCCGCGCGCTTCGGCCCAGTCGGAGAGGGCCTGCGCGTACTTCAGCTGGGCGGCCTCGTCGTCGACGGTCATGATCAGGTGCTCGGCCCGGTCCACGGCCTCGGCGGCCTCGCGGATCCGCGGCGGCGCCACCGACACCAGCAGATCCCGTACGGTCGTCTCGTCCCGTACGGACCCCACGAACTGCCGCATCACACCCAGGCCGCCACTCACCGTGACCGTCCCGCCGTGCGGCTTCAGCTCACCGGAGACCAGCCGCAGCAGCGTCGTCTTCCCGGCCCCGTTGGGACCGACGAGCGCCACGACGGCCCCTTCCCCCACCCGGAACGACACATCGCCGAGCAGCGCCCTCCCGTCGGGAAGGTAGTACTCGAGATGCGCGGCTTCCAGATGTCCCATGGGCGGCATTGTCGGTGCGGAGACAGGACCTGGGCAAACTCATATTCCACGGTGCCGAGATCACCCAGGGGCGCGGGGAACTGCGCGATCAGCCACGGACTGCCCGCACCCGGCACAGCACAAGCACCCCCACGGCGGGTACCCGCAAGGTCATGAGCCCCGATGTCGACCTCACGTTCCCCAAGCGCGGCCGTCACCGCCTCCGGACCCTCGACTCCCGCCTCTTCCGGTTCGCGGCGGCCAGGAACTGGCCCGCGGCCGAACCGGTCCTCCCCCGCCTGAGCAGAAGCGCGAACCACGGCGTCCTCTGGTACGCCACCGCCGCGGCCATGGCAGCCGCCCGCACCCCCCGCTCCCGCCGCGCCGCCGCCCGGGGCCTCGCCTCCCTCGCCGTCGCCTCGCTGACCATCAACACCCTCGGCAAGCGCTCGGTCCGCCGCACCCGCCCCGTCCTGGACCCGGTCCCCCTGGTCCGGCAGCTCAAGCGGCAGCCGATCACGACCTCGTTCCCCTCCGGCCACTCCGCGTCCGCCGCCGCCTTCGCGACCGGCGTCGCCCTGGAGTCCCCGGCCTGGGGCGCCGCCGTGGCCCCGGTGGCCTGGTCGGTGGCGCTGTCCCGGGTGTACACGGGCGTGCACTTCCCTAGCGACGTCCTCGCGGGAGCGGCCCTCGGCGCGGGCGCCGCCTTCGCCGTGCGGGGCCTGGTGCCGACGCGCGCCCAGGTCGTGCCGCCCGCCCGGCCGCGCGCGCAGGTTCCGGCGCTGCCGGACGGCGAGGGTCTGGTGATGGTGGCGAACACCGCCTCCGGCACCGCCAACCGGGTGCGGGCCCTGCACGACGGGCTGCCGCTGGCCGAGGTCGTCGAATGCGAACCGGCCGATGTACGGGCCGAGTTGGAGAAGGCGGCGGCCCGGGCCGCGGTGCTCGGGGTGTGCGGCGGGGACGGCACCGTCAACGCGGCCGTGGAGATCGCCCTGCGCCACGACGTGCCCCTCGCGGTCCTGCCCGGCGGCACCCTGAACCACTTCGCCTACGACCTCGGCGTGGAGGGCGCGCGCGATCTGACCCGGGCGGTGCGGCAGGGCGAGGGGGTGCGGGTGGACGTGGGGCGGTACACCGGCGACGGTCGCGAGGGGGTCTTCGTCAACGCGTGCAGCCTGGGCGTGTACCCGGAGCTGGTGCGGGAGCGGGAGCGCTGGTCGCGCCGGATCGGCGGCTGGCCGGCCGGGGTGGTCGGGGCGCTGCGGGTGCTGCGGGCCGACCGGCATCCGCTGGAGGCCGGGTTCCGCGGCCGGGCCCGGCCGCTGTGGCTGCTGTTCGTCGGCAACGGCACCTACCACCGGATGGGGCTCGCGCCCGGCCGCCGCAGCGACCTCGCGGACGGGCGGTTCGACGTGCGGGTGGTGCACGGGGGACGGCGGCCCGCACTGCGGCTGCTCGCCGCCGCCGTCGCGGGCCCCCTGACCCGCTCCCCCGTCCACGCGGCGGTTCAGGTCGGCCGCCTCCGCCTGACCGGTGTCGCGCCGGGCACGCTGCTCGCCTACGACGGCGAAGTGACCGAGGTGGAGGGCGAGGTGACGCTGGAGAAGCTGCCCGAGGCGCTCACCGTGTACCGCCCGCTGCCCGGCAACTGAACCCCATATCTGATGACTCGTCAGTCCATATGGCAATACACGGGTCTCACCATGCGACATCCGAGGCGTACGGTTCAGCCATGTCGAACTCTCAGGGCACACCGCGGGAGACCGCCGTCTACACGCACGGGCACCACGAGTCCGTGCTGCGTTCGCACACCTGGCGTACCGCCGCCAACTCGGCGGCCTATCTGCTCGGTTCGCTCAAGCCCCACATGAAGATCCTGGACATCGGCTGCGGACCGGGCACGATCACCGCCGACCTGGCCGCGTTGGTCCCCGGCGGGCACGTCACCGGGGTGGACCACGCGCCCGGCATCCTGGACCAGGCCCGGGCCGTATCGGCCGAACGGGGTCTCGCCAACGTCGACTTCGCGGTCGCGGACGTGCACGCGCTGGACTTCCCGGACGACACCTTCTGCGTGGTCCACGCCCACCAGGTGCTCCAGCACGTCGGCGACCCGGTGCGGGCGCTGCGCGAGATGCTGCGGGTGATCAGGCCGGGCGGCTACATCGCGGTCCGCGACTCGGACTACGCCGCCATGACCTGGTACCCGGCGTCCACCGGGCTCGACGACTGGCTGGACCTGTACCGCCGGGTGGCCCGCGCCAACGGCGGGGAGCCGGACGCCGGGCGCCGGCTGAAGTCCTGGGCGCTGCGGGCCGGCCTGAGGGACATCACGGCGACCTCCGGCACCTGGACGTACTCCACCGCCGAGGAGCGCGCGTGGTGGAGCGGGCTGTGGGCGGACCGGACGCTGGCTTCCGCGTACGCGGAGCGGGCGACCGAGGGCGGCCACGCCACCACGGGGGAATTGCGGGCCGTCTCGGACGCCTGGCGGACATGGGGCGAGCAGGAGGACGGCTGGTTCTGTGTCCTGCACGGGGAAATCCTGTGCAGGAAAGAAGCCTGAATTCCGGAATTCGGGAAACCCGGAAAAGCAGGAGGTTCAGCTCATGATTGCCATCCTGCTCGTACTGCTTCTGGTGCTGATTCTCTTCGGTGCCGGATTCGCGGTGAAGATTCTCTGGTGGATCGCACTGGCCGTGCTGGTCCTGTGGCTGCTGGGGTTCCTGCTGCGCGGGACGACAGCGGGCGGCGGCAGGGGCCGTTGGTACAGGTGGTGAGGTGCCCCGGATCATGCCCGGGGAAGCACCCGGATTCAGTCCCGGGGAAGCAGTGGTCCCAGCGGCCCGAGGTCCAGGTTCAGGTCCTCGGGCCGCAGTCCGTAGCGCTCGCGCAGCTCGGTCATGCGGTCGTCGAGCAGCATCAGGGTGAGCCCGATCCGCTCCTCCTGCTCCTCGCTCAGGTCCCCCTCGTCGAACCGGCGCAGCGCCTGGCGCTCCATGAGCTGCCGCAGCAGTTCCACCACGGTCAGCACGAGTTTGACCAGGTCCCGCTCGACGGTGTCGGGCTCCAGGTCCAGCCGGTTGGGTCGGGCCGTCACGTCAGTCTCCCCACGGTGAGGGTACTTGCGCGTTGACCGAGCTGATCAGCGCGTTCAGGTCGATGCGGACGAGGTCGACGTCCGCGATGCGCAAGGTGATGTCCCCCGTGATGACGACCCCGCCGGCCAGCAGCCGGTCGAGGAGGTCGACGAGGGCCACCTCGCGCCGTTCGATCACGGTCACGGGCGCTCCTCCTCGCTGAGTTCCGTGTCGCTGAGTTCCGTGAAGGAATAGGCGGCCCACGGTCCGGTGAGTTCCACGCGCATTCCCGGGGTGTCGTCCTTCATACGGTCGACCAGTTCCACGAATTCCTCGGAATCCGCGCGCGGTACGAGATAGGCGGCGTTGAGGACGTTCCGTCCGGGGGCGCCGGAAAGCGTGGCGTTCTGCGGGGCGTGCAGCCGGGAGTCCTCGGCATGGGCGGACAGCATGTCGTGGAGACGGGTCGCGAAGGACTCCGCCTTCTGCCAGCTGTCCTCGTGCGCCTTGGTCTGCTGTCGCCGCTGCCGCAGGTAGTCCCGGCCGGACACCGGCTGGGCCGGCTTCTCCTGCTCCGGTTCGCGCTTCTCGGCTTCGGCGTACACCTTGACGCCCCATTCGACCCGGCCCTGCACCCGGTCGAGGATGCGGTGGAAGTCCTCCTCGCGCGCCTCCATCATCGTCCGTACGCCGCTGTCGTCGCGGAAGACGGTGCCGAGCCGCAGCGGCAGCGGGGTGGTGACGGCGGTCAGCGCGTCGATGACGCACTGGTGGGCCCGGGCGGTGGCGGTCAGCCACTCCAGGTCCTCCAGATGGGCCCGGAGCGGGGCTTCGGCGAAGTCCCGCTCCGGCACATGGCTCACCACGGCGATCAGACCGTGGTGGGTGAGCAGCCGCGGCGGATCGCCCCCCAGTCCCGTCAGCTGGGACTGGAGGGCGGCGCCGAAGGGACGGCACACGGCGTAGACGTAACGCAGTCCGGTCATGAACCCTCCTCCTGCGCCCGGCGGGGCTCCAGTTCCTCCAGCCGGGCCAGCCGCTCGCGCAACTCGGCGTTCTCACGGGACAGTTCGTCCCGGCGGGCCTTGGTGGACAGGGCCGGATCGTCCTCCCACCAGTCGATGCCCATTTCCTTGGCCTTGTCGACCGAGGCGACGATGAGCCGCAGCTTGATGGTGAGCAGCTCGATGTCGAGCAGGTTGATGCGGATGTCGCCCGCGATGACGATGCCCTTGTCCAGCACTCGCTCCAGGATGTCGGCCAGGTTCGCGCCGCTCCCCTGGCCGTACGGGTCCGGGAGCCGGCTGGGCATGCTCATCGTCGGCTCCCGCCCTCGGCGTACTCTTCCTCGTCCTCCGGAGCCTCTTCCTCTTCCTCCTCGGGCAGCTCGTCCTCGGCCTCTTCGTCCTCGGGCAGCTCGTCCGCGGGCTCCTCGTCCTCGGCGAGCTCGTCCTCAGGCTCGTCCTCGGGCTCCTCCTCGTCGTACTCCTCGTACTCGTCCTCGGCCTCCTCGTCCGGGACGTCCTCGTCCTCTTCCTCCTCGTCCCGATACTCGTCGTCGGGCTCGGTGTCCTCGTCGGCGGAGGCCTCGGCGCCCTCTTCGTCCTCGGCGCCCTCCTCTTCCTCCTCCGCCACCGCGTCCTCGTGGCTCTTGACGACCTCGCCGTCCTGGATCTCGCCGCGCCAGCCGTCCTCCGCCTCGCCCTTGAGGGTGATGAAGCGGGCGAAGTGCTTGAGGTCGAGCCGGGCCCGGCGGCCCTGGGCGCGCCAGATGTTGCCGGTCTTCTCGAAGAGGCCCGTGGGGTAGTACTCGATCACCAGCAGGACGCGGGTGAGGTTGTCGGCGAGCTTGTGGAAGGACACGACGCCCTTGGTGGTGCCCTTGGCGCCCTCCGAGGTCCACTGGATCCGCTCGTCGGGGACCTGTTCGGTGGTGGTCGCCTTCCAGCTGCGGCTGGACCAGAAGATCTTCGCCTGCCAGTCGGTGTGGGTGTCGTCGGCGCGGTTCGCGCTCTTGACGCCCTTCGCGAAGGTGGAGAAGTCCTGGTACTGGGTCCACTGGTCGTAGGCGGTGCGCACATCCACGCCCACGTCGATGAACTCCATGATCACCGTGGGCTTCTGGCCCGCGCCGCCCTTTTTCTTGCCCTTGCCGCCGCCGAGGTTCTTGAAGGCGCCGACCACGCTGTCCTTGGCCTTGCCCGCTCCGAGCTCCAGCGCGCTGCGCAGCGGCCCCTTGCCCTCGGCGAGCTTCTTGCCGCCGTCGAGGGCGAGCTTGGCGAAGCCGGGGCTGTTGCCCTCGGCGATGTCGTTGAGCTTGCCGGTGGTCTCGCCCAGCTTGTGGCCGACGCCGACCAGCATCCGCTGGACCTGCGCGGAGAGGTACTCCTGCACCTCGGCCTTGAGCCGGTCGGCGGCCTCGCTGTGGGCCAGGTCGGTCAGCGGGTTGCTCTTGGCCTTGTCGGTGGCGTCGCGTGCGGATCCGAGTGTCTCGGTCATCACTCATCGCCTCCCTTCGGCAGCCGGGACCGGGTGCCTCGGCCGGCCCCCCTGGCCGCGGTCGCCTTCTTGGCGGCCGTCTTCTTCGCCGTGGTCTTCTTGGCCGCCGTCTTCTTGCCGGCGGTGCGGCTCTGCGAGGTCTTCTTGGCCGGCGCCTTCTTCGCGGGCGCCTTCTTGGCCGTCTTCTTCGCGGGGGCCCGCTTGGCGGTCTTCCTGGCCGCTGCCGGAGCCTCGTCCGACTCGTCCTCGTCCTCGTCGTCGGCGCTCTCGTCCTCGTCCTCGTCCGTGGGTTCGTCCGAGGTCTCGTCGTCGGCTTCGGCGCCCTTGGTGCCAGTCTCCTCCTCGTCCGGCTCCTCGTCCTCTTCGGAGTCCTCGTCCTCGTAGAGGCCGGGCACCTCCTTCGCCGCGCCCGAGAGCTCGTCGCGGACCTGGGCGGTACGGCCGTGCAGCCGGTCGGCGATCGCGTTGATCTGCCGCTCCACCATGGCCCCCGAGGCCGCCTTGCCGACGCCTCGCAGGTCCTCGCGGAGCGTGTCCCCGATCTCCTTGAACTGCGGGTTCTTCAGCAGTTGCTGGGAAACCAGGTCAGCGACCGCCTTCGGGCTGAGGTGCATCCGCTTGCCGGCCACGATCGTGCCGACCGCGAAGGCCAGTTTCAGTTTCTTCGTACGTCCCAGGAGATATCCGGCCCCTACCGCGAGGCCCATTCCCACTCGGTTCATCGTGTCGTCCCGTCGCCAGTCCCCGCGCCGCCGCGCAGGCCGATCTCCAGTCGTTCGAGGAGTTCGTCCTCCTGTCGGTCGAATTCCTCCTCGTCGATCTCGCCCGCCTCGAGACGCTCCTCGAGCCGGGCGAGTTCGGCCCGGACCGCTGCCGGGTCGTAGTAGAGGCGCTCCGCTTCGTTCAGCACCTGTCTGATCACCCAGGCGCTGCCGCGCACCGGGGCGAAGGGCAGGAGCAGTACCTCTCCGATGAGACCCACGGCCGGTTCACTCCTCCGCGTGGTCGATGCCCACCGTGGTGCCCGCGGGCTCGCCCGGTCCGGGTTCGACGAAGCTGTACGGCGGCAGCGGGCCGTTGACCCGCAGGTCGAGGTGCGGATGGCTCTTGCGGAGCTGGTCCACCGCCTCCAGGAAGGACGCCGCGGAGTCACGCTCGACCATGAACGACACGTTGGCCAGCCAGCCGCTGGACTCGGGCCCGACGCTGATCGCCTCGGCGACCGGCTCCAGGGCCTGCCGCACCTCGTTGGCGTCCTCGGCCTCACGGGCCTTGACCGCGGCCACGACCATCTCGCCGAGCCGGAGGCGCTCCTCGTAACTGCCGCCGCCCGCCCGCCGGTTGGCCTCGGTGACGGAACGGATCTCCGGGTTGTCGGACATCACGCGGTGCAGTACGGCCTCTTCGTCGTGCGTGGCCTTGACGTTGTACTCGACCTTGCCGTCGAGGGTGCGCAGCCGCTCCTTGTAGTGGTCGGCGCGTTCCGCGAGGACCGAGGTGACGGTGTCGTCGTCGGGCGCCACGCTGCCGAACCGCATGGGCAGCACACAGCCCGCCGCACCCACCTCGCTCAGCACGTTCTGGTGGGCGAGCAGGTCACGGCGCTTGGGCTTGAGGCCCTCGGGGGCGTCGCTGACGATGGCCGCCAGGTCGCCCTCCGTCAGCACCCGCACCTCGCGTGCGGGGTCGCCGACCCCTCCCAGGCCCTCGGGAAAGTCGGGGTGGGAGGCGGCGGTGATGCCGTACACGTACGTGCTCACTCCTGCTCCTCCTTCCTGCGCGAGGCGGTGGACTTACGGGTGCGCGGCCGGGACTCGCTCTGGCCGTCTCCCTCACGCGCCTGCTTGAAGGCGTCGGAGATGGTCTCCGCGGCGCCGGAGAGGGCGCCCTTGGACTTGCCGCGCGCGCCGGACTCGGTGATCTCGCCCATGATGTCGGGCAGGCCCGGGCTCTTGTTCCGCCCGGACTCGAGGTCGAGCCGGTTGCACGCCTCGGCGAAGCGCAGATAGGTGTCGACGCTGGCCACCACGACCCGTACGTCGATCTTCAGGATCTCGATGCCCACGAGGGAGACTCGTACGAATGCGTCGATGACGAGCCCCCTGTCGAGGACAAGCTCCAGGACGTCGTAGAGACCACTGGTGCCGCCTCCACCGCCCTGCTGTGCCGGGACGACGGTCATGCCGACCATGCCTCCTTGTCGATGGTGTCGTGAACGGTCCGATGCGGGCGGTCTAGCGACCGCCCTGCCTGTGTGCGTCGGCCCGGCCGCGTTCGTAGCGGCGAACGCGGCGGTAGCCGGTGAGCTGCCCTTCGGGGTCGAGTTCGACCTGGTAGCTCGCCATCAGGCTCATCGTGTCGGGAACACGGGAGAGTTCGAGGACCTCGACCTCCACCGACCAGCCGTCCTCGGTCTGCTCGAAGGAGGAGACGTTCTCGGCGGTCATGCCGGTCAGCTCGGAGAGCTGGGCGCGCGCCTGGCGCAGCACCTCCATCGGCTTGGGCCGTCGCTCGTCCGTCACGTTCTCTTCCGTGTCCTTTTCTTTCCCTCTGGGGGAATTCCGTGAATCCTGTGATGCAGATGTGTCTCTTGTGTTCGCCATGGCCACCTCTCACCTCGGGTGGCCGCTCATACGTTCGCCAAACCTTCAGGAGGACATCAACGCGTTCAGCCTGCGCCGGGCCGGTCCGAGCGCCCGTCCTCTGCCCGGGATCCCGGCCCAGGGGTTGGTGCGGGCCTGCTCGACGGCGTCGGCGATGGTCCAGCGGCGGGCGTCGAGGCCCGGATCGTCGAGCTGGGTCCAGGCCATCGGGGTGGCCACGGGAGCTCCGGGTTTCGCCCGTACGGTGAAGGGGGCGACGGCGGTCTGGGCGTATCCGTTGCGCTGGACGTCCAGGTAGAGGCGGTCGCCGCGGTACTTCTTGCGGGCGGCGGTGGTGAGCCGGTCGGGGTGCCCGGCGACCAGGGTGTCGGCGACGTCCTTGGCGAACTCGCGCACCTCGTCGAAGTCGTGCCGGCCGTTGAGGGGCACGATCACATGCAGTCCGCGGGAGCCGGTGGTCATCAGCGCCGAGGGCAGGTCCAGTTCGTCGAGCAGTTCCCCGAGCAGCCAGGCCGCCTCGTGCACCGCGCCGAAGTCGTCCCCGGCCGGGTCGAGGTCGAAGACCATCCGGTCGGGCCGCTCGACGCTGCCGGCCCGGGACAGCCAGCGGTGCAGGGTGAGGGAGGCCTGGTCGGCGAGGTACAGCAGGGTGGCGGTGTCGTCACAGACGGTGTGGCAGACGGTGCCGCCCTCCTTCGTCACCTCGACGCGGTGGATCCACTCCGGGTAGGAGTCCGGGGTGTTCTTCTGCATGAACCGGGGGCCCGCGAGGCCGTCCGGATGCCGTTCCAGCATCAGGGGACGGCCGCGCAGGTGCGGCAGCATGAACGGCGCGACGGACCGGTAGTAGTCGACGAGATCGCCCTTGGTGTACTCCTTGGCGCCGTCGCCGCCGGGGAAGAGCACCTTGTCCGGCCGGTGCACCTGCACGGTGTGCTTCCCGGCGCGTACGGTCCGTACGTCGTCCCCGCTCACGGCACGATCGCCTGCTCCACCAGGAGCCGTCCGGCGGCCGCGATCGACTCGGCGTCGATGCCCGCCGCGTGCAGTTGCTCCTCGGGCGAGGCCGAGCCAGGCATCGTGCGGACCGCGAGCCGCACCAGGCGCGGGACGGGGCGGCCGTCGGCGAAGGCGTCGAGGACGGCGTCACCGAGTCCGCCCTCCTCGTGGTGGTCCTCCACGGTCAGCAGGCAGCCGGTGTCCTCGGCGGCCTGGCGCAGCGTGACCCGGTCGACGGGCTTGACCGAGTACAGGTCGATCACCCGCACGCGGATGCCCTCCTGGTCCAGCGCCTCGGCGGCCTTCAGCGCTTCGGGCACGGTGACTCCGGCGGCGACGATCGTCATCCGGTCGCTCCCGGAGAAGCGCAGCACCTTGCTGCCGCCGATCGGGAACTCTTCCCCGGGCCCGTAGATCACCGGGCTCTCGCCGCGGCCGGTGCGCAGGTAGCGGATGCCGTCCAGGTCCGCCATGGCGGCGACCAGGTGCGCGGTCTGGTTGGCGTCGCACGGGTACAGCACGGTCGAGCCGTGCACCGCCCGCATCATCGCCAGGTCCTCCAGACCCATCTGGCTGGGCCCGTCCTGTCCGATGGCGACGCCCGCGTGCGAGCCGACGAGGTTGATCCCGGCGCCGCTGATGGAGGCCATGCGCACGAAGTCGTAGGCGCGGGTGAGGAAGGCCGCGAAAGTTCCGGCGTACGGCACCCAGCCGCGCGCGGCGACTCCGACGGCGGCCGCGACCATCTGCTGCTCGGCGATGTAGCACTCGATGTAGCGGTCGGGGTGCTCCTTGGCGAAGAGCTCGGTGCGGGTGGAGTCGCCGACCTCGCCGTCGAGGGCGACGATGTCGCCCCGTCCGGTGCCGAGGGCGGTGAGAGCCTGGCCGTAGGCGTCCCGGGTCGCCACCTCGTCGCCGAGGTCCCAGCGGGGCAGTTCGAGGTGCCCGGCGCGGACGGCGTGCAGGATGCGGGCGGCCGGAGGCTCCTGCACCCGCACGCGGAGGTCGCGGACGCCGCCGAGTTCCTCGATGGCGTCGTCGGCGTTCTTCAGCGGCTTTCCGTGCAGTCCCTCGCGGTCCTGGACGTCTTCGACACCCTTGCCCTTGAGGGTCCGGGCGAGGATCGCGGTGGGCTGGCCCTTGGTGGACGCGGCCTCGCCGTAGGCGCGGTCGATGGCGTCCACGTCGTGTCCGTCGATCTCCACCGTGTGCCAGCCGAAGGCCTGGAAGCGGCGGGCGTAGGCGTCGAGGTCGTGGCCGTGCCTGGTCGGGCCGCGCTGGCCGAGCCGGTTGACGTCGACGATCGCGGTGAGGTTGTCGAGGTGCTCGTGACCGGCGTGTTCGGCGGCCTCCCAGATGGAGCCCTCGGCGAGTTCGCTGTCTCCGCACAGCACCCACACGCGGTAGCCGGTGCGGTCGAGGCGCTGCCCGGCGAGCGCGATGCCGACGCCCACGGGCAGTCCCTGGCCGAGCGATCCGGTCGCCGTCTCGACCCACGGCAGCTTGCGCGGGGTCGGGTGGCCCTCGAGTCGGCTGTCGATCTTCCGGAAGGTCAGCAGCTCCTCGTCGTCGATGACGCCGGCCGCCTTGTAGGTGGCGTACATCAGCGGTGAGGCGTGGCCCTTGGACAGCACGAAGCGGTCGTTGCCGGGGTGGGCGGGGCGGTCGAAGTCGTAGCGGAAATGGTGTGCGAAGAGGACCGCCATCAGGTCCGCGGCGGACATCGAGGAGGTGGGGTGCCCGGAGCCCGCGGCGGCGGAGGCGCGGACGCTGTCCACGCGCAACTGCTGGGCGAGTTCGACGAGTTCACCGGTGTTCATGAGTCTCCTTCCGCGGAGTCCGCGTCGGTGCGCCGGACGGGGCCGGGGCTGGTCCGCGACTCCCCGCCGTCCTGCTGCTCGCCGGGCGCACGGCCCGGCTGGTTCCTGGCGGGTTCCCCGCCGGGCTGGTTCTTCGCGGGTTCCCCGCCTGGTTGGTTCTTGGCAGGTTCCCCACCGGGCCGGCCCTTCGCGGGCTCGTCGGCGGGTCGGTTCACGGCGGGCTCGCCGCCGGGCCCGTTCTCGGCGGGCTTCCCACCGGGCCGGTCATCGGTGGGCGCGGGCCTGTCGTCGGACCCGCTCCGCGCGTCCTCGCGGGCCTTCGCCTCCGTGATCACAGCTTCGCCCGCGCTCGGTTCGACGTCCTGCACTTCCCTCGCCTCCGCCACTGACCTCGTGTCCTTCGCGGGCCCCGGATCGTCCTGCCCGACCGCCTCCGGCCCCGGCAGCGTGTCCCGTGCCGTCGCCGCCCCCGGGCCGGAGCGCGCGGCGGCCTCCTCGCGTGACCGCGGGCGGCCCGGCACCCGGGCCAGCTCCGGTGACGCCGTGTCCAGCGGCACCGACCAGGACCGCACGAGGCCCAACTGGACGGCCTGGCGCGGGAGTACGGCGTCCAGGAGCCAGTCGGCGGCGACCCGGACGCGGTTGCCGGGCATCGCGGCGAGGTGGTACCCGCGGGTGACCGCACCCGCGGCGGGCCCGGACAGCGGGATGTGCAGTGGGTTGGCGGCGGCCTTGACGCCCCCGAGGTCCACGACGAAGCCCAGGTCCTTGTGCCGGTACGGCTGCTTCTCGCCGTCCCCGAAGGAGGCGGCGATGTTGCGCGCCACCGTCCTGCCGTGCCGCCAGGCGTGCTGCGCGGTCATCGGCGTGAAGCCGCCCGGGTTGTCCAGGTCCGGCACCGCGGCCGCGTCCCCGCAGGCGAACACCTCGGGGCGGCCCGGGAGTTGGAGATAGGGGTCGACGACGAGGCGCCCGCGTTCGACGGGCTGCCCGGTGGACTCCACGAGCGGGTCGGGCCGTACGCCGACACACCACACCAGGGTCCGGGTGCCGACGAACTCGCCGTCGGTCAGCAGCACTCCGTCCGGCGTGGCCTCCTTCACGGACGTCCCCATGCGCACCTCCACGCCGCGCTCCCTGAGGGTGCGGTCGGCGGTGGTGGACAGGTGCTCGTCGAGTTCGGGCAGGACCCGGTCGGCGATGTCGAGAAGGATCCAGCGCGGCCGTATGCCGCCCCGCAGGGGGTGCTTGCGGACCTGCGCGTCCGTGTAGAGCTGCCCGTGCGCGGCGACCTCGGTGCCGGTGTAGCCGGCGCCGACGACCACGAAGGTGCAGCGGGCCTCGCGGTCGGCGCGGTCCTCCGCGGCGGCCGCGAGCTCCACCTGCCGGGTGACGTGGTCGCGCAGGTACAGCGCCTCGGGCAGCCCGCGGAAGCCGTGCGCGTACTCGGCGACCCCGGGGATGGGCAGGAGCTTGTTGACGCTGCCGACGGCCAGCACCAGCCGGTCGTAGGGCAGGCTGCCGCGCTCGCCCTCCGGGTCGGTGTAGTGCACGGTCCGCGCGTCCATGTCGATGCCGTCGGCCTCGCCGAGCACCAGCCGCACCCGGGGCAGGGTGCCGGACAGGGAGACGGTGACCCGTCGGGGTTCCAGGATGCCGGCGGCGACCTGGGGCAACAGGGGCAGGTACAGGAAGTAGTCGGTC
Organism: Streptomyces griseorubiginosus; assembly: GCF_036345115.1. Classification (GTDB taxonomy): domain Bacteria; phylum Actinomycetota; class Actinomycetes; order Streptomycetales; family Streptomycetaceae; genus Streptomyces; species Streptomyces griseorubiginosus_C. The sequence goes on from NZ_CP107766.1 coordinate 1,722,039, forward strand.
GGGTTGAGCAGGGTGATGTCGGCCTTGCCGCGGGCTTTTCGGGACAGTTCCTTGGCCGTCCGGTACCCGGCGAAGCCGGCACCGACGATCACGATGCGGGGTCGACTCACGGTTCGCCTCCGGGGCTGTCGCGTACCTCGGGAGCCTTCCGCGTCCCCCTGGCCAGGACGCCCAAACGCCGGTTTTCTTACGGGTCGCCGGGTACTCGGCCACAGCCCGCTGTACGTGGAACCGCCGGAGGTACCCCCCATGCCCGAATACGGCTATTTCCTGTCGTGCGAGGAGTTCGGACCCGCGGAGCTGGTCGAACAGGCGCGAATGGCCGAACAGGCCGGTTTCACCGCGCTGTGGATCTCCGACCACTACCACCCGTGGAACGACGCGCAGGGCCAGAGCCCGTTCGTCTGGTCGGTGATCGGCGCGCTCTCGGAGGCGGTGTCGATCCCGATCGAGACGGCCGTGACCTGCCCGACCGTGCGGATCCACCCGGCGGTGGTGGCGCAGGCCGCGGCGACCTCGGCGGTGATGACGAACGGCCGGTTCCGGCTCGGCGTCGGCTCCGGCGAGGCGCTGAACGAGCACATCCTCGGCCATGTCTGGCCGCCCGCGCACATCCGGCTGGAGATGCTGGAGGAGTCGATCCAGGTGATGCGGCGCCTGTTCACGGGCGAGGAGGTCAACCACCACGGCACGCACTACACGGTCGAGAACGCCCGCCTCTACACGGTCCCCGACGAGCCCGTCCCGATCGACATCTCGGGCTTCGGCCCGGCGGCCACCGCGCTGGCGTCCCGGGTCGGCGACGGCTTCATCACGATGATGCCGGACGAGTCGATGGTCGAGCAGTACCGCAAGGGCGGCGGGGCCGGGAAGCCGGTCAGCGGCGGCACCAAGGTCTGCTACGGCACGGACCGCGCGGAGTGCGTGAGTACGGTCCGCAAGCTGTGGTTCAACCAGTTCCTGCCCGGCGAGATGGGCCAGATCCTGCCCTCACCGAGCCACTTCGAGCAGCTGGAGCCGCTGGTCACCGAGGACATGGTGACCGAGAAGACGGTGTGCGGGGACGACGTCGACGAGCACGTGGCCGCGCTGAGCGCCTTCGCCGACGCGGGCTTCGACCGGATCTACGTGAACCAGATCGGCCCCGACCAGCGCGGCTTCTTCGACTTCTACCGCACGAAGGTGCTGCCCCAGCTCCAGCAGGGCTGAGCATCGCCCTGCGGGGCTGACGTGAACGGCGGTGAGCGGCGGGGCCGTTGGCTCCCGCCGCTCACCGCGTGGTCGTGCGTCCGTGGTCGTGCGTTCAGCCCCGTCGGCGCATCCCCGCGACACCCAGCGCTCCCGCCGCGGCCGCCACGAGGCCCATGCCCATCCGGGTGCGGTTGCGGGAGAGCCAGTCCTGCGGGCTGCGGTGCACGGCCTCCTCGTCGAAGCGGCCGTGCGCCCCGTGGTCCCGCCCGTGCGGTCCGTCCGCGGGCGCCCACAGGTTCCCGGGCCCGTCGTGCTCTCCTTCTTCCTGCTGCGCCTCGAAGTTGGTGCGGGCGAGGTAGCGGTCCAGCAGGCCCGGCGCGACCGCGTTGGCGATGAGGGTGGCCGCCGTGGAGCCGCCGACCCAGTACTCGCGCCGCCGCGCGTGCGAGGCCGCGTGCACGACGGCGCGCGCGGCGACCTCGGGCTGGTAGACCGGCGCCACCGGCCGGGCCCGCCCGGGCATCCGGTTCAACACCCAGTCGAACTGCGGGGTGTTGACCCCCGGCAGCTGCACCATCGTCGTGCGGACGCCGCTGCCCGAGTGGAGCAGCTCGCACCGCAGGGACTCGTTGAACCCCTGGATCGCGTGCTTGGCCCCGCAGTACGCCGACTGGAGCGGGATGCCCCGGTAGGCCAGCGCGGACCCGACCTGCACGATGGTGCCGCGGTTCCGCGGCTGCATGTGCCGCAGGGCGGCCCGGGTGCCGAACACATAGCCCAGGTAGGTCACTTCGGTGACCCGCCGGAACTCGTCGGGGGTGATCTCGGTGAACGGCGCGAAGACGCCGGTGAAGGCGTTGTTGACCCACACGTCGATGTGCCCGAAGGCGTCGACGACCTGCTGGGCGGCGTCCTCCACGGCCTTCGCGTCGGACATGTCGACGCTCACGACGAGCGCCTCACCCCCGGCGCGCTCCACATCGTCGGCCGCCGCCGCGAGGCCTTCGCGTCCCCGGGCCAGGAGGGCGACCCGGGCGCCGCGCTCGGCGAAGGCCCGGGCGGTGGCCCGTCCCACCCCGCCGCTGGCCCCGGTCACCACGACGGTCCTGCCGTGCTTCACGCGCGCTTCCTCCCATGTGTCTGCACCACGCGCTAGGCCCGGTGGTGCGGCTGCTCGGTGTCGGTGCCGCCCTGCGTCGGCGCGGCGCCGGGCTCCGGGGTGCCCGTCGCTCCGGGTGCGACCGGCGGCATGGGCGGATACGGCGTTCCGAGTCCGGTGGGCGGGGCGGCCACCGGTGCGCCGCTCCCGGCGGACTGATCGGCGCCGACGTCCGCGCCGGCTGCCTGACCGGCCGTCGGCCGGGACCCACCGGGCCTGGCCGCGCCGCGCAGCGCGTAGGCCACGGCGCCCAGGATCGCGGCGGTGACCAGTGCGGCGGCCCAGTCGGGCAGGCCGAGCGCGAGGGCGAGGCCCACGGCGAGGGCCAGGGCCGCGCCCGCGTACAGGGCGACGGCGCCGGACGCGGCGTACAGCATGGCCGTACGGCGCTGCTTGCGCGTCTGTTCGCGCAGTTCGTCGCGTACGGTCTCGCGTGCCACCTGCGCCAGCTCGTCGACCAGATGCTTGTCCAGATGCTCCAGGTGATCCAAGCGCTCCATGGCCGCCGGGTACCCGTACGGGAGTACCCGTAACGCGCCCTGACCGCCTGTGCGGCACCGGCGGCCGGGTCGGGAGGATCGCGTGAAACGATCTCCTCGGGCCGGGCACCCGAACTAGGCTCGTGGCATGGAGATTCTGGGAACCACGCTGCGTGTCTGCGTCGACGACCTGGACAGCGCGGTCGTCTTCTACGAACGGCTCGCGGGCGCCACGGCCCTCCGTTTCGAGCGCGGCGGCGTCCAGGTGGCCGCTGTGGGCTGCTTCCTGCTGATGAGCGGACCGGAGGCCGAGCTGGAGGTGCTGCGCAAGGTCGCGGCGACCATCGCGGTGAAGGACGTCGACGAGGCCCGCCGACTCCTCGACGAGCTCGGTGCCCGGATCATCGCGGGGCCGGTCCCGACCCCGGTGGGCCGCAACCTGATCGCGATGCACCCGGACGGCGTGGTGTACGAGTACGTGGACCGCAACGTCTCCTAGGGGGACCCGGTCTCCGGGCGCATCCGGAAGTCGTGGTGGGGCGGGAGCGGTTCGTCGCTGAGGCGGCCCCACAGTTCGCTGATCGCCTCGGCGCCCTCCCTGAGGTCGGCGACCTCGAAGCCCTCCTCGAAGACGGCCCGCGCCGCCTCGGGCCGGTCCTCGGCGAGCAGCAGTGCCACCTCGATCAGCCGGAACCGCCCGCGCGCCCGGGTCGATACGTGCAGCCGCTCCCACACCGAGCGCGCCTCGGCCGTACGCCCCGCCGCGAGCAGTGCCTCCAGCGCCTCGCGGCCCAGCGCGGCCGTCGCCGCCGTCCACGACTCGCCGTCGTCGCGCCGCTCGTGGCACAGGTCGTCGAAGGCGTCGGCGTACCGGTCGGCGGCCCGCTCCCGGTTGCCGCTCTCCTGGTCGGCGACGGCGAGACAGCGCAGCAACGGCCAGACGGACGGCGCCAGTTCGAGCCCCCGCTCCCAGCTGCGCACCGCCTGCGTCCGGTCGCCGGCATGCCACTGGGCGACTCCCAGGTGGTACTCGGTGAGCGGGGTGGCGGGCGCGGTCTCCAGCATGTCCCGCCAGTGCGGCGCGACCAGGGTCCCGCCGGGCGGCCGTACCCGGCGCGGCTCGGGGAAGGACCCGGTGCGCAGCAGCTCCAGCCAGGGTGCCTGCGGCTCGCCGAGGGTGCTCTCCTCGAAGGGCGTGCCGGGCAACTTCCAGTCGGCGCGCAGCACTTCGAGCGCGCCCCAGCCCGAGCCGACGGCGAGCACCTCGCCGGGCTCGGTGTCGGCGTACGGCTTCCAGGCCGCGTAGGCCTGGTCGACGACGGCGCGTGGCAGTACGGCCTCCAGGCGGGCCTCCGCCTTCCCCGGTACCGGTGGCGCGCTGAGCGGCCCGTACGCCTCCAGCCACGCCACCTCGCTCTCCGCGTCCAGCCGTACGTGCTCCAGCTGGGTGCGGGCGAGCCCGGCCTGGATCTCGCAGTAGCCGCCGGTGCCGGGCTCGGTGAGCCACTCCTGCCAGCGCCGGCCGCCGCTGCCGGTGCCCCACACGAACAGCTTGCGCCCGCGCAGGACGTCGGTGGACGTCTGCACCAGCCCGTGGCCGTCGGCGTCGAGGGCGGCGATCCAGCGGCGCCGGATGTCGGGCAGGTCGTAGAACCAGTCGGCGGCGTAAGGGCTGTTGAGCGGGTCCGGCGGGACGGGCTCCCGGCGCAGGTGGCGCTCGTGACCGAAGTGCCAGGCCTCCTCGGCGGGGGCGAGCACCCGGCGCTCCTCCGGTACGGCGGTGTTGGACCACCAGTATCCCGGTACCGGCCGTTCGTGGGGGTTGCGGATCCGGACGCCGACGTACAGGAAGTCAGACTCGCGCGGCAGCCACAGGTCGACCTGGAAGGGCAGGTCGCGCAGCCGCTCCCACTCCCACAGGCGCAGCATCCCCCCGCCGTCGGGGGCGGCCACGCGGGCGGCGTGCAGGGGTGCGCAGGCGAGGGTGGTGTGGCCGGTGGCGCCGATGTTCCATTCGATGCCGCCGGAGAACCAGGCACCGTTCAGGGCGAAGTTCGCCGGCTGGAACACCGGGTTGCGGTACAGGAGTTCACGCCCGGTCGGCTTGTGGAACAGGGAGGCGATCCGGCCACCCAGACCGGGGAGCACGGTGGCCCTGAGCCGGTCGTTCTCGATCACGATCGTCTCGAACGCGTGAGGGGTGCGCTGTCTGCCGTAGCCGTCCCGGACCCGGACCGGCAGCAGGCTGTGCAGCGGCCCGTAGCCGGCCTGACGGGCCATGTCCCGGGGCAGGTCGTCGCGGTCCCGTACGTCGATGCGGTGAACCTCGTGAGGGAGCCGCAGCGGGGGCAGCGGGTTGTCCGGGCCCAGCGGTGCGGCGGGCAGGGTGAGTACGTCTCGCCGGATCGTCGTCACGATCACCATGGAAGCCGCTCGGCATCGAGTCGGCCAGGGGAGCTACCGGTCAGGATTACGCAAAGGCGTCCACGACGATGTCGGCCAGAAGCGCGCCCGCCGTGCCGTCGGGGTCCAGGTCGGGGTCGTAGATGGTGATGTTGAGCCCGACGCAGGCGGGGGAAGCGAGCAACGGCCGTAGGAGAGCCGTGAGTTCGCCGGGCAGCAGGCCCTCCGGGTCGGGGCTGTCGACGGCGGGCATGACGGACGGGTCGAGGACGTCGGCGTCCAGGTGCACCCAGAAGCCGTCGATCTCCGGGATCTCGAAGGCCTGGGCGGTGGCCCGGGCCAGCGCGTCGGCGCCCCACTCGCGGACGTCACCGACGGTCACGACCGGGATCTTCAGGGCGGCGAGTTCGGCGCGGTCCTCCTCGAACGCGTCGCGGATCCCGAAGAACCGCACGTCCTCGTCCCGCAGATAGGGCTTCAGCCCCTCCAGGTCCGTCAGGTCGTCCTGGCCGCGCCCGGTGGCCAGCGCGACCTCCTCACCGCCCGCCGCGCCGATCCGGTCGGAGTTGCCGGTGTGCCGGAAGTCCGGTGACGCGTCGATCGCGGCCAGGCCGTGGCGTCCGACGCGGCGCAGGGCGAGCGAGGCGCCGAGCTGGATGGAGCAGTCGCCGCCGAGGACCACGGGGAAGTCCCCGGCCCGCACATGGCGCTCGATCCGGTCGGCCAGCCTGACGGTGTACGCGGCGATCGCGGCGGCGTTGAAGACCCCGTCGCCCTCCTGCCAGTCCCCCCGGTCGTAGCGCGGCGGCACCACCACCCCGCCCTCCAGCGCGCCGAGCCGCTGCACGATCCGCTGCTCCCGCAGGGCACCGGCGAGCTTGTGGCAGCCGGGCACGGTACCGGGGGCGGGCGGACGCAGACCGAGGTTGGAAGGAGCGTCCAGCACGACGATATTCCGCATGCGGATCATCCTCGCCGACGTACCCTCGACCGTCCACGGAATACGCGAGGGAGCGACAGTGAGTGAGCAGCACACCTACCGGGTGATCGTGCGGGGGACCTGGGACGGGCTCACCGAGGAGGCCCGCGCCCGGCTCCTCGCCGAGGCGGCGGACCACGGCATGGCGAGCATGCGGTTCACCGAGGAGGGCTCCCTGTCGTACGAGCCGGCGCCGCTGAAGCACTTCTCGATGCGGTACGTGGTGGTCTCCGACGCGGCGGACGGCGAGGAGATGGCGGGCGCGATCGCGGAGGACCGTGCGGAGACGGCGCTGCGGGGCCTCGGCTACGGCTTCCGGGACCTGCGGTCGACGGTCACCGACCTCGACACCATGAAGATCAACCGGAAGCCCGCATCTCGGCGGTGATCGCCCACCGCTCGTGGTCCCGCCAGTCCCCGTCGATCCAGATCATCTTCGGGGAGAACCCCTCCAGCCGGAAGCCGCAGCTGCGGGCGAGGGCGAGGGAGGCGGTGTTCAGGGGCTGTGCGTTGATCTCCAGGCGATGCAGCCGCATCGGCCCGAAGGCGTGGTCGACGACGAGGGTCAGGCCCTCCCGCATCAGCCCGCGTCCGGCGGCGTGCGCGAAGGCGCCGTAGCCGAGGGCTCCGCACCGGAACCCGCCCTCGACGATGTTGTTGATGTTGATGAACCCGGCGATGGCCCCGTCGCCCCGCTCGCCGTCCTTCTCGCAGACCAGGAACCCCGCCTTGGTCGGGTCCTCGATGAGCCGGCCCGCGTAGGCGAGGTACGCGCTCTCGCTGTCCGGCGGGAACAGCCAGGGCTGGTGCAGTTCCTTGCTCTCCCGGGCCCGGGCGGTGAACTCGGCGGCGTCCTCGTAGGTGAAGTGCCGGATGCCCACGCGGGGGCCCTCGGCGAGATAGCGGGAAACGGTGTGCGGCATCCCGTCACCCTACGGCGGGCCGGCCGGGCATTCAGCCCGGGGCGGGTTCGTCGAGCGGCCGGGGATTCAGCGCAGGGCGGGTTCGTCGAGCGCCCGGGGATTCAGCGCAGGGCGGGTTCGTCGAGCGTCAGCGTTCCCGCGTCGGCGTCGAGCTCGGCCCGGACCCCGAAGGGCATGGTCCACGCCCCCTCGCAGTGCCCGAACCCGAACTCCTCGACGACCGGCACACCGAGCCCGCCGAGCCGGTCGGCGAGGACCGTGCGCAGGACGTCGTACGGGCCGCAGCCCGCCCAGGAACCGAGGGCGATGCCCCGCACGCCGTCCAGCCAGCCGGTGCGCAGGAGCTGGGTCAGCATGCGGTCGACACGGTACGGCTGCTCCCCCACGTCCTCGATCAGCAGCAGTCCGTCCCGGGCGCCGGTGCGGGCGTGCCGGGTGCCGAGGTCGGTGGCGAGGAGGCTGAGGCAGCCGCCGAGGGTCACTCCGCGGGCCCGTCCGGGGACCAGGGCGGGGCCGCGGGAGGTCAGGGTGCGGACCGTCTCCGGGCTGAAGAGGGTGGCCCTCAGGTGTTCCTGGGCGACGGTGTTCTTGACGAAGTCGGCACCGGCCGCGGCCGGCCCGTACAGCGTGACCAGGCCGAGGCGGGTGGCGAAGGCCTGGTGGAGGGTGGTGACGTCGCTGAAGCCCACGAACACCTTCGGTCCGGCCGCCCGCATCGCCTCCCAGTCGAGAAGGTCGACCATGCGCTGCGCGCCGTAGCCGCCCCGGGCGCACAGCACCGCGTCCACGGAGAAGTCACACCAGGCTCGCTGGAGGTCGGAGGCGCGGTCCGCGTCGGATCCGGCGAGGTAGCCCAACTCGCCGTGCGTGTCTAGGACATGGGGGGCGACCACCGGGTCGAGGTCCCAGCCGCGCAGGAGGTCGAGTCCGGCCTGGAGCCGGTCCTCCGCGACGGGGCCGCTCGGTGCGACCACGGCCACGCGAGCGCCGGGGCCGAGCCTGGACGGCCGTACGAGTTCTGTCACTTGGTGAGCTCCAACGTCGGGACGCCGGGCGGGTTGAGCCCGAACACCTGGGCGTACAGGGAGAGTTCGGATTCCAACGCCCGGATCATCGTGTCGGCCCGCCGGAACCCGTGCCCCTCCCCCTCGAAGGCGAGGTAGGCGTGCGGCACCCGCCGCCCGGCGATCCGTTCCAGGAACCGCTCGCACTGCGCGGGCGGGCAGATCACGTCGTCCAGGCCCTGGAGCAGCAGGAAGGGCGCGGTGACCCGGTCCGCGTGCTCGACGGGCGAGCGTTCCGCGTACCGTCCGGGGACCTCGGCGAGCGGTCCGACCAGGCTCTCCAGGTACTGCGACTCGAAGTCGTGGGTCTCCCCGGTGCCCCAGCCGGTCAGGTCGAGGATCGGGTACACGATCGTGCCGCAGGCGTACACGTCGGTCGTGGTGAGCGAGGCGGCCGCGGTCCAGCCGCCCGCGCTGCCGCCGCGGATGGCGAGCCGGTCGCGGTCGGCGGTGCCCTCGTCGGCGAGGGCGAGCGCGACGGCCGCGCAGTCCTCGACGTCGACCACGCCCCACTGCTCGCGCAGCCGGTTGCGGTACTCGCGCCCGTAGCCGGTGGAGCCGCCGTAGTTGACCTCGGCGACACCGATGCCGCGCGAGGTGAAGTAGGCGATGGAGAGGTCGAGGACGAGGGGCGCGTGCCCGGTCGGTCCGCCGTGCGCCCAGACGACGTAGGGCGGCAGCTCGTCGCCGGGCGCCAGGTACCCGGGCCGGTGCGGCGGGTAGACGTGGGCGTGGATGTCCCGGCCGTCCGGTCCGGTGAAGGTGCGGATCAGGGGCTCGGGGTAGTACGCGGGCTCGACGGGGTCGTCGTGCTCGGCGCCGATCACCCGGGCCCGTCCCGTACGGGCGTCCAGTTCGACGACCTCGTAGGCGGTGCGGGGACTGGCGCCGACGGCGACGACCCGCTCGCCGTGCACCGCGAGGGTGGGGGCGAACTCGGTCCAGGGGCCGGCCGCGTCGACGAGTTCGCCGGTCTCCGGGTCCAGGATCCCGAGGGCCGTCGAGCCGGTGCCGTGCACGACAGCGATCAGGCCGCTGTCGAGCGGGGCGAACCAGCGGTGCCCGAGCTTCCACAGGGCGCCGCCGAACTCCTCCTCGCGCGGGCAGAGTTGCTCGCCGTCGCGGTAGAGGTTCCACCAGCCGGTGCGGTCGCTCGCGTACAGCAGACGGCCGTCGGGCGACCAGTCGGCCTGCGCGACGGACTCCTCCGGGCCTCCGGCCACCGTGCGCGGCTCCCGGAACGTGCCCTCGTGGACCTCGGCGACGATCAGCTCCGTGCCGTCCCAGGGCATCCGCGGATGGTCCCAGGCGAGCCAGGCCGCGCGCGAGCCGTCGGGCGAGATCCGGGCTCCGGTGACGAACCGGTGCCGGTCGTCGGTGAGTTCACGCACCGCGTCCCGGTCCTGCGCGGCCGAGCCGTCCAGCGGCACGGCGGCGAGGACCCGGCGCAGGTCCGTTGGTCCGTCGCCGGTGAACTCCTCGAGGACGCACCACACTTCCCCGAGGTCGAGCCGCACCTGCGGTTCCGCCCAGCGCAGTCCGCCGCCCACCGGGGAGACGGGCGTGAGGGGCACCGGCTCGCCGCCGGGCTCGTACCGGTACAACCGCTGGTCGGCGAAGTGCACGAACACGACGAGCGGTTCACCCGCCACGACCGCGCCGGCCCAGGGGTGGCCGCCGTACTCGATGACCCGGCTGCGCACGTTCCACGGCGCGGGCAGCACCGACTCCTCGCTGCCGTCGGCACGTCTGCGCACCAGGGTGCGGCGGCCCCCCTCGGTGGGCCGGGGTTCGGTCCACCAGACCTCGTCCCCGACGAAGCCGAGCCATTCGGGGTGTCCGTCGTGCGCGGCGGCGAGGGCCGCGTCGATGGGCGAGGGCCAGGAACCGTATGGCGACGTCTGCACGTTCTCCCCCACTCGCTCAGGCCGTCCGCAGGAAGCGGTCGAGTACCCGCACCCCGAAGTGCAGTGCCTCCACGGGGACGCGTTCGTCGACGCCGTGGAAGAGGGCCTGGTAGTCGAAGCCCTCCGGCAGCTTCAGCGGCGCGAAGCCGTAGCCGGTGATGCCGAGTCGGGAGAACTGCTTGGCGTCCGTGCCGCCGGACATGCAGTACGGCACCACGTGCCCCTCGGGCGCGAACTCCTCGACGGCGGCCCGCATCCGGGCGTACGTCGGCGAGTCGACCGGCGCCTGGAGCGCGACCTCGCGATGGCTGTACTCCCAGTCCACGTCGGGTCCGGTGAGCAGGTCGAGGGTCGTGCGGAACTCGTCCTCGCCGCCGGGAAGGTAGCGGCCGTCGACGTAGGCCACGGCCTCCCCCGGGATCACGTTGAGCTTGTAACCGGCTTCCAGCATGGTCGGGTTGGCGCTGTTGCGCACGGTCGCCTCGACCAGCTTGGCCGCCGGGCCCAGCTTCTCCAGCAGCGCGTCCACGTCGGTGAGGTCGGTCTCGATGCCGTAGAGCGCGGCGAGTTCGGTGAGGGCGGCGCGGACGGTCGGGGTGAGCCGGAGCGGCCATTCGTGCTCGCCGATGCGGGTCACGGCGGCGGCGAGCCGGGTGACGGCGTTCTCCTTGTTGACCTTGGAGCCGTGTCCGGCCCGGCCGCGCGCGGTCAACTTCAGCCAGCCCGTGCCGCGTTCACCCGCCGCCACCGGGTAGATCTGTCGCCCGGCGCCGTCGTGGAAGGTGAACGCCCCGGACTCGCTGATCCCCTCCGTGCAGCCCTCGAAGAGCTCCGGGTGCTCGTCGGCGAGGAACCCGGAACCGTCCTCGGCGCTGGCCTCCTCGTCGGCGGTGAACGCGATCACGAGGTCACGCCGGGGCCGTACGCCCTGCCGGGCCCAGTTCCGCACGACGGCCAGGATCATCGCGTCCATGTTCTTCATGTCGACCGCGCCGCGCCCCCACACGACCCCGTCGCGGATCTCCCCGGAGAAGGGGTGCACGCTCCAGTCGGCGGCCTCGGCGGGCACCACGTCCAGGTGACCGTGGACGAGCAGCGCGTCCGCCGACGGGTCGCTGCCCTCGATCCGGGCTACGACGTTCGTACGGCCCTTGGTGCGCTCCAGCATCAGGGGCTCCAGACCCGCCCCGGCCAGCTGCTCGGCCGCGTACTCGGCGGCGGGCCGCTCCTGGCAGTCGCCGCCGCCCCGGTTGGTGGTGTCGATGCGGATGAGGTCGGAGGTGAACCGGACGACCTCGTCCAGTGCCTGCTGGTCAGCCATACTGCTCCTCCACGGCGGCCGAGACGATGGTGGTGACCGCCTTGAAGGTACGGATTCCCGCGTACATGGTCTCGCTCGTGTACGCCACCTTCCGCGCCCCGATCCGCTCGACGCCCGGCACCACGGTGGCGGCCATGGCGAGGTGCTCGGCGTCGAACTCGACGGCGATGGTGAACGGTCCTGCCTGCGCGGGTTCCTGACGGACCGCCAGCTGTGCGGCCTCCTTGGCCGCGGCCCGGATGTCGGCGGCGGTACGGGCCGGGGTCCGGCACACGGCGGCGTAGCGCGAGACGTGGTCCTTGACGGCGACCTTCAGCGCCCCGGGCGCGTACCCGAGGGCGTCCTCGCAGGCCACGTCGTCGCCGGTGACGAGGACGACGGGGACGCCGTACTCCGCGACCACGTGCGCGTTGAGGTGGCCCTCGCTGGCGGGGACGTCGTTCAGCCACACCCCGGTGATGGAGTTGGCGAGGTAGGTGTGGGCCAGGACGCCCTCCTGACCGGCGCCCGCGTGGTAACCGACGAACGCGATGCCGTCGACGTCACCGTGCTGCACGCCCTCGACCATGGAGAGGTCCTTGTGCCGCCCGGTGAGCATCTCGGTGCGCTCGTCGAGCCGCTCCAGGAGCAGGTTGCGCATGGTCCAGTGGGCCTCGTTGACGACCACCTCGTCGGCGCCCCCGTCGAAGAAGCCGAGCACGGCCGCGTTCACGTCCGAGGTGAACAGGGAGCGGCACCGCTCCCACTGCGGTGTCCCCGGCAGCACGTCGGCCGGCCAGGTCACGCCGGTGGCGCCCTCCATGTCGGCGCTGATCAGGATCTTCATGGTGCGCCACGTTACGCGGCGAAGAGGTTTACGTCGCCCGCAGGTGGTGAGGCGAGCCGAATGCCGCTCACCCCCGCCGCACCGGCAACCCCTGGAAGACGCGTATCCTCCCTCGCGGGTTCCACAGGAGACGGACAGGGAGCAGCGTGAGCGACACCGCACAGCCCGTACAGCCGGCACGCCGGACGGCGGCGGCCCCCAAGGCGTCCAAGACGCCCGAGGCGACCGCCGCGACCGAGGCGACCGCCGCTCCGGGGAACCCGTCCGTACGCCCGAGGCAGCGCGACGCGTTCTTCGACAACGCCAAGTACCTGGCGATCGTGCTGGTCGCGATGGGGCACGCCTGGGAGCCGCTGCGCTCCGACAGCCGGGCCGTCACCGCGCTGTACACGATCGTCTACGCCTTCCACATGCCGGCGTTCATCATCATCTCGGGCTACTTCTCGCGCACCTTCGACGCGAGTCCGGCGAAGATCAAGCGCCTGGTCACCGGGGTCGTCGTCCCGTATGTCGTGTTCGAGACGGCGTACACCCTTTTCACCCGCTGGTCCGACGGTGTCCCGGACCGCCCGGTCAGCCTGCTCGACCCGCTGTACCTGACGTGGTTCCTGGCCGCGCTGTTCATCTGGCGGCTGACCACGCCGATCTGGCGCAGCGTGCGGTGGCCGCTGCCGATCGCGCTCACGGTCGCCGCGCTCGCCACCCTCAGCCCGTCCATCGGCAACGACCTCGACCTCCAGCGCACCCTCCAGTTCCTGCCGTACTTCGTGCTGGGCCTGTGCCTGCGGCCCGAGCACTTCTCGCTGGTCCGGCAGTGGCGGGTACGTCTGCTCGCGCTCCCGGTGTTCGCGGCCGCGGTGGTGTTCTCGTACTGGGCGGTGCCGCGCATGGACTACGCGTGGCTCTTCCACCGCGACGCCGCCGAGCACTTCGGGGTGCCCGCCTGGTACGGCCCGCTCATGACGCTGGCCCTCTTCGGCTGCTCCCTGATCCTGGTCGCCTGCTTCCTGTCCTGGGTGCCGGGGCGCCGGATGTGGTTCACGACGCTGGGCGCGGGCACGCTGTACGGCTATCTCCTGCACGGCTTCGTCGTCCAGGCCGGCAACCACTTCGACTGGGCGGCCCACCGCTGGCCGCACACCCCGCTCGGCGAGATCGCCGTCACCCTGGTCGCCGGGTTGGTCGTGACCGCCCTGTGCACCGCGCCGGTGCGGCGGGTGTTCCGGTGTGTGATGGAGCCGCGGATGGAGTGGGCGTTCCGGAAGACCGAGCCGGAGGCGGGCCGGGTGCCCGCTCAGGCGCGACGGTAGGCGCACGCAGCGGTGACGGACGCGGCGGGCGGGCGGCGGGCGGCATCCACCACCCACCCGCACCGGGCCATCAGGTGGGGCGCCCCACCACCCACCACTTCGAGGGCAGTTCGATCCGGGTGCCGTCGGCCCGGTACTCCGTGGTGATCAGCGGCAGTTCTCCGCTCGCCACGATCGCCAGCCCGGCCGCCCCGAGGTACACGGGCACCGCGTCGTCGGCCACCTCGCCGGGCGCGATGCCGTGGCGGAAAATGGGTGCCAGCTTGGCGGGCGGCCCGTCGGCGCTCTGCGCGAGTCCCACGAGGACGGGCTTGGCGGCCTCGGACAGCTCGACGAGGAAGGCCCTGCCCCGCTCCCCGAGGAGGGTGGCGATCGAGTCGACCATCTGCTGGCGGTCCTCGGGGGCGGCCTGGTGCAGCACGCCCCGCATGTACACGTTGGCGTCCCCGAGTTCGGCGTGCAGGCTCTCCGGCTCGGCCTTGTCGGAGGCGTCCAGCTGCCGGTAGGTCACCTGCTCGTCGGGGTCGGCGTCGCGCGCACGGTCGAGAGCGGCGGCGGACAGGTCGACGCCGATCACCTGGGTGAAGTGGGCGGCGAGAAAACGGCTCTGGGTGCCGTTCCCACAGCCCAGGTCCACCAGCGGCAACCCGGGGTCGATCAGCAGCGGCTCGAAGTGGGCGAGGTGGACCCCGGAGGTCAACACCGGCTCCGCGTCCCAGAACACGGCCCCCTGCCGCCCCGGAGCCTCCCGCCAGAACCCCTCCCAGGACTCCCGGTACCGACCCGTCACGCTCATGCCCAACTCCCCAGGATGCGACACAAACCCGCCACACTTGGCGGGCCAGTACGGTGTATCGCGCCGGGGTCACGCGAACAAGCGCATGGCGCTTTCCTTCACTGTGAGTTCGAGAAACGCGCGCCCCTGGACCACTCAGCGGCGTGGCAGGGTCAGTTCGAACCACACGGTCTTCCCCGCCTTCGTACGGCTCGCACCCCACTCCCGCGCCAAGGTGCTCACGACCCGCAGCCCCCGCCCCTGCTCGTCGACCGGCCCCGCGCTCAGCAGGTCGGGCAGGTCGTGGTCATCGTCGTCGACCTCGCACAGCAACGTGTCCCCCCGCACCAACCGCAGCTCGACGGGCCGCCGATGAGAATGCCGTACGGCGTTGGTGACCAGCTCGCTCACCATCAGCTCGGCGCCGTCGGCCAGTTTCGCGAGCCCCCAGTCATGGAGCTGCTCGCGCACCGCGGCCCGGGCGCGCCCCACCTCGGCGGGATCGAGCCGGATCCGCCACTCGGCGACGTCCTCCGGTGCGATGCCGTTGAGGCGGGCCATCAGCAGTGCCACGTCGTCCTTGCGCCCGCCCCGCGTGTTCAGCGCACGGATGATCGCGTCGCAGGCGTCGTCCATGGAGGCGGCCGGGTGCGCCGCGGACTCGGTGAGCGTCGCGAGCCCCACACCGATGTCCTCGCCCCGCACCTCCACCAGGCCGTCGGTGCACATCAGCAGCCGGTCACCGGGCTCCACGCGCACGCGTACGGCCTCGAAGGGCACCCCGCCGACGCCGATGGGCGCACCGGTGGGCAGTTCGAGCAGCTCGCTGCGCCCGTCCGAGGCCCGCACGATCACCGGCGGGATGTGGCCCGCGTTGGCGATCCGGAGCTCGCTCGCGATCGGGTCGTAGACGGCGTAGAGACAGGTCGCGAGGTAGCTGTCGCCGAGCCGCTGGGCGAGGTCGTCGAGGTTGCGCAGCAGCTGGGCCGGGGGCAGGTCGAGCGCGGCCATGGTCTGTACGGCCGTGCGCAACTGGCCCATCATGGCGGCCGAGTTGAGGCCGTGTCCCATGACGTCGCCGACGACCAGGGCGGTGCGTGCGCCGGGCAGCTTGACGGAGTCGAACCAGTCGCCGCCGACGCGTCCGAGGAGCGTGCCCGGCAGATAGCGGGTGGCGATGTCGCAGCCCGCCATGCGCGGCGGGATGTGCGGCAGCATGCTGTCCTGGAGGGTCTCGGCGACCGACTCCTGGAAGGTGTACATGCGCGCGTTGTCGAGCACGAGGCCCGCGCGGGCGGCGAGTTCGGCACCGGTGACCCGGTCCATGTCGTTGAACTCGACGCGCTCGGGGTGCCGTAGCAGGATCATGAACCCGAGGACCACATTGCGGGCCTTGAGCGGGACGACGAGCATGGAGCGGCCGGTGATCAGCGGCCGGATGTCCCGCTTCTCGAACTGCGAGGCGATGGCGTGGCCCATCTGCTCGCTGATGCGCGGCACCAGGACGGGCTCGCCGCTGGTCATGCACTGGAAGAACGGGGTGTGCGCGGGGAACGGCATGGCCTCGCCGACCGGCACCACGTCGTCCCAGCGGCCGGGTTCGTCGGTGTGTTCGAGGGCGACCCGGTGCCACATGGTGGTGGTGTCGGGCACGCCGTCGGGGAAGCCCTCGCCGGCGACGACCTGTTCGCGCAGATAGGTGCCGGCGACGTCGGTGAATCGGGGCACGACCGCCTTGCTGACCTCGACGATGGTGCGGGACAGGTCGAGGGAGGTGCCGATCTTCCCGCTGACCTCGTTGAGGAACTCCAGGCGCTCACGTACGGCGACGTACTCGAGGTCCTCGCCCTCGTCCTGGTCTGCCTGCGCGACCGGCAGCCCCTCGGCGGCCGCCCTGGCCGCCCGCTCGCGGCGGGCCTTGCGCTCGGCACGCCGGGGCACGCCCCAGTCGGGGGTGACGGGCACCCGGTCGTTCTGGCTGAACTCCAGGATCGGATAGCCCAGTTCGAGGATCTGCGCGACGATGCGGGCGCTCTCGCCCACGCTCATGCTGGGCAGGATCTCGGGGAGCCGGCGGGCGAGTTCGTCGGCGCCGGGGAAGTCGGTGTGCAGGGCGAAGGCGGGCGCGATCCGCTCGACGGCCCCGGTGCCCTCGTCCAGGTCGAGGTCCCGGTGGAGTCCGTCCGCGTCGGCGGCCAGGACCAGCAGGCGCTCCTGGCCGGGGCCCACCAGCGGGTAGGCCCACCACAGGACGTCGGCGCGGTCCGCTCCCGGGAGGGTGAGGCGGGCGCGGCCCGCGGCCGGGTAGGAGAGCCCGCCGTCGAGGGACGACTCCAGGTCGGGTCCGAGGCCGTCGTAGGCCGCGTGGACGCCGTAGGGCCGGGTGTCCCCGTCGTCGGGGAGCGCTCCGGAGACGGGCAGCAGATCGGCGGCCGGGCGGCCGATGGCCTGCTCCTTGGTCACGCCGAACAGCCGCCCCGCGCCCCGGCTCCAGTGGGACACCAGGCCGACGCGGTCCACCACGACCACGGCCAGCGGGACCCGCCCGGCCGAGGCGTGGCCGTCCGCCGCGCCGTGCCCAGCTCCGCGGCTGGGAGGTGCGCCCCGCTCGGTGCCTCGGTCCATGGCCCAGGCCCTCTCTCCGCAAGATCTGTGCCGCCTGCTCCACCGTACGGCGCCGGTCGGTCACGGTGTGCGGCAATGCGGGAATTGGTCCGGTCCGCCCGCTCCGGCGCGCGCCCGGCGCTGACGCCCTGTCAGTCCTCGTGCCGCAGGTGGAGGTCCCGCTCGGTGTGGCCGCCCCCGGCCGTCCGCAGCACGGTGGCGACCGGCGGGTATCCGGCGGCGATCACGGTGTACTCGCCGGAGGCCAGGTCGGCGAAGCGGAAGGTGCCGTCCGGCCCGGTGGTGAGGGTGTCCACGACGTTGCCGGCCGTGTCGAGAAGCGTCACGCGCGCGTCCTCGACCGGCCGTCCCCCGCCCGCCCGCACGGTGCCGCGCAGCAGGGCGCCGCCCGTGAGCTCGACGTCCTGGCGGGTCTCCCGGGCGGCCCGGAGCGTGACGGGGAGCGCGGCGGGGCGGAACCCGGACGCACCGGCGGCGAGGGTGTACTCCCCGGCGGGCAGTTCGGTGACGACGTAGGTGCCCTCGGGTCCGCTGCGGGTGGTGGCGACGACCTCGCCGTGCGTGTCGGTGAGGGTGACGGCGGCGTCCCGCACGGGGGTGCCGTCGGCGGTCCGCACCCGGCCCGTCAGCCGTCCGGCGCTGCCGCCGAGCACGATGTCGAGGTCGACCGGCCGCTCGCCGACGGTCACGGAGACCGCCTGCGGCTGGTGGCCGCCCGCGGCGGCGATGAGGACGTACGACCCCGGTCCGGGCGTCGGCAGCCCGTACCGCCCGTCCTCGCCGGCGGCGCTCCGCCCGACCTGCACCCCGGCCATGTCGATGAGGGTGAGGGCGGCCCTCGGCACGGCGGTCCCGTCGGAGTGCCGGACGGTGCCGTGGACGGGGACCCGCGCGGAGCGGGGCGAGCGTGCCTGCGGGACCGGCGGGGTCTCCGTCTCGGGGGCGTGGTGCGGCATCAGCGGTTTCTCCTTGAGGAAGAAGGCGATGAGCAGGCCGAGGACGAGGACCGGAACCAGGTAGAGGAAGATCCTCGGCATGGCGTCGGCGTAGGCCCTCACGTAGCCGTCGCGCAGCGCCGGGGGCAGGGCGTGGACGAGCTGCGGGGTGAGGGACTCGGGGTCGGGCAGCCCGGTGCCGGTGGGCAGTTCACCGGTGAGCGCGTCGGCGAGCCGGTGGGTGAGGAGGGTGCCGAAGACCGCCGCTCCGACGCTGCCGCCGATCTGCCGGAAGTAGTTGTTGGCGCTGGTGGCGGTGCCGAGGTCGGCGGGGCGGACGGAGTTCTGCACGGCGAGGACCAGCACCGGCATCACCATGCCGATCCCGGCGCCGAGGACGGCCATCCAGAGGCTGTAGTGCAGCCGGGGCGTGTCGGCATCGAGGCGGGACAGCAGCCACATGCCGAGGACGGAGAGGGCGCTGCCGAGGACGGGCCAGACCTTGTAGCGGCCGGTGTGGCTGACGAGTTGTCCGCAGACGATGGAGGCGCCGACGATTCCGGCCATCATGGGCAGCATCAGCAGCCCGGACTCGGTGGCGCCCGCGCCGTCGACCATCTGGAGGAAGGTCGGCAGGTAGCCGGCCGCGCCGAAGAGCGCGACGCCGATCACCAGGCCCACCAGGCCGGTGACGTTGAAGACGGGGTCCCTGAACAGCCGCAGCGGGATGAGGGGTTCGGCGGCGAAGTGCTCGGCGACCAGGAAGAGGGCCGCGGAGGCGGCCGCCCCGGCGCCGAGTCCGAGGACGACCCGGGAGTCCCAGGCGTACTCGGTGCCGCCCCAACTGGTCAGCAGCACCAGGCAGCTGGAGGCGGCGGCGAGCAGGAGCGCGCCGAGGACGTCGAAGCGGGGCTTGGCCGTGGGCCTGGGGAGCTTGAGGACGGCGGTCACGACGGCGAGGGTGACCAGGCCGAAGGGGACGTTGACGTAGAAGCACCAGCGCCAGGAGAGGTGGTCCGTGAACCAGCCGCCGAGCAGCGGGCCGGCGACGGAGGCGAGTCCGAAGGCGGCGCCGATCAGGCCCATGAAGCGGCCGCGTCGCCGGGGCGGCACGATGTCGGCGATGATCGCCTGCACACCGGTCATGAGGCCGCCGGCGCCGACGCCCTGGACCGCGCGGAAGGCGATCAACTGGTCCATGGTCCCGGCCCGTCCGGCGAGCGCCGAGCCGATGACGAAGACCACGATCGCGAACTGGAAGACGCCCTTGCGGCCGAGCAGGTCGCCGAGCTTGCCGTAGACCGGCAGTCCGACGGTGGCGGTGAGCAGGTAGGCGGTGATCGCCCAGGACATGCGGTCGAGGCCGTGCAGCTCACCGACGATCTCGGGGAGCGCGGTGGCGACGATCATCTGCTCCAGCGCGGCGAGCAGCAGCGCGAGCGTCAGTGCGAAGAAGACCAACCGGACGCGGCGCGGGCCGAGTTCGACGGGCCGGTCGGGAGCGGCCGGTGGCGCTTCGACCCGTTCCTCGTACGCCGGAGTCGTCACGCCCACCTGCCGCTCCCCTCGTCACGCCTGTCACGCAATTCCCGCTTTAGGCGACAACTACGAACAAGCGTGACGAGTTACGGCAGATCAGGGCGCCGGACTAAGATCCACTCGATCCGGTGACCGAGATCAACATCTCCCGGACGCTGGGGACTTACTTCTCGACCTCGGCAGCGAGCCGGTCGAGGAGGGCGTCGTAGATCCTGCCGAGGCCCTTGGGCGCGAAGGTCTTCTCGAAGAAGCCGCCGATGCCGCCGGCCCCGTCCCAGGTGGTGGTCACGACGACGCGGGACTTGCCCTCGCCGGCCGGGGTGACCCGCCAGACGGTGACCATGGAGGAGTTGCGGTCCTTCTCGACGAGCTCGCCGTCGGTGGGCTCGGTGACCTCCAGGAGGCAGTCGCGGATCCGCTTGCTGGTGGCCTGGAGCTTCCAGTGGACGAGGGTGCCCTCGCCGTCGCCGCCCTCACGGACCTCGTACTCGCTGAACTGCTCGGGCAGCACCTTGCCGCGGGTGCCGCTGTAGTCGGCGACGGCGTCGAACACCTTCTCCGCGTCCGCCGCGACGATCCGCTCCGTAGTGGCCTCGACCTGCGCCATCGACTTCCTCCAGGACTTCAAGTTCTCGGGCTTGGAGCAAGCCAACCACCCCCGCCCACGGGCGCCCAAATCGGGGTTGCACAGAAATTCGAACAAGTGTTTCACTCGAAGGGCAGTGCTACCGAGGAGGCCTCATGCGCTGGGAGAACCTCACCGAGTCCGCGGAACACGGACGGGCCGACGCCGCCCTCTTCGGCGCCGACGCGGTGGTCAGCCGTA
Source organism: Streptomyces griseorubiginosus (assembly GCF_036345115.1). GTDB lineage: Bacteria > Actinomycetota > Actinomycetes > Streptomycetales > Streptomycetaceae > Streptomyces > Streptomyces griseorubiginosus_C. The sequence goes on from NZ_CP107766.1 coordinate 1,742,301, forward strand.
CTTTCGACACGCCCGAGTTCGCCGGGATCACGTTCCACGAGATCCGGGCCCGCTCGATCATCAACCGGGTGCCGGGCGCCTCCCGCATGCCCTTCGAGTGGACGGTCAACCCCTACCGGGGGTGCACCCACGCGTGTGTGTACTGCTTCGCCCGCAAGACCCACAGCTACCTGGACCTGGACACCGGTCTCGGCTTCGACTCGCAGATCGTGGTCAAGGTCAACGCGCCCGATCTGCTGCGCCGCCAGCTGGCCTCGCGCCGCTGGACCGGCGACCACATAGCGATGGGCACCAATGTCGACTGCTACCAGCGCGCGGAGGGCCGCTACCGGCTGATGCCGGGCATCCTCGCCGCCCTGCGCGACCGGGCGAACCCCTTCTCGATCCTGACCAAGGGCACGCTGATCCTGCGCGACCTGGACGTGCTGAAGCAGGCGGCCGAGGTGACGGACGTCGGTATCTCGGTCTCGGTGGGCTTCACCGACGGCGAGCTGTGGCGCACCGTGGAGCCGGGCACCCCGGCGCCGGAGCGGCGCCTGGACGTCGTACGGACGCTGGGCGAGCACGGCATCGGGTGCGGGGTGCTGATGGCACCGGTGATCCCGTTCCTGAGCGACCACCCGGCACAGCTGCGGGCCACCGTGCGCGCGATCGCCGCCGCGGGGGCCACCTCGGTCACCCCGCTGGTGCTGCATCTGCGGCCGGGCGCCCGGGAGTGGTTCATGGCCTGGCTGAACCGGGAGCACCCGTATCTGGTACGCCGATATGAGCGGCTCTACGCGGACGGCGCCTACGCCCCGAAGTGGTACCAGCGCCGGATCACCCGTCAGGTCCACGAGCTGGCACAGGAGTACGGCATCGGTCCCGCGGGCGCGGGCATGCCGCGGCGGATCCGGGAGCCGGAACCCGAGGTCGAGCCGATGTCCGAACCGACCCAACTCACGTTGATCTGAGAGCGTTCGAGCGCATCATTCGGCCCAATTGGGTCAAGTATTGTCAGAACACGTTCTTCCGGGCGTACTTTCCGGGACGATGCGGCGTGGACCGTGACCCTCGCGGCCCGAAACCCTCCGTCCTGGGAGGACTTCATGAGAAAACGCGCAGCCGTGCTGTGCGGCGCCGCGGTCGTCGTGGCCGGGACCCTCACCGCGGTCCCCGCCGAGGCCGGTGCCCAACAGCCCCCGCAGTCCCCGCAGGCCGCTCGGGCCGCCGAGCTCGTCTGGAAGAAGTGCGGCACCGCCGACCACCCGACGCTTCAGTGCGCGTCCCTGAAGGTGCCGCTCGATCACGCGAACCCGCGCGGACGACAGATCACCCTCGCACTGTCCCGCGTCCCGCACACCGCGAAGAAGTACCAGGGTCCGCTCCTGGTCAACCCCGGCGGCCCCGGCGGCAGCGGTCTGACCTTCGCCGGCTTCATCGCCTCCGGCCTGCCCAAGGCGGTCGCGGCCCAGTACGACGTCATCGGCTTCGATCCGCGAGGCGTCGGCAAGAGCAAGCCGGCCCTCGACTGCAAGCCGGGTTACTCCAACCCGGTGCGCCCGGACTCCGTACCGGGCACTCCCGCGATCGAGCGGGCCAACCTCCAGCGCGTCAAGGCCTTCGCCGCCGCCTGCGGCCGCAAGTACGCGAGCGTGCTGCCGTACATCGACACCGTCAGCGCCGTGCGGGACATGGACTCGATCCGCCGGGCACTCGGCGCGCAGCGGATCAGCTACTTCGGCTACTCGTACGGCACCTACCTGGGCGCGGTCTACGCCAAGCTCTTCCCGCACCAGGTCCGCCGCCTGGTCCTGGACTCGATCGTGGACCCGACCGGCGTCTGGTACGAGGACAACCTCGGCCAGGACTACGCCTTCAACGACCGGCACCGCGCCCTGATGGCCTGGATCGCCAAGTACGACGCCACGTACAAGCTCGGCACCGACCCGGAGAAGATCGAGGCCAAGTGGTACGCCATGCGGGCGGCCCTCGCCAAGAAGCCCGCGGGCGGCAAGGTGGGCGCCTCGGAGCTGGAGGACACCTTCATCCCGGGCGGCTACTACAACGGCTACTGGCCCTATCTTGCCGAGGCGTTCTCGGCGTACGTGAACAAGAAGAACGCCGACCCTCTGGTCGAGGCGTACGAGAACTTCGCCGCCGTGGACGCGGCCGGCGACAACGGCTACAGCGTCTACGCCTCGGTGCAGTGCCGTGACGCCTCCTGGCCGCGCGACTGGCGGCAGTGGCAGAAGGACAACTGGCGGGTGTACGAGAAGGCGCCGTTCATGGCGTGGAGCAACGCCTGGTACAACGCGCCGTGCGCGTTCTGGCCGACGGGCTCGCTGAGGCCGGTGAACATCGCCAACGGCAAGCTGCCGCCGGCGCTGCTCTTCCAGGCGACGAACGACGCGGCCACCCCGTACCAGGGCGGCGTGACGGTCCACCGGCTGCTGGCCGGCTCCAGCCTGGTCGTCGAGCAGGGCGGCGGGAACCACGGCATCACGCTGAGCGGGAACGCGTGCCTGGACAAGTACCTGGCCGCTTATCTGACCGACGGCAAGGTGCCGCGCGGACACGGTGAGGCCGACGCGGTGTGCAAGGCGCTGCCCGACCCGAAGCCGCTGACCGCGAAGGCGGCGTCGACGTCCTCGCGGGGCGCGGCGCTGCACGGGCTGCTCGGCTTCCGCGGCTGAGCGCCTGACGCTCCGTCGGGGACGGCGTTGTCAGTGGTGTGGTCCACCATGGACCCATGAGCGAGCTGACCAGGATTCCCGCCCCCGACGGGGTCGCCCCCGCGGCCCAGTACTCCCACGTGGTGCTGGGCCGCGGCCGTTTCGTCGCGATCTCGGGCCAGGTGGCCCTCGACGAGGACGGCGGGCTGGTCGGCGAGGGAGACGCCGAGGCCCAGGCCCGCCAGGTCTTCGAGAACCTCCGCCGCTGCCTGGCCGCCGCCGGGGCGACCTTCGAGGACGTCGTCAAGCTCACCTGCTTCCTCACGGACCTGGCCGACCTGCCGGCCCTCCGCGCGGCCCGCGCCGAGCACATACCCGACGACCGCCTGCCGGCGGCCTCGGCGGTCCAGGTGGCGGGGCTGGTGCGGCCGGAGTTCCTGATGGAGGTCGAGGCGTTCGCGGTGCTCGCCGATTAATTCGGGGGCCCGCACTGTCGGGCGCACCTAGGGTGCCGCCATGATCGACGACGATGACGAGCGCTTCCTCGTCCGCCCCATGACCCTCGCCGACTGCGACCGCGTGGGCGAGATCCGTGTCCGCGGCTGGCAGAGCGCCTACCGCGGCCTGGTCCCCCGGTCGTACCTCGACGCGATGAGCCCGGCGCGGGACGCCGAACGGCACCGGGCCCGCTTCGCGCAGGGGGACGCCGACATCGTGAACCTCGTGGCCGAGTGGGACGGCGAGGTCGTGGGCTGGGCCTGTCACGGTCCGTACCGCGACGGCGAAGTCCGCACCGCCGACGCCGAGTTGTACGCCGTCTACGTGGACCCGCGGCGGTACGGCACCGGCATCGGACAGGCCCTGCTCCTGGAAGCCCTGTGGAACCGCACGGCTCTCGGGCACGACCGCATGTACCTGTGGGTCCTGAAGGACAACACCGGCGCCCGCCGCTTCTACGAGCGGGCCGGCTTCGAGGCCGACGGCACCGAGGAGCCTTTCGAGGCGGACGGCGTCGAGGTCCCGGAGGTGCGGTACGTGCGAGCGCTCAACCCCTGACGTCACCGCGGCTCGGGCCGCTGCCGGGGAATCCGCGCCAGCGCCCGCACCGCCGCCTCCGCGAGCGCCGGATGCGCCAGGGCCTCGTTCAGCACGGGTCTGGCCCGGGTGTCGGCCAGGGTGCCGAGGCCCTCCACACAGGCGAGCGCCACCCGTCGGTACGGGTCGTGCGGGCGCAGTCGGCGTTCCAGCGTGGTGATCAGCGCGGGCACCGACTCGGGGGCGCGCAGCTGCGCGAGCAGCCGGACCGGGTGCAGGGCGTAGGCGACCCGGAGTTCATTGGTGGCGAGAGCGGCGGCCGCGCGGGCCGTACGTGGGTCTCCGAGGCGGGCGAGTGCGTACGCGGCGGTGGCACAGCGCGGTGGATCGCGGTGGTTGAGCAGCAGGACGAGCGACTCGAAGGCCCGGCGGTCCCCGGCGAGACCGAGCCGGAACGCGGCCAGTTCCCGGGCCCACAGCGGCTGTCCGGGCGCGGTGAGCACTCCGGCCAGCTCGTCGAGGTCCTCGGTCGCCACCAGCCGGTCCAGGGCGGCCGACGCCCCCGCCTCCTGCCGTAAGCGCTCCGTGAGCGATCGCAACTCTTCGTCCATGAACCCGAGGTTAGGGGGCCCGCCCGGCGCGCGGGACGTACATCACAAATCCGAGGGCTGGCGCGCTCGTTACCCACCGGTTAAGCTCAGACGAGCGAGTTACCCACTCGCGGAACTCCTTGCGGTGGCCTGGTGACGCAGCCGCCGTTGGGGGCACCTCCCACGCCCTTAAGGCAGTGGGGGAGCAGTCGGTTCGGTACCTCGGGTACCACCAGTACGACCCGGCCTGGGACAGGGCCGGTCGGCATCCCCCGTTCTCCGGGCCTGTGCAAGGCCCGTGACGACGGCCCGGGCGTGTGCGCCAGCAGCCCGGCAACACCCGCATTCCGCAGTTCCTCAACGCACCCGGTGCGCCCTTCGGCGTACCGGGTCGCGCTCCCAGTCGTCACCCTCATTCCTGGAGTTCCGCGATGGCCACTCCCCTGTCCGACCCTTCCCTGTCCCCGCTCCGGACGATCGCCGTCGTCGGTCTCGGCACCATGGGCACCGGCATCGCCGAGGTCCTCGCCAAGGCCGGCCGCGAGGTCGTCGGCATCGACATCAGCGAGGCGCAGGCCGCCAAGGCGGTCACCGTCCTGGAGGCCGCGACCGCCCGTGCCGTGGAGCGCGGCCGGCTCACCGAGCAGGAGCGCGCGGACGTCCTCGCCCGCGTCCGCACCTCCACCGACCTGCGTGCGGCGGCCGACGCCGACCTCGTCATCGAGGTGGCTCCGGAGTCGTACGAGATCAAGCACCAGATCTTCCGCGAGCTGGACGGGATCGTGCGTCCGGAGACGATCCTCGCGACCGGGACCAACGCCCTGTCGGTGACCCGGCTGGCCGCCGACTCGGCCCGCCCGGAGCGGGTGCTGGGCCTGCACTTCTTCAACCCGGCGCCCGCGATGAAGCTGGTCGAGGTCGTCTCCTCGGTGCTCACCGCGCCGGCCGCGGTCACCGCGGTCACCAACCTCGCCCTGGACCTCGGCAAGGAGCCGGTCGCGGTCGGCGACCGGCCCGGATTCGTGGCGGACGGGCTGCTGTTCGGCTACCTCAACCAGGCCGCCGCGATGTACGAGGCCAAGTACGCCTCCCGCGAGGACATCGACGCGGCGATGCGGCTCGGCTGCGGTCTGCCGATGGGGCCCCTGGCCCTGCTGGACCTGATCGGCATCGACACCGCGCGTACGGTCCTGGAGGCCATGTACGCCGAGTCCCACGACCGGCTGCACGCCCCCGCGCCGATCCTCAAGCAGCTCAGCGAGGCGGGTCTGACGGGCCGTAAGTCGGGACGCGGCTTCTACACGTACGAGGCCCCGGGCAGTGCCGCGGTCGTGCGGGACGCGCTGACGCCCCTGGAGAGCTCCTCGCGGGCCCAGGGCCGCGAGATCCGCTCGGTCGGTGTCGCCGGCTCCGGGACCATGGCGTCCGGGATCGCCGAGGTCTTCGCCAAGGCCGGCTACGAGGTCGTCCTCGCGGCCCGCAGCGAGGAGAAGGCGCAGACCGCGAAGGCCCGTATCGGCAAGTCGCTTTCGCGTTCCGTCGACAAGGGCCGGATGACCGCGGAGGCGGCCGCGCAGACCCTGGACCGGATCACCGCGGCGGGCTCGTACGAGTCCTTCGCGGACGTCGACCTGGCCGTCGAGGCGGTCGCCGAGGACCTGGAGATCAAGCAGCAGCTGTTCGCCACCCTGGACAAGGTCTGCAAGCCGGGCGCGGTCCTGGCCACCACGACCTCCTCGCTGCCCGTCGTCGCCTGCGCCCGCGCCACCTCGCGCCCGCAGGACGTGATCGGCATGCACTTCTTCAACCCGGCGCCCGCGATGAAGCTCGTCGAGGTCGTCCGTACGGTGCTGACGGCCGAGGACGTCCACTCGACGGTCCACGAGGTGTGTGCACGGATCAAGAAGCACGCGGTCGACTGCGGCGACCGTGCGGGCTTCATCGTGAACGCCTTGCTTTTCCCGTACCTCAACAACGCGATCAAGATGGTGCAGGAACACTACGCGTCCCTTGACGACATCGACGCGGCGATGAAGCTGGGCGGCGGCTACCCGATGGGTCCCTTCGAGCTCCTGGACGTCGTCGGGCTCGACGTCTCGCTCGCGATCGAGAAGGTCCTGCACCGCGAGTTCCGCGACCCGGGTCTGGCTCCGGCCCCGCTCCTGGAGCACCTGGTGGCCGCGGGCTGCCTCGGCCGCAAGACCGGCCGTGGCTTCCGCGAATATGCCCGCCGCTGAGCACGTCGGCGACTGGTTCAGCGGCGGCGAGGACTGGGGTGGACTGCTCGGTCCGGGCAGCCCTCCCCCGCCGACGGCACCCGGCGGCGCCCCGCCGGTGCCCGGCGGGACAAACCCGGGACACGCGCGCCAACCTGCGCACATGCAGTACGTTCGGGTCATGCCCCAGCCCGCCAAGTCGTCCCGTACACCAGCCACGCCCGACGCGCCGGAGAGTGCCGCCGGCAGCCGCGCGGCCGCCCAGCGGCTCAAGATGCGCCGCGAACTGGCGGCCGCCGCGATGGAGCTGTTCGCCACCAAGGGGTACGAGGCGACCACCGTCGACGAGATCGCGGCCGCGGCCGGGGTCGCCCGCCGCACCTTCTTCCGCCACTTCCGCTCCAAGGAAGAGGCGATCTTCCCCGACCACGACGACACGCTGATCAGGGCCGAGGCGGTGCTCAACGCGGCCCCGGCGCACGAGCATCCGCTCGACACGGTGTGCCGTGGCATCAAGGAAGTCATGAAGATGTACGCGGCCCGGCCGGAGATCTCGGTCGCCCGCTACAAGCTGACGCGCGAGGTGCCGACGCTGCGGGAGGCGGAGATCGCGTCGGTGGCCCGGTACGAGCGGCTGTTCACGCGGTACCTGCTCGGGCACTTCGACGAGCACGCCCACGACGACGACGCCAACGACGACCCGCTGCTCGCGGAGGTCGCAGCGTCCGCCGTGGTCACGGCCCACAACCACGTCCTGCGGCGGTGGCTGCGGGCCGGTGGCCAGGGGGACGTGGAGGCGCAGCTGGACCACGCCTTCGCGATCGTGCAGAAGACCTTCGGGACGGGCATCGGAGCGGGGCGGGACACCGGCACCGCACCGCGGCCGGCTCCCGCCGCGGTGACGTCCACGGGCGAGGTGCTGGTGACCGTGGCTCGCACCGACGCGCCGCTCGACGAGGTGATGCGGGCCATCGAGCAGGCGCTCAAGGAGCGCTGAGCGGCTCCTCGTCGCTACGTGGACGGCCGGTGACGGCTGTGATGACGGCCACCCTTCGGGGTGGCCGTTTTGGCATGTCAGGGGCCCATTTCAGGCAGCTTCCGAGCCCCGTTCGATCGATCATCGCTCATTTGTTACGTAAAGATTTCATCTGAGAGCAATCCATGGCACTCAGTGCCTTGCGCGGTGGCACGCGGTGTCTTACGTTGAGGGTGTCCGGGCGGCCGGCGTGCAGAGACCTTTCGTACGTCGGCTGTCCCAGCAAGTCATCGATTTGCCCGCCCGGACGCCTGCGTCACAGGCAACCTCCCGCGCCACAAAGCGCTGCCGAACAGCACCACCGCCGAACCGACGGCACCGACGTAACCCTCAGCGTCTCCCCTCAAGACGCCATTCGCCGGAGGCAACACCGTGACCGTGAAGGACATCCTGGACGCGATCCAGTCGCCGGACTCGACTCCGGCCGACTTCGCCGCACTGCCGCTCCCCGAGTCGTACCGCGCGATCACCGTGCACAAGGACGAGACGGAGATGTTCGCGGGCCTGGAGACCCGCGACAAGGACCCGCGCAAGTCGATCCACCTCGACGACGTGCCCGTGCCCGAACTCGGCCCGGGCGAGGCCCTGGTCGCCGTGATGGCATCGAGTGTCAACTACAACTCGGTGTGGACCTCGATCTTCGAGCCGCTGTCGACCTTCGGCTTCCTGGAGCGCTACGGCCGTACCAACGACCTGGCCAAGCGCCACGACCTGCCGTACCACATCATCGGCTCCGACCTCGCGGGCGTCGTCCTGCGCACCGGCCCCGGCGTCAACGCCTGGAAGCCCGGTGACGAGGTCGTCGCGCACTGCCTGTCGGTCGAGATGGAGTCGAGCGACGGCCACAACGACACCATGCTCGACCCCGAGCAGCGCATCTGGGGCTTCGAGACCAACTTCGGCGGCCTGGCAGAGATCGCACTCGTCAAGTCCAACCAGCTGATGCCGAAGCCGGACCACCTCAGCTGGGAGGAGGCCGCCGCCCCGGGGCTCGTGAACTCGACCGCGTACCGGCAGCTCGTCTCCCGCAACGGCGCCGCCATGAAGCAGGGCGACAACGTCCTGATCTGGGGCGCGAGCGGTGGACTCGGGTCGTACGCCACGCAGTTCGCCCTCGCCGGCGGCGCCAACCCGATCTGTGTCGTCTCCAGCGACCAGAAGGCGGACATCTGCCGCTCCATGGGCGCCGAGGCGATCATCGACCGCAACGCCGAGGGCTACAAGTTCTGGAAGGACGAGCGGACCCAGGACCCCAAGGAGTGGAAGCGCTTCGGCAAGCGCATCCGTGAGCTCACCGGAGGCGAGGACATCGACATCGTCTTCGAGCACCCCGGCCGCGAGACCTTCGGTGCCTCCGTCTTCGTCACCCGCAAGGGCGGCACCATCACCACCTGCGCCTCGACCTCGGGCTACATGCACGAGTACGACAACCGCTACCTGTGGATGTCGCTGAAGCGGATCATCGGCTCGCACTTCGCCAACTACCGCGAGGCCTGGGAGGCCAACCGGCTCATCGCGAAGGGCAAGATCCACCCGACCCTCTCCAAGGTGTACTCCCTGGAGGAGACCGGCCAGGCGGCCTACGACGTGCACCGCAACCTCCACCAGGGCAAGGTCGGCGTGCTGTGCCTCGCCCCCGAGGAGGGCCTCGGCGTGCGCGACGAGGAGAAGCGCGCCCAGCACATCGACGCCATCAACCGCTTCCGCAACGTCTGAGACACCCGGGGTCATAGATGACTGAGCGTCAGAACGCCGAAGCGGCTGGGGAGCCCGCGCCTGCGCCGCAGGCGCAAAGGGAAAGGGACCGGCCGTGGCTCATGCGCACGTACGCCGGTCACTCCACGGCCGAGGCGTCCAACGAGCTGTACCGGCGCAACCTCGCCAAGGGCCAGACGGGTCTGTCGGTCGCCTTCGACCTGCCGACCCAGACCGGCTACGACTCCGACCACATCCTCGCCCGCGGCGAGGTGGGCCGGGTCGGCGTGCCCATCGCGCACCTCGGTGACATGCGACGGCTGTTCCAGGACATCCCCCTGGAGCAGATGAACACCTCGATGACGATCAACGCCACCGCCATGTGGCTGCTGGCGCTCTACCAGGTCGTCGCCGAGGAGCAGGGTGCGGACATCACCAAGCTCCAGGGCACGACCCAGAACGACATCGTCAAGGAGTACCTGTCCCGCGGAACGCACGTCTTCCCGCCGGGGCCGAGCCTGCGCCTGACGACGGACATGATCGCGTACACGGTCTCCCACATGCCCAAGTGGAACCCGATCAACATCTGCAGCTACCACCTGCAGGAGGCGGGCGCCACACCGGTCCAGGAGATCGCGTACGCGATGTCCACGGCGATCGCGGTCCTGGACGCCGTCCGGGACTCCGGCCAGGTGCCGCAGGAGCGCATGGGCGACGTCGTCGGCCGGATCTCCTTCTTCGTGAACGCGGGCGTCCGCTTCATCGAGGAGATGTGCAAGATGCGCGCCTTCGGCCGCATCTGGGACCGGATCACGCTGGAGCGGTACGGCATCCAGAACCCCAAGCACCGCCGCTTCCGGTACGGCGTCCAGGTCAACTCCCTCGGGCTGACCGAGGCGCAGCCGGAGAACAACGTCCAGCGGATCGTCCTCGAGATGCTGGCCGTGACCCTCTCCAAGGACGCACGCGCGCGTGCCGTGCAGCTGCCGGCCTGGAACGAGGCGCTGGGTCTGCCCCGGCCCTGGGACCAGCAGTGGTCGCTGCGCATCCAGCAGGTCCTCGCCCACGAGAGCGACCTGCTGGAGTACGAGGACATCTTCGAGGGCTCGCACGTCATCGAGGCGAAGGTCGCGAAGCTCGTCGAGGAGTCCCTCGCGGAGATCGAGCGGATCCAGGAGATGGGCGGCGCCATGGCGGCCGTCGAGTCGGGCTACCTGAAGTCGCAGCTCGTCTCGTCGCACGCCGAGCGGCGGGCTCGTATTGAGTCCGGTCAAGAGAAGATCGTGGGCGTCAACATCTTCAACACGACCGAGCCGAATCCCTTGACCGCGGATCTCGATCAAGCGATCCAGACAGTCGATCCAGCTGTCGAGGCCCGGGTCATCGCGTCGCTCCAGAACTGGCGCGACACCCGCTACCAGCCGCCCTTCAATCACCCGCGCCCCTGCAAGGCGCTGGAGAAGCTGAAGGAGGCCGCGCGCGGCACCGGCAACCTCATGGAGGCCACACTGGAGTGCGCCCGCGCGGGTGCCACGACCGGTGAGTGGGCCGGGGCGCTGCGGGAGGTGTTCGGGGAGTTCCGGGCACCCACGGGCGTCTCGTCGGCCCCGGTCGCGGTCCCCGCGGAGGAGGGCTCGGCGATGGCCGAGGTGCGCCGCAAGGTCGACCTCACGGCGAAGGACCTCGGCGTCGGCAAGCTGCGCTTCCTGGTCGGCAAGCCGGGTCTGGACGGGCACTCCAACGGGGCCGAGCAGATCGCGGTGCGCGCGCGTGACGCCGGCTTCGAGGTGGTCTACCAGGGCATCCGGCTGACCCCGGAGCAGATCGTGGACGCGGCCCTCGCGGAGGACGTGCACGCGGTCGGCCTGTCGATCCTGTCCGGGTCGCACGCGCAGCTGGTTCCGGACGTCCTCGAACGGCTCCGTGTGGCCGGTGCCACAGATATACCTGTCATCGCCGGTGGGATCATCCCCAATGGAGATGCCGAGCAGCTGCGGGCAGCCGGCGTGGCCGCGGTCTTCACCCCGAAGGACTTCGACATCACCGGAATCATCGGCCGGATCGTCGACGAGATCCGCAACGCGAACAAGCTCGACCCCCTGGAGGTCCCCGCATGACCGTCAACCGTCTGCGTCCCCGCCGCTCGTGTCTCGCGGTACCGGGAAGCAACCCCCGCTTCCTGGAGAAGGCGCAGGGCCTCCCGGCGGACCAGGTCTTCCTCGACCTGGAGGACGCGTGCGCCCCGCTCGCCAAGCCCGAGGCGCGGCACACCATCGTCAAGTTCCTCAACGAGGGTGACTGGACCGGCAAGACGAGGGTCGTGCGGGTCAACGACTGGACGACCGAGTGGACGTACCGCGATGTCGTCACGGTCGTAGAGGGGGCCGGCCAGAACCTCGACTGCATCATGCTGCCGAAGGTGCAGGACGCCCAGCAGATCGTCGCCCTCGATCTCCTGCTGACGCAGATCGAGAAGACGATGGGCTTCGAGCTCGGCAAGATCGGCATCGAGGCGCAGATCGAGAACGCGCAGGGCCTCAACAACGTCAATGAGATCGCTCAAGCCAGTCAACGTGTCGAGACGATCATCTTCGGCCCGGCCGACTTCATGGCGTCGATCAACATGAAGTCGCTGGTCGTGGGCGAGCAGCCGCCCGGCTACCCGGCGGACGCCTACCACTACATCCTGATGAAGATCCTGATGGCCGCCCGCGCCAACAACCTCCAGGCGATCGACGGCCCCTACCTGCAGATCCGCAACATCGACGGCTACCGCGAGGTCGCCCAGCGCGCCGCCGCGCTCGGCTTCGACGGCAAGTGGGTGCTGCACCCGGGCCAGGTCGAGGCGTCCAACGAGATCTTCTCGCCCTCCCAGGAGGACTACGACCACGCCGAGCTGATCCTGGACGCGTACGACTACTACACGTCCGAGGCGGGCGGCAAGAAGGGCTCGGCGATGCTCGGCGACGAGATGATCGACGAGGCCAGCCGCAAGATGGCGCTGGTGATCTCCGGCAAGGGGCGGGCCGCCGGCATGCAGCGGACGTCGAAGTTCGAGATCCCGGAGGCCTGAGCGCGATGCAGTTCGGACGCACCTACGAGGAGTTCGAGGTCGGGGCGGTCTACAAGCACTGGCCCGGGAAGACGGTCACGGAGTACGACGACCACCTCTTCTGCCTCCTCACCATGAACCACCACCCGCTCCACATGGACGTCAACTACGCCGAGAAGACGACGGACTTCGGCAAGAACGTCGTGGTCGGGAACTACATCTACTCCCTGCTGCTCGGCATGTCGGTGCCGGACGTCTCCGGGAAGGCGATCGCCAACCTGGAGATCGAGTCGCTGAAGCACGTGGCGCCGACCTTCCACGGCGACACGATCTACGGCCAGACGACCGTGCTCGACAAGTGGCCCTCCAAGTCGAAGAACGACCGCGGGATCGTCTACGTCGAGACCAAGGGCTACAAGCAGGACGGCACGCTGGTCTGCGTGTTCCGCCGCAAGGTCATGGTGCCCACCGAGACCTACATCAAGGAGCGCGGCGGCGAGCAGCCCGGCCGCCCGGAACTTCAGGAGGGCTGAGCCCGATGGCACGCCTCGCCCAGACCGCCGGTCTGACCGACATCCAGCAGGAGATCCTGTCCACGGTCCGCGACTTCGTGGACAAGGAGATCATCCCGGTCGCGACCGAGCTGGAGCACCGCGACGAGTACCCGCAGCAGATCGTCGACGGGCTCAAGGAGTTGGGCCTGTTCGGCCTGATGATCCCCGAGGAGTACGGCGGTCTGGGCGAGTCCCTCCTGACGTACGCGCTGTGCGTAGAGGAGATCGCCCGCGGGTGGATGTCGGTGTCCGGCATCATCAACACCCATTTCATCGTGGCGTACATGCTCAAGCAGCACGGTACGCAGGAGCAGAAGGACCACTTCCTGCCGCGGATGGCGGCCGGCGACATCCGGGGTGCCTTCTCGATGTCGGAGCCGGGTCTCGGCTCGGACGTGTCCGCCATCACCTCCAAGGCGGTCAAGGACGGTGACGAATACGTCCTCAACGGCCAGAAGATGTGGCTGACCAACGGCGGAACGTCAAGTCTGGTCGCCGTTCTCGTCCGAAGTGATGAAGGACACCCCGAGGGCACCGCGCCCCACAAGTCGATGACGACCTTCCTGATCGAGAAGGAGCCCGGTTTCGGAGAGGTCCGTCCGGGCCTCACCATCCCCGGGAAGATCGACAAGATGGGCTACAAGGGTGTCGACACCACCGAGCTGATCATGGATGGCCTGCGCCTTCCGGCCGATCGGGTGCTCGGCGGGACCACCGGCCGAGGTTTTTACCAAATGATGGACGGCGTGGAAGTGGGTCGCGTGAATGTGGCGGCGCGTGGTTGCGGCGTCGCTCAGCGTGCCTTCGAACTGGGTGTCCAGTACGCCCAGCAGCGCCACACTTTCGGCAAGCCGATCGCTCAGCACCAGGCGATTCAGTTCAAGCTGGCCGAGATGGCTACCAAGGTCGAGGCCGCGCATGCGATGATGGTCAACGCGGCACGCAAAAAGGACTCCGGGGAGCGAAACGACCTTGAGGCAGGGATGGCGAAGTACCTCGCCTCCGAATACTGCAAGGAGGTCGTGGAAGACGCCTTCCGGATCCACGGCGGCTACGGCTTCTCCAAGGAGTACGAGATCGAGCGCCTCTACCGTGAGGCTCCGATGCTGCTGATCGGTGAAGGTACCGCCGAGATCCAGAAAATGATCATCGGTCGCAGGCTGCTCGAAGAGTATCGGTTCCAAGGCTAGATGTCCGGATACGGGGTGTTTTCTTGGAGAAGAAGATCACACCCCGTCAACGGGCTTCAGTCGCCGACTCGGCTTCCTGGCTTGCCCAGTTGTGGCCTCCGACCGGTACGATCCCGGAAAGCCGCCGTCCCCCGTCTAGTGCGCGGCATCATCCGCTACGAAGGTCATCCATGCCCCACAGCCAAACCTCTGCACCTCGCGACAGCCTGGCAGGCGTACGCCTCGCGCGCGGAGCATCGCCGTGGCTCCTCCCGACCGTCGCCACCGCAGCCGTCAGCCTGCTGCGCGCACGCCGCTCCGGCGTCGCGAAGGCCGTCGCCGTGCCCACCACCGCGTTGGCGGCGGGCATGCTGTGGTTCTTCCGCGACCCCGAGCGCGAGATCGCCCCGGGCCGGGTCATCTCCCCGGCCGACGGTGTGGTGCAGAGCATCATGCCGTGGAAGGACGGTCGCACCCGCGTCGCGATCTTCATGAGCCCGCTCAACGTCCACGTCAACCGCGCGCCGCTCTCCGGCACGGTGACGTCGGTCGAGCACATCCCCGGCGGGTTCGTTCCGGCGTTCAACAAGGAGAGCGAGAACAACGAGCGCGTCGTCTGGCACTTCGACACCGAACTCGGTGACATCGAGATGATCCAGATCGCCGGCGCGGTGGCCCGTCGTATCGTCCCCTACATCCCGCAGGGCACGAAGGTCGAGCAGGGTGACCGCATCGGTCTGATCCGGTTCGGCTCGCGCGTCGACATCTACCTGCCCGAGGGCGTGGAGGTCGCGGTCGAGGTCGGCCAGAAGACGACGGCTGGGGTGACTCGCATTGACCGTGATTGATCCCGAGACCCAGGCGGGCTGGGTGCCCGAGGCCGACGAGGTCGACGACGAGGAGGAGATGCCTCTTTCTCTCCGCCTCTCAATAGCGGACACCCTCACCCTCGGCAACGCCACGTGCGGCTTCATGGCGGTGTACTTCACCACCACCGGCATCCTGATCCCGCACCTCACCGACAGCCAGGAGTCCGGCATGGCGCGCAACAGCGCGGCCACCGCCGTCATCCTGATGCTGTGCGCGGCGGTCTTCGACCTGTTCGACGGCCTGGTGGCGCGCAAGCTGCGGTCCTCGCCGATGGGCGCGGAGCTGGACAACCTCTCCGACCTGATCAGCTTCGGCCTCGCGCCGGCGTACTTCGTCCTCGTCTACGGCATGGTGGCGGACGACGCGTCGCAGAAGGTGGCCGCGGTCGGAGCGGTGGTGGTGCTGCTGGCGGTGGTGCTGAGACTCGCGCGGTTCTCGTGTGTGACGGTGAAGGACGGCACGTTCCAGGGCATGCCGTCGCCGTTCGGGGCGCTGACGGTGGTCTCGATCGTCCTTCTGGAGCTGCCCTTCGTGGCGACGCTCCTGGCGATCCTGGGGACGGCGTGGCTGATGGTGAGCCGGGTCGAGTACCCGAAGCCGCGGGGCCGCCTCGCGGTCGGGATGCTCTCCTGGATCGTCCTGGGCATGGGCCTGCTCGCGGCCTGGGCGTTCGGCGCCCCGGGCGGCCAGCTGCTGCTCCAGACGGGGTGCGCCCTCCAGCTCGTCATGGGCGCGGTGATCCCCCTGTTCGCCACGGCCCGCCGGGTGAACAACTTCCGCGACAACAGGCGTGAGGCGCGGGCGGCACAGCTGCCGTAGCGCTGACAGTACGTGCGTGAGGGGCTCGAACCGATTCCGGTTCGAGCCCCTCGTCGTTGCGGCCGCGTCGGGTGGTAGGCAGTCGAGACCCGGGGCGCCGGTCGCCGGCGGTGGCTGCCTGCTGAAGCCGGCCGCTCGGCATCCCCCGGAGCGGGGTCTGATGGCGGCCCGCTGGAGCCGGGCGGACGCATATGGGCCTGCGGTAGTCCCGGGCGAGGGGACGGGCTGGACTCTCCCAGCGCCAGCCGCTCGGCCCAGTGGCTCCGAGCCCACGCCCGTAGCCGTAGGCGGCCCCCACGCCCCCTACGCCCTCCCGCGGCTTCTCACGCCCCCGGCGTGTACGCCTGCGCCGCCTCCGAGGCTCCCGCCTCCCGTACGACCTTCATGCCGCCCGTGACGCTCTTGTCGGGCTGGAGGATCACGCTCTCCCGGGACGACGGGGCCTTCGGGTCGGTGAAGTCCTGGGTGACGCCGAAGCCGATGTCGTAGGAGTTGATCGACAGCAGGGCCTTGTCGACGCCCGCCCTGGTGAGGTCCTTGTTCGTGCATGCCTTCTTCAGGGCCTCGCCGAAGGCCGACGCGGCGGTCCAGCCGGCGACGATGCCGTTGTCCAGGGCGTCGTCCGGGTACGCGGCCCGGTAGTCGGCGACCAGCTTCTTCGCCTCGGGCGTGTCCGCGCCGATGGGGAGCGAGGGCGAGGCCACATAGTAGTTCTTCATCAGGGCCGGGCCCGCCTGGGTCGCCAGGAGCTGTGGCGCGAACGCCGAGTTGTTGCCGATCACCGGCACGCCGAAGCCGCTCGCCGCCGCCACCCCGACCAGCGAGGCCGCCTGCCGCGGCCCGGCGCTGATCACGATCGCCTTGACCCCGGCCTGCTTGAGTGCGGTGACCTGGGCCGTCATGTCGTTGTCGGTCGGCTTGATCTTCTGCTCGACGACGGTCAGCCCGGCCTCCTTCGCGATGTGCCGCGAACCGACCAGCGCGCTCTCGCCGTAGTCGCCCTCGAAGTACACATGGCCGATCTTGTCGCCCTTCCGGATCCCCTTCTCCTTGATCAGGAAGTCGACCGCGTTGATGGTCTCGATGTCGTACGTCGATCCGATGACCCGGATGTAGGGGCTGCCGAGCAGCGCCGACGACCAGGCCTGCGGCAGCACCAGCCCCTTGTCCTGGCCGTCGATCCGCTGCTTGACCGCGGCGACGAAGGGCGAGCCGATGAACTGCGTGAAGCCCAGCACCTTCGGCTCCAGCTCGGTGTAGCCGGAGACGGCCTTCTGCGGGTCGTAGCCGTGGTCGCGGACCGAGAGCGCCACCTTGTGGCCGCAGACACCCCCGGCGGCGTTGAGCTGCTTCACGTACAGCTGCTGGGCCTGGGTGACGCTCTTGCCGAGGGTCGCGTAGACGCCGGTCATGTCGGTGAGCGCGCCGAGGGTGATCGTCTTCCCGGAGACGCCCTCCCCGGTCCTCACCCCGCCCGCGGCCGCTTTGTCGCCGTCCCCGTCGGAGTCCTTGGCCTTGGAGCTGCAGCCGGCGAGTACCAGCAGCGCGGCGAGGGCACCGGCGGCGGTCCTGGTCACGTATGTCGTCGTGATCATCGTTCCTCCGAGTGGGTTCTGGTGCGACGCCGGGCGGCCACGCTGACCAGACCGCCGGGCAGGAACAGCACCACCAGCACGACGGCGGCGCCGTAGAGGTACCGGGACGCCTCGCCCGGTGCGATCCCGCCCGTGCCGGGGGCGGAGACGAGCGGCAGCGCGTCGCTCCAGCGGGTCAGCAGCTGTGGCAGCAGGGACACGAAGACGGCTCCGGCCACCGCCCCGGAGACCGAGCCGAGCCCGCCGATGACGATCATCGCGAGGTATTCGAGCGAGAGCGTGATGCCGAAGTAGTCGGGCACCGTCCGCTGGAAGACCAGCGCGAGCAGGACGCCCGCGAGGCCTGCGTACATCGACGACAGCACGAAGACCGCGGCCCGCTGGCGGGCGACCGGCACGCCGAGCACTCCGGCCGCGATGCGGTGGTCGCGGATGGCGTTCATGGCCCGTCCCGGCCGGCCGCGCAGGACACCGCGTGCGAACAGGGCGCCGGCCGCCAGCAGGACCAGACCCGCGTACCAGAGCTTCTCCGCCGACCCGAACGGCACCGCGGCGACGAGGAGTTCGCGGTCGTCGAAGGTGAGGCCGAACAGGCTCAG
This sequence comes from Streptomyces griseorubiginosus, assembly GCF_036345115.1. GTDB lineage: Bacteria > Actinomycetota > Actinomycetes > Streptomycetales > Streptomycetaceae > Streptomyces > Streptomyces griseorubiginosus_C. The sequence continues at coordinate 1,760,185 of NZ_CP107766.1, forward strand.
CGGCGGTACGTCACGGCCGTTGGCGCCGCCGGTCAGGTCGTGCGCGTTGAACATCACGTGCTGGCCGATGAAGACGAGCGCGAGCGTGGCGATGCCCAGGTAGGCGCCGCTGAGCCGCCCGGAGATGGGGCTGAACAGCCCGCCCGCGACCCCGGCGACCAGCACCGCGAGCACGGCCGCGAGCCAGGTGGGCAGGCCGAGCCCGGTCAGCCCGTCGCCGCCGTCGGCCGCGAACACGCAGTAGCCGTAGGCCCCGACGGCGAGGAAGAAGGCGTGTCCCATGGAGAGCTGTCCGGTCGCGCCGGTGAGGAGGTTGATGCCGATCGCGCCGATCGCCGCGGCCATCGCGAACAGCCCCGCCTGGAGCCAGAAGCGGTCCAGGTAGAAGGGCAGGGCGAGGAGCAGGACGGCCACCGCGGTCCAGAGGTAGGTCCGCGCGCTCAGCAGCCTGAGCGGTCTCACCAGGGCCTCAGACACGGGCGAGCTCCTTGGTGCCGAACAGCCCCGCGGGCCGTATGAGCAGGATCGCGACCATCACGAGGTAGGGGGCCAGATCCCCCAGCCCCCGGCCCAGGAAGGTCAGATCGCTCTGGTAGCCGGTGGCCAGGGATTCCGTGACGCCGACCAGCAGGCCGCCGACCAGGGCGCCCGTCGTCGAGTCGAGGCCGCCGAGGATGGCCGCCGGGAATGCCTTGAGGGCGGCGAGCGAGGTGGCCCGTTCCAGTCCCGGGGTCGGGAAGACGGTGAGGAACAGGGCGGCCACGGCGGCGAGTCCGCCCGCCACCGCCCACGCGCCGAGCGACACCCGCCCGAGCCGTACGCCCATCAGCGCGGCCGTCTCCGCGCTCTCCGCCGCCGCCCGCATCGCCACGCCCCACGCCGTGTACCGGAAGGCCAGCAGGAACGCCGTGATGAGCAGCGCGGCGGCCACGAACGCGGCGATCCGGGTGTGCGCGAGGGAGATCGGGCCGAGCCTCAGCACGGCGTCGCCCCACGGGTCGCCGAGGGCGAGGACGTCGGTACCGATACGGCGGGTCAGTTCGGTGGTGAGCAGGATGTCGACGCCGATGGTGACGATCGCCAGCACGCTGTGGTCGCTGCCCCGGTAGCGCCGCATCACGAAGAACTCCACGGCCGCCCCGACCAGCGCGGCCCCCGCGATCCCTACGAGCAGCGCGGGCCAGAAGCCCAGGTCGTCGTGGAGGGTCGCGGTGACGTATCCGCCCGCCAACAGCAGGGAGGCGTGGGCGAAGTTGACGACCTCGGTGGCCCGGAAGATCACCACGAACCCGAGCGCGATCAGCGCGTACACCGACCCCAACGAGACGCCGTTCAGCAGGATCTCGGCGAAGGTGCTCATGACGCCGTCCCCAAGTACGCCTGTACGACCGCTGGATCGTTCTGTACGTCCGCGGGGGCGCCGTCGGCGATCCGGCGCCCGAAGTCCAGTACGGTCACCGCGTCCGCGAGCCGCATCACCACCCCCATGTCGTGTTCCACCAGCACGATCGAGATGCCGAGGGAGTCGCGGACTCCCGCGATCACCGCGGCCGTCCGACGTCGTTCGTCGGCGGTCATGCCCGCGACCGGCTCGTCGAGGAGCAGCAGCCGGGGTTCCATGCACAGCGCGCGGGCGAGTTCGGCGAGCTTCTGCTGCCCGTACGGCAACGAACCCGCCGGACGGTCCAGGCAGTCCGCGATGCCGACGAACTCGGCGATCTCCCGGACGCGTTCGCGGTGCCGGTGCTCCTCCCGGGTCGCCGACGGCAGGCGAAGTCCCGCGGCCAGGAACCCGGTTCGGGTGAGCCGGTGACGGCCCAGCAGCAGGCAGTCCTCGACGGAGGCGCGGGGCGGCAGCGCGAGGTTCTGGAAGATGCGGGCCACGCCGAGCGCGGCGATGCGGTGCGCGGGCAGGCCGGTCAGCTCGTGTGCGCCGAAGCGGACACTGCCCGCGGTGGCCCGGTAGACGCCGGACAGGACGTTGAAGCAGGTCGACTTTCCTGCCCCGTTGGGGCCGATGAGGGCGTGGACGGTGCCGGGGCGGACGGTGAGGTCGACGGCGTCGAGGGCGGTGAGTCCGGCGAAGCGGACGGTGAGGTGACGTACTTCCAGGGGCGGGATGTCCTGCTCGGTCACCCTTCCCACCTCGCCAGGGTCCGTCCGGTCGCCTGAGCCGCGTCGGCCGCCGCGTCCTCGTCGACCACGCCGAGGTAGCGGCGGCGGACCTCGTCGGAGGCGGCGAGTTCCGCGGCCGGGCCCGACAGGGTGACCTCGCCGACTTCGAGGACGTACGCGCGCGTGGCGAGGCTCAGGGCGAGGGCCGCGTTCTGTTCGACGAGGAGGACCGAGGTGCCCTGGGCGTTGATCTCGCGGACGGTGTCGGCGATGCGCCGGGCCATGAGCGGGGCGAGGCCGAGGGAGGGTTCGTCGAGGAGCAGGACGCGTGGGCCGGCCATCAGGGCGCGGGCGACGGCGAGCATCTGCTGTTCGCCGCCGGAGAGGAGTCCGGCGCGCTGCGCGGCGCGTTCGGCGAGGACGGGGAAGAGGTCGTGGACGCGGTCGAGAGCCGCCGAACGGCCCGGTCTGCTGCCGCCGAGGGCGCCGGCACGGAGGTTGTCGGCGACCGTCATGCGGGCGAACACCCTTCTGCCCTCCGGGACTTGGGAGACCCCGGCGGCGACCACCCGGTCCGGGGCCAGGTGGTCGAGGCGGCGGCCGTCCAGGGTCACCGTGCCCCCGGTGACCGCGCCGCCGTGAAAGGAGAGGGTCCGGCTGATCGCCCTCAGCAGGGTCGACTTGCCGGCGCCGTTTCCGCCGAGCACCGTCACCACGGACCCCTCGGGCGCCTCCAGGGACACCCGGCGCAGGGCGCGCACGGGGCCGTATCCGACCGACAGGTCCTGGACGACCAGTCCGGCTCCGGTCATCGACTCCCCCCTTGTCCGTACTCGGTGTGGCGCTCACCCCAGCACCGGCGCGGGCGTGCGTCCACGGCCCCCGGCGGAATCGCTGCGGGTGCCCAGCGGGCCGGTGCCGCCGTTGTGCGCGCGCACAACACCGCGTGTCAGGGGCCTGTGCGAGGCCGGGTCCGGGTGGCATCCTCCGGGAATGGGAGGGCGACGACCGCGGACCGGTCATGACTGGAAGCTGCTCGCGGAGTCCTGCACGGCTCTGCTGGAACGGGTGCCGGAGCTCGTCGACGAGCACCTGCGCCAACTCACCGACCACTCCCCCGTCTACGGGCAGGTGCTGCCGTACGACCAGCAGTGGCGGGAGGCCGAGGAGGCGATGCGGATCGGCATCGAGACGATCTCCGCGCCCCGGGACTCACCGCGCCGCGACCTGGAGTACGCCGAGGACGCGGGCCGGCGCCGGGCCCACCAGGGGCTGCCGCTGGACCTCCTGGTGCACGCCTACCGGAACGCCGGCTACCTGGTGTGGGACGCGCTCGTGGAGGGGACGACCGGGCGGGAGCCGGAGCGGCTCGCGGCGCTGATGCGGTCGACGACGATGGTGTGGTCGGCGGTGGACGCACAGGCGCAGGCGGCCTCGGAGGCGTACCGGGCCACCGAGGCGGAGCTGCGGCGGCGCACGGACGAGCAGTTGCAGGCGCTCCTCGACGCCCTGCTGGAGGGCCAGGCGACACCCGGGCTCGCGGCGCGGGCTGCGGCGGGCCTCGATCTGCCGGAGCACGGGCCGTACGCGGTGGTGGTGCTGCGGGCCGAGCGGCGGGAGTCCGCCGAGCGGCCGCTGCGGGGTGCCGGGTTCCGGTTCATCTGGCGGATGCGGGCCGACGGCGAGGTGGCGGTCGTGGCGCTCACGCCCGGTCAGGGACTGGACGCAGTGGTGCGGGCGCTGGAGGGGCGTTGTGCGGGGCCGGGCGGGATCAGTCCGGTGGTGCCGGGCCTGGCCGAGCTGGGGCGGGCCCGACGGCTCGCCGAGCTGGCCCTGCGCACGTGTCCGCCGGACGGCACCGCGGTCCTACGCCTTGATCAGCGGATGCCGACCGCGCTGGTGGTGAGCCAGCCGGAGCTGGCCGACCGGCTGGTGTCGGACGTGTTCGGGGGGCTCCTGGAGCTGGAGCCCGCCGACCGGGCCGTGCTCCTGGAGACCCTCGACGTGTGGCTGCTGTGCGAGGGCTCGGCGGGGCGGGCCGCCGGACGCCTGTACTGCCACCGCAACACGGTCTTCAACCGGCTACGACGCCTGGAGCAGCTCACGTCCCGGTCGCTGGCCCGGCCGCGGGACCTGATCGAGATGACCCTGGCGCTGGACGCGTACCGGTTGTCGGGCGGGCGGCGCTGAATTCGGAGTACTGACCATTCCGCAGAGGACCTCCTGGCCGGTCTCAGACCAGGAAGTCCCGGCCGATCCGCTCCGCCACGTCCTCCAGGATCGGCCCCGCCTCCGCGATGCACTTCTGGATGTCCGGCTCGGCGTCGGTGAGCGGGTAGGCGCGGCGGATGCCCGCCCGGCCGATGGCCTCCGGCGGCAGCGCGAGGCGGCCGCACACGGCGACGACCTCCTTGCCCTTGGCGCGGGCGGCCGCGGCGACGCCCGCCGGGGCCTTGCCGTGCAGGGTCTGCTCGTCGAGGGAGCCCTCGCCGGTGATCACCAGGTCGGCCCATTCCAGCGCGGGCGCGAAGCCGAGGACGTCGAGCATGACGTCGATGCCGGGGCGGAACCGGGCGCCGATCAGGAGGGCGCCGTAGCCGATGCCGCCGGCCGCGCCCGCACCCGGTGAGGCCGCGTACTCGGCGGCCTTCGCGCCGACGGCGTCCTCCAGGACCTGCGCGTAGTGGGCGAGGGCGCTGTCGAGGGCCTGGACGTCGTCCGGGGAGGCGCCCTTCTGCGGGCCGTAGACCGCGGGCGCGCCCTTGGGGCCGGTCAGCGGGTTGTCGACATCGCTGGCCAGGATGAACTCGACGGCCGCGAGCCGCGGGTCCAAGCCCGACAGGTCGGCCGTGGCGAGGTCGGCGAGACCTCCGCCGCCGGGGGCCACGGGCTCGCCGTCGGCGTCCAGGAAACGGGCGCCGAGGGCCGAGAGCATGCCGGCGCCGCCGTCCGTGGTGGCGCTGCCGCCGACTCCGAACACGATGGTGCGGGCGCCCGCGTCCAGCGCGGCGCGCAGCAGCTCGCCGGAGCCGTACGTGGACGCCGTGAGCGGGGCGAAGACGCCGGCGGGCAGCCGCTGGAGGCCGCTGGCCTCGGCCATCTCGACGACGGCGGTCTCCGCGCGCACCGCGAAGGCGGCGGTGATCTCCTGTCCGAGGGGCCCGGCGACCGCCACTTCCCGGCGCTCGAATCCGGCCGCGACCGCGGCGGCGACGGTGCCGTCACCGCCGTCGGCGACGGGCAGCGCCTCGACCTCCAGGTGCGGCACGACCCGGCGCAGCCCCGCCGTCACCCGCTCGGCGACCTGTACGGCCGTGAGCGAGCCCTTGAACTTGTCCGCGGCGATGAGCACGCGCTGTGTCACGTCTTCCCCTTGCTCTCCGGGCCTCGCGCACGTCAAGGCCAGTCGCGCCGCTGCGACCTTAACCGGAGACGGCCCCCGGCGTCATGCACCGCCCAGACCCTGAGAAGGCCCTGCGAACCCTCTGTGCGGTTCTCCGGAATGGGGTAAACCGGAGCTATGACCCCTGTGGGCACTGAGCCAGAGCTCGCCGACCGCGTCCTCGGGGGCTGGCTGGGCCGGATCGCGGGCAACATGCTCGGCAAGCCGGTCGAGCAGGGCGACCTGTGGACGCGGGACCGGATCGACCGCTATCTGCGGCAGGCCGCCGCCCTGCCCCTGACCGACTACCTCCCCGAGCCCGTCGGTGAGAGCGACGGCTTCGAGCTGCGGCCCGAGTGGCGCGAGTGCGTGCGCGGCCGTATCCACGGCAGCTGCCGCGACGACGACGTCGACTACGCCATCCTCGGCCTGCATCTCCTGGAGACCCACGGCTTCGGCTTCAGCACCGAGCAGGTCGGCGACCTGTGGCTGCTGAGGCTGCCGTACCTCCAGACGTTCACCGCCGAGCGGGCCGCGTACCGCAACCTCGCGAACGGACTGAAGCCGCCGCTGACGGCGACGTACGACAACCCCTGCCAGGAGTGGATCGGGGCCCTCATCCGCGCCGACATCTACGGCTGGACCTGCCCCGGCGCCCCGCGCCGCGCGGCCGCGCTGGCCCGGCGGGACGCGGTGCTCTCGCACACCGGGAACGGCGTGTACGGGGCGATGTGGGCGGCGGCGCTGATCTCGGCGGCGTTCACGGTGGACACCGTGCGCCAGGCCGTGGACCAGGCGCTCGCGGTGATCCCCGCGAGCAGCCGGCTCGCCCGGACCGTACGGCGCGTGGTCTCCCTCCATGACACCCGGATGACCTGGGAGGACACCCTGACGACGGTCTCGGAGGAGACCGCGGGGCTGGGCTGGATCCACACGATCCCCAACGCGGCCGTCCTGACCGCCGGACTGCTGTACGGCGACGGCGACTTCACCCGCTCGATCACGCTGACGGTCCGGGGCGGCCTGGACACCGACTCCAACGGCGCGACCGCGGGCTCGGTGGCCGGGGTGCTCACCGGGGCGGAGGCGATTCCGGCGCAGTGGACGGAGCCGCTGGAGGACCGGGTGCGCAGCGCGGTGTTCGGGTTCGACGGGGTGCACATCAGCGAACTGGCGGAGCGGACGGTGCGGTTGGTGGGGGTGGAGGGCTGACGGGATCGGTCCCTGAAGGGGCCCCGCCGGACCTGGCTACCCTTCGAAGGTGACCACCACCGAAGACTTCGCCGCGTACATCGCCGGTCTCCCCCGTGTCCTCGCCGGTGCCGCGGCCCTGTTCCGTGATGGGGAGGGCCGAGTGCTGCTCGTCGAGCCCAACTACCGGGAGGGCTGGGCGCTGCCGGGCGGCACGATCGAGTCCGACCAGGGCGAGACCCCCCGCCAGGGTGCGCGCCGCGAGACCCTGGAGGAGATCGGCCTGGACCGCGAACTCGGCCGCCTGCTGGCGGTGGACTGGGTCCCCGGTACGACGGTCCGCCCGCCCCTGGTCGCCTACCTCTTCGACGGGGGAGTCCTCACCGAGAACGACCTCAAGGCGATCCGCCTCCAGGAGGAGGAACTCCTCTCCTGGCGCCTCGTATCACGCGAGGACCTTCCCGAGTACCTGCTGGGCGCCCTGGGCCGCCGGGTCACGGCCGCCTTGGACGTCCTCGCGGAGGGCGCGGGGGCGGTGGAGCTGGAGGACGGGGAGCGGGTGGGCTGACCGCGCGTCCGCGTTCGGCCGTCATCACTCCACCCCGACAGGCACCACCTGACCACTGCTTCCTCACCGCCGTCACTCCATGAATCCGGGCCCGGACGCTGTGTATTTCAAAAAAGGTCCGGGCGCCACTGCACGTTCGGCCCGCCCCGTGCCACTCACGTGTGGAGGCAACAGGCAGACGCCTCATCCGGCAGCGGCCGGCGGCGGTGCGCGACAGCGTCGCCGTAGGCCGCCTGAGGCCGAGCACGGTGGGGACGGGGGGAGGAGACGGCCATGGACAGTTCGCCGAGTCGGCGCGCCATGCGGGTCACCATGAAACCGACGGCGGACATCTCGTCGAGGGCGCCCCGAGGGCCCGTTCCCCTTCGGCGATATCACGAATTCCGGCGCTTGTTCGAAACCGAACAGTCCGCGTTCCGTTGTCGTCCCAGAATCGATCATCACCGCACCAGAACCCGAACTGACTCACGGTTTACGGGACTTGCGGTCGAACGTCGCCATCCGCATCGCACGATGCCTCTTGGTCATGTCACTCCTTTGCATCAGGTGTGCATGACCATTGAGGAGGGATGCACGGTGGGGCGTCGACAGGAACCGAGTGGCGACGACTTCGACAGCTTCTTCCGGCAGGAATACCGGAAACTGGTCGGGTTTCTTCGATGGATCGGCGCCTCACAGGAGGAAGCGGAGGACTCGGCGCAGACCGCGATGCTCAAGGCCCTCGAGAAGTGGACCGAGATCGAACACCCGCGAGCGTGGGTCCGCACCGCCGCCGAGCGGCACTTCCTGCGCTCGGCGGTCCGGGACCTCGATGCTCCCGCCCGGGCGATCAAGGGCGGCTGGGGCGTCAGCGAGGAACTGGCCTGCCCGGAGTCGCCGTCGAGGGAAGAGGAACAGTCGGTCCTCGCCCTCCTGGGCAAACTCGGCTACAAGCAGCGGCAGGTGATGGCCTATTACATCGACGGATTCGGCCCCACCGAAATAGCCGATCTCATCGGCGACAACCCGGCGACGGTCCGGTCCAATCTGCGGTCGGCGAGAATCAATCTCGATCGCATTCTTCAGGAGAACAGCGCTGCGGTCGACGGACACGGCAGTAAGGAGGAACGATGAGCACCCGGAATGACGACAACATCGCCGCGACGATTCATGATCTCCTTACATCGATCGGCGCGCACACTCCGGGACCCGACCTGGAAGGGAGCGGTGTCGGACAGCGGATCCAGGAATTCCGGGATGCGCTGGACGCGCGGATCGAGGCGGAGATCCCGGACACCGAGGTCGACCAGAAACTCCTGGAGATCAAGCTGGAGGCGGCTCGTCGAGCCGTGCTCCGGGACCACGAGTCGGGGAGCACGGCTCTTCAGGAGTTCCTCACCCTGGCCGCGGTGGCGGAGCGTGACGGGGGGAGGCCCGAAGGGCGCGCCCCGCGCACACCGCCGGCCCGGACCGGCAGAAGGCACTGGTGGTTCCGGCTCGGGACAGGCCTGCTGGTCGTACTGCTCGGCCTGGCGCTCACACCACTGGGGCAGGGACTCCTGCCCCAGTGGTGTGAGACCTTGCTCCCGAGCGTCGCCCTCGGCATGTCCGGCCCCGCCGTTCTGCTCGCCGTCATCCACTTCCGGGGCCTGCGCGAACGCCGGTCGGAGGATCTCCGGCCCGAAGCCCTGACGGCGGACCGCTCCCGGCCGCTCGCGCAGGCCGACAGTCCCGCACCCCTGCGCAGAGGCCGGCGCGCCCTGGATGTGATCGTCTCCGTCTCGTTGCTGTGGACGTCCCTTCCGATGCTGGTGGCCGCCACGGCGGGAATCCGGATGACGTCGGTGGGGCCCACACTGGTCCGACGTCCCCGGGTGGGGGCCGGCGGACGTCTCTTTCATCTTTACGACTTCAGAACCCAGGACAGCACGGGGAACAGGACCCGGGTCGGCGCGCTGCTGCAGGAATCCGGTCTGGACGCGTTGCCGCGACTGTGGAACCTGCTCCGGGGCGATGTCACTCTGCTCGGACCACCGGCCGAGCATCCGGCGATGGCCGAGGCCTATTCCGAGAAGTACCGCTGGGTGTTCGCGTGCCGTCCTGGCATCATCGGACCGTTGTGGAACGAACCGGTCGGTCCCGATGCTGTTCTGCCGAAGGGCTCGGACGCCTGGCACCACTACCTCGACAACGTGGTGCCGCACCGCGTCACGGCGAACAGAGCCTTTTACGACGGTCTTTCAGGACTGATGACCGCGCGCCTCGTGGCCCGGATGCTGTTCAGCTCAAATCCCTTCACCAGTAAACCCGATCCGGCCCGGGGCCACCGCCTGGCACATCAGCATCAGCTCTGCCTCACCGTCTGGCAGTGACCCCGGCGGTCCGGCCTAATGAACGGCCGCGAATATCATGAGAAGCAGGATCACCACCGCGAGGCCCAGGCCACCGGCCACACAGGTGATCACGACTGACCCGGTGGCAGCATAGGCACTGGCCACGCTGACGGTGACCGAACTGAAAGTCGCTCCGACCGATCCAGGGGTAATCTTCGAGCGTGCAGAATTCCCGTTCGTTTTCCGGCGGTTGACGGGCTTTCCCATGACAGCCCTCTCCAAGGGGTGCAGATCGCGGCTCGGGTCCTCGACCGACCCGGGCCGCGTTTTTCTTGTTTGTTGCAAGTGAGTGACGCGGGCCCGTCGTTATGTGCAACGCCCGACGGCACTGAGCCGGAACTCGCGAACTTGTTATACGCGGCGGCGCGCCGACCGCTCTCCCGTTATCCGCTGGCCCTCGCCGCGTGGGCCGACCTACCCTCGGCCCATGACCAAGCCCCTCGTCGCGCTCCTCAGCGGTGCCGGAATCTCCACCGACTCCGGGATCCCCGACTACCGCGGTCCCAACGGGCTGTGGCGGCGGGATCCGGAGGCGGAGAAGCTCGTGACGTACGACTTCTACATGGGCGATCCGGAGATCCGTCGCCGTTCGTGGCGGATGCGGCGGGAGCACCGGGCGTCGGCCGTCGAGCCGAACGCCGCGCATGTGGCGGTGGCGGAGCTGGAGCGGGCCGGAGTGCCGGTGCGGGTGATCACGCAGAACGTGGACGGGCTGCACCAGCTCGCCGGGATGCCCGCCCGCAAGGTCCTCGAACTGCACGGCACCGCACGGCAGGTGGTGTGCACGAAGTGCCACGCGCGCAGCCCGATGGAGGACGCGCTGGCCCGGCTGGACGCCGGCGAGGACGACCCGGCGTGCCTCGACTGCGGGGGGATCCTCAAGTCCGCGACCGTCATGTTCGGCGAGCACCTGGATCCCGTCGTCCTCGGCGAGGCGGTCGCCGTCACCAAGGCCTGCCAGGTGTTCATCGCCGTCGGCACCACCCTCCAGGTCCAGCCCGCGGCCGGCCTCGCGGGCGTCGCCGCGGACCACGGGGCACGCCTGATCATCGTCAACGCCGAGCCCACACCGTACGACGACCGCGCCGACGAGGTGATCCGCGAACCGATCGGGACGGCCTTGCCGGCACTGCTGATGAGGCTGCGGGGCGAAGCCGAGGACTGAGGGTGAGGGCGGAGGGTGAAGGCTGAGAGCGCCGGCTAGGGCCGACGGTCCGCGTCCACCCGTTCCACCCTCACCCCGGCCTCCTCAAGTGCCGTACACGTGGCGTCGTGGGCGGACGTGGTGGTGATGACGAGGTCCAACTCGCCGGGATCGCAGATCTTCACCATCCCGGTGCCGGGGAACTTTGTGGCGTCCGCGAGCAGTACGACCTTGTCGCCGGCGCTGATCATGGCTCGGCGGGCGGGGACCTCGGCGACCGTGGTGTCCATGACCTGGCCGCCCGGGCGGACACCGCAGGCACCCATGAACAGCCAGTCCGCGTGCACCTGACGGAGGTTGTCCTCGGCCATGAATCCGTCCAGCATGCGTGACTCGCGGACGACCATGCCGCCCAGCAGCATCAGTTCGACGCTCTCGTCGGGCAGCAGTTCCTCGTACACACCGAGGTTGTTGGTGATGACGGTGATGCGGCGCCCGTGCAGTGCGCGAGCCAGGCGGTGCACGGTGGTGCCGGAGTCGAGGATGACAGACTGGCCGTCCTCGATCAGCTCGGCGGCCCGGGCGGCTATCGCGTCCTTCTCCGGCACCTGCTCCTCGGCCGCCTCGGCAAAGGGTGCGGGCCTGTCCTCGACGACCGCTCCCCCGTGAACGCGGGTGAGCAGTCCGTCCTCCTCCAGCTTGAGGAGGTCCCGGCGGACCGTCGCGGCGCTGGCCTCCAGCTGCTCGGCGAGGTCCGTCACGGTGACGGTGCCCCCGGATCGCAAGGCCCGGAGGATGAGTTGGTGTCGTTGTTCGGCCAGCACGCGAGCGAACACTACACGTCACAACTCGGTTCTCCGCAGGGCACGTTGGGATACGGGCCGCACCAGCCTCCCTCAGAACAGGGCCGATCCCCGCTCGAAGTCCAGCAGGCGCTGCTTACGTTCCAGCCCGCCGCCGTAACCCGTCAGGCTGCCGTTCGCCCCGACCACGCGGTGGCAGGGGACGATGATGCCGATCGGGTTCTTGCCGTTGGCGAGACCGACCGCGCGGGAGGCCTTGGGGTTGCCGAGGGCATCGGCGAGTTCGCCATAGCCGCGGGTCTCGCCGTAGGGGATGCGGCGGAGCTGGTCCCACACCGTGCGCTGGAACGGCGTTCCGTGCAGGCGCAGTTCCAGGGTGAACTCCTTCAACTCGCCCGCGAAATAGGCCTCCAGCTGCTCTTCCGCCTCGCCGAAGGGCTCGTCGTCCGGTGTGCCGAAGGACTCCTGCGGCGGGCGGTGGCGCTGGTCGGTCATGTAGAGGCCGCACAGGACGCCGTCCTCGGCGACGAGGGTCAGCGGGCCGTAGGGGCTGTCGATCACGGTGTGCTGTTTCACTGGACGTCCTTAGACGGGAAGGAAGTTGATGGGGTGGCTGTCGGTCGCCCACAGGTACTGGACCGCGTAGGCCCGCCAGGGCTGCCAGGCCGCCGCGCGGGCCGTCAGCGCGGCCGGGGTGGAGGGCAGGCCCAACTCCTGTGCGGCGCGGCGGATTCCGAGGTCGGTCGGGAGGAAGGCGTCCGGGTCGCCGAGGGCTCGCATGGCGATGACGTCGACCGTCCAGGGGCCGAAGCCGGGCAGTGCGAGCAGTCGGGCCCTGGTCTCCGTCCAGTCGCATTCGACGCCCAACCGGAGGGTTTTGTCCGCCAGTTGGCCGACCAGTGTGGTGAAGGTCGTGCGGCGTGTGCGGGGCATCGCGAGCGAGGCCGGGTCGAGGGCGGCCAGGGCCTCGGGCGACGGGAAGAGGTGGGTGAGACCGCCCTCCGGGTCGTCCACCGGTTCGCCGTGCGCGGTGACCAGACGGCCCGCGTGGGTGCGGGCGGCGGCCGTGGAGACCTGCTGTCCCAGCACGGCCCGGACGGCGAACTCCTCCTCGTCGACCGTGCGCGGGACCCGCCTGCCGGGCGCCTTGTCCACCAGCGGCGCCAGCAGCGGGTCCGTGCGCAACTGGTCGTCGATGGCCACCGGGTCGGCGTCCAGGTCGAGCAGGCGACGGCAGCGGCTGATGGCGACGGTCAGGTCACGCAGGTCGCTCAGCATCAGCCGGCAGGCGATGTGGTCGGGCCGCGGGGTGAGGGCCACGACGCCGTGCCCGTACGGCAGCCGCAGCGTGCGCCGGTACGCGCCGTCCCGCCACTCCTCCACCCCCGGGACCGCGGTGGCCGCGAGGTGGCCGAAGAGGTTGTCGGGGTTGAGCGGGGCGCGGAACGGCAGGCGCAGGTTCAGCACGCCGGGTGTGCCGGGTCCGGCCGCCCGCGCCGGCCGGCCCGGTCCGGCGCCCGGGCTCGTGGCCGCCGTGGCCCGCCTCGGCACCCGGGCGCGCAGGTCGCTCGGAGAGAGCGCGAAGACCTCACGCACGGTGTCGTTGAAGGTCCGGATCGCGGAGAAGCCGGCCGCGAAGGCGACGTCGGCCATCGGGAGGGCGGTGGTCTCGATGAGGATCCTCGCCGTCTGGGCCCGCTGGGCCCGGGCGAGGGCGAGCGGGCCCGCGCCCAGTTCGGCGAGCAGCTGGCGTTCGATCTGCCGGGTGCTGTAGCCGAGCCGGGCGGCGAGCCCCGGCACGCCCTCGCGGTCGACCACGCCGTCGGCGATGAGCCGCATCGCGCGGGCCACGAGGTCGGCGCGCTGGTTCCACTCCGGGGAGCCCGGGCTGGTGTCGGGCCGGCACCGCTTGCAGGCCCGGAAACCCGCCTGCTGGCAGGCCGCCGCGCTCGGGTGGAACGTCATGTTCTCCGGCTTGGGCGGTACGACGGGACAGCTCGGCCGGCAGTAGATGCGGGTCGTCAGAACAGCCGTGAAGAACCATCCGTCGAACCGTGCGTCCTTGGACTGCACGGCGCGCACACAGCGCTCGGTCTCGGTGTACATCCCCGTCTGCATACGTCCAGCATCGACCACCGCCCGGAGCGGGGCTGGCGAGAATCCGACATCAACCTCGCGTGCCCCGGGCCTGGCCGGACCGCCAGGCGGACTCGCGCAGCAGCCGCAGACCGTTCAGACCGACGAGCACCGTCGAGCCCTCGTGCCCGGCGACACCGAGCGGCAGCGGGAGGTGGCCGAGGAGGTCCCACAGGACGAGTCCGGTGATGAAGGTGCCCGCGATCACCAGGTTCTGGACCACCAGCCGGCGGGCGGTCCGGGACAGCCGTACGACCGCCGGGACGGTCGCGAGCTCGTCGCGCACGACGACCGCGTCCGCCGTCTCCAACGCCAGGTCGGAGCCCGCGCGGCCCATCGCGATGCCGGAGTGGGCGGCGGCGAGGGCGGGCGCGTCGTTGACGCCGTCCCCGACGAACAGCACCTTGCGACCGGCGTCCTGAAGCTCCCGTACGGCGTCCACCTTGCCCTCGGGCAGCAGGTCCGCGCGGACGTCCACCAGCCCGGTGGCCTCGGCGACCCGGGCGGCGGCCCGCGCGTTGTCACCGGTGAGCAGGACGGGGGTGGCGCCGGTCAGGCCGGTGAGCGCGGCGGTCATGGCGGGGGCGCCGGGTCGGAGCCGGTCGGCGAGAGCGAGAACACCGAGCGGCACACCGTCTCCGGTCACGAGCACGACGGTGACACCACCCTGCCCGGCGAGCCGGGCACATGCCCCGAGCCCGGCACCTTGCGCGAGACCCGCATCATCCGCGAGACCCGCACCTTCCACGAGACCGGCCACTTCTGCGAGACCGGCGGCGTCGCCGAGACCCGCGGTGTAGCCGAGACCCGCGCCCTCGCCATAACCCGCACCCTCCCCAAGACCCGCGCGCTCCCCAAGACACGCACCCTCCCCAAGACCCGCGCGCTCCCCAGGACCACCCTCCCCGGCACCAGCACTCTCCACGAGCCCACAGCCCGCACCCCCCGCTTCCTCCAGACGCCCGACCCCGATCACCCGGCCCCCGACCACCGCCGTCACCCCGCGCCCCGGTGTCGCCGCGAAATCCGTCGCACTCTCGATCCGCAGCCCCCTCCCCCGCGCCGCCCCCACGATCGCCCGCGCCAGCGGATGCTCACTGGGGTGCTCGGCCGCGGCGGCCAGGGCGAGGAGCTCGGCCTCGTCGAGGTCGGCCCCCGGCAGGGGCCGTACCGCTGTCACCTCCGGCGCCCCCTCCGTCAGGGTCCCCGTCTTGTCGAGGGCCACGGCGTCCACCTCCCCCAGCCGTTCCATCGCGACCGCCGACTTGACCAGGACCCCGTGCCGGCCGGCGTTGGCGATGGCGGAGAGCAGGGGCGGCATGGTCGCGAGGACGACCGCGCACGGCGAGGCGACGATCATGAAGGTCATCGCGCGGAGCAGCGCGTCCGTGAGGTCGGCGCCGAACAGCAGCGGCACACCGAACACGGCGAGCGTGGCGAGGACGATCCCCACCGCGTACCGCTGCTCGATCTTCTCGATGAACAGCTGGGTCGGCGCCTTGGTGCGCGAGGCCTCCTCCACGAGCGTCACGATGCGGGCGATGACCGAGTCGGCGGGGTCGCGCCCGACCCGCACGCGCAGTGCGCCGGTGCCGTTGAGGGTGCCGGCGAAGACCTCGTCGCCGGGACCCTTGGCGACCGGCAGGGGTTCACCGGTGATGGTGGCCTGGTCGGCCTCGCTCGCTCCGTCCACCACCACGCCGTCGGCACCGATGCGCTCACCGGGCCGGACCAACAGCACGTCTCCCACGGCGAGTTCGCCCGTGGGGACCGCCTCCTCGCCGTCCTCGGTGACCCGGGTCGCCATCGCGGGCGCGAGGTCGAGCAGCCCGCGCACCGAGTCGGCCGTACGGGCGGTGGCCAGCGCCTCCAGGGCGCCGGAGGTGGCGAAGATGACGATCAGCAGGGCCCCGTCCAGGACCTGCCCGATCGCGGCCGCGCCCAGTGCCGCCACGATCATCAGCAGATCGACGTCCAGCGTCCGCTCGCGCAGCGCCCTGAGCCCTTCGAGCGCCGGCTCCCAGCCGCCGGTCGCATAGGCGACGGCGTACAGCGGGCCGTACGCCCACCACGGCACGCCACTGAGATCCAGCGCCAGGCCGAGCAGGAACGCGACGGTCGACGCCAGCGCCCAGCGGGCCTCGGCCAGGGCCAGGACACGGGTGCGGCGACGGGGCGTCCGGTGGGCGGGCAAGGGGGTACGGACGGGGGTGAGAGTCGTGGACACCCCAGCACCATACAGGAACACATGAAGACTCATTCATCTGTTCATGTACGGTGGGTAAGATACCGCCCATGGGTCATGGAGCCGTCACCACCACCGCCGAAGAGCGCGTACGCCTGGACGCGGCCAATGTCGCCAAGGTGGCCACCACGCTCCAGGCCCTCTCCACCCCGTCCCGGCTGCTGATCCTCGCGAGGCTGCGTGAAGGGCCGCTGCCGGCCACGGAGTTGGCCGCCGAGGTGGGCATGGAGCAGTCGGCGTGCTCGCACCAGCTGCGGCTGCTGCGCAACCTGGGCCTGGTCGTGGGCGAGCGCCGGGGCCGGTCGGTGGTGTACGCGCTGCACGACCACCATGTCGCCGAACTCCTCGACCAGGCGGTGTACCACGTGGAGCATCTGCGGCTGGGCCTCAGCGACACGGCGGAGGCGGAAGGAGAAGCAGAGTGAGGCGCCCCGCAACGGGACGCCTCACTCCTCGCACGCCGCGTGTCTCCTGAACCCCCGGCGTATCAGGTGGTCGCCGTCGGCCGCCGTGAGGTTGCCGTGGCGTGGCTCACATCCGTCAGCGGCCGTAGCCGGTACGTGTACGAGTAGTCCCGGTTGGCGAACAGCTTGTACTCGTCGTGGGTGTGCGCGCCCCAGCTGTTGTCACCGCCGACGCCCATCTGCCGGTGGTTCACCCTGAGCACGACCGCGTCGCGCGGCGTGAGCTGGTAGTCGTGGCGCACCCCGTTGGACAGGTCCTCGGGGGTGAAGTGCGAGGCGTTGACCTCCAGCAGGGGCTCACCCGAGACGAGCAGTCCCACGCCGTCGCGGCCGGTCAGCGCGGCCCAGCGGACGTCGGTCTTGTTGCCGTTCTCCTGGGGGCGGATGTAGGAGGTCCACTGCTCGGCGACGGTTCCGGACCAAAGGCCCACGTCCGTACCGTTGTTGCGGTCCCAGTGGTTCTCCTCGGGTCCGCGCCCGTAGTAGTGCAGCCGGTCGAGCCGGCGCGGCAGGAACAGGATCGTGCCGACCTCCGGGATGTACGGCAGTGAACTCGCCCCCGGGTGCAGGGTGTTGTCCACCTTGATCTCGCCGTTGCCGAAGACCGTGTAGGTCGTGGTGTACGCCGACTCGGTGGTCGTCGGCAGGGTGCCGCTCACCTTGATCTCGACGGCCCGGTCCCCCAGCGCCCGCACGCCCACGTCGGTGACCTTGCGGTTCGCCCCGGCGTCGCGCCAGGTCTGGTTGCGGGTGTGCTGCCCGTTGCCGTGGTCGTTGTCGGTGGGCGCCCGCCAGAAGTTGGGCACGGGACCGGAGGTCAGCAGCCGCGTGCCATGGGCCCGGTACGACGTGATGGTGCCGGTGCCCTTGTCGACGACGACGGAGAAGTCCTCGCCGGTGACGGCGACTTGGCCGGAGGCGTCCTGGTACGTCAGCGCCGGGACCTTCGCGAGCGGCCCCGGCGTCACCGCCGGGCTGCCCGCGTCCAGGGCGAGCTGCTGCGCGGCCACCTCGAAGCCCGCGCGGGCCCAGGGCGTGGGCTCCCTGGTGGTGAAGGAGAGCCGGAGGAAGTACTCGGTGCCGGGCGCGGGGGTGTTCGGGAGCTTGTAGGGGACGGTGATGTCCTTGCTCGCAAGCGGGGCCACGTTGAGCTGGTCCCGGGTGAGCTTCCCGCGCTGCACCACCTTGCCGTCGGCGGAGAGTGTCCAACTGCCTTCGAATTCACGGAGGTTGGTGAACAGGTTCTCGTTGGTGAGGGTCACCGCCGTCCCGCCGGGGGCCCAACTCGCCTGGACCGTCTGGTAGATCCGCTTGACCTCCGCGGCCTTGCCGGTGTGGCCGCGGTCGGCGGTGACGATGCCGTCCGCGACGAAGGCGCCGTCGTTGGGGTTGTCGCCCCAGTCGCCGCCGAACGCGAAGAAGGTCTTCTGGTCGGGCCGCTTCTCGGTGAGCCCCACGGTCGCCGCGTCGAACCAGAACCGCACGCCCTCGTCACCCGGTCCACGGCCGTCGGAGGCCAGTTCGGCGGTGCTCAGGGCACGGCCGTAGACGCGCGCCTTCCTGATCGTGCCGCTGAACTCCCTGGTGGGGTTGTCGACATCGACGGCCAGCGCGAGCGGCGCGGTGTTGCTGCTGGGCTTCTGGGTGGTGGTCCGGGCTGCTCTGACCTGGCCGTCGACGTGGAGGGTCAGGGTGCCCGCGGTCGCGTCGAAGACTCCGGCGACATGGTGTTCGCGGCCGGTCCAGTCGTCCGGGACGGTCCAGGAGGCGGTGATCCACTGGCCGCCGCCGTAGATGAAGAACTCCAGTGTTTTCCCGGACTGTTTGAGGGCGTACTGGGTGTCGCCCTTGGCGATGACGGGCTGGTGATAGCCCGTCACCTTCGGGGTGAACCAGGCCTCCAGGGTGAGCGAGCCGGTGAGGTCGAGGCGGGGGTCGCGGGCGAAGACCGTGGCGCCGGAGACACCCTTGTCACGGTCGAACCGGGCGCTCGCGGGCAGGACTTCACCCCTCAGCGCGCCCGGGCCGCTCTCGGTGAGCAACTGCCGCACCGGGACGCGCTCGGTGAGGGACTGGTCGACGAAGTCCCAGATCCAGCCGCCCTGGAGGACCGGGTAGCGGCGGATGATGTCCCAGTACTTCTTGAAGTTGCCGTTGGAGTTCCCCATCGCGTGGCAGTACTCGATCATCACGTACGGCCGGGTGTCGGCGGTGTTCTTCGCGTGCTGTTCCACGCGCGCCGGACTGTCGTACATCTCCGAGCGGATGTCGCTGATGGTGGGCCGGTCGTCGCCCTCGTACTGGACGACGCGGGTGGTGTCGTACGACTTGATCCAGTCGCGCATGTTCACGAACGTGCTGCCGCCGCCCGCCTCGTTGCCCAGCGACCAGATGACCACCGAGGCGTGGTTCTTGTCGCGGTGGACCATGTTCTGGGCGCGGGCCACACAGGCCCTGCTCCAGTCGGGGTGGTTGCCGGGGTACTCGCCGCGGATGCCGTGGGTCTCCAGGTTGGTCTCGTCGACGAGGTAGAGGCCGTACTCGTCGGCGAGTTCGAGCCACTGCGGGTTGTTGGGGTAGTGCGAGGTGCGCACGGAGTTGATGTTCAGCCGCTTGATGATCGTGATGTCCTTCACGAGGTCCGCGCGGGTGAGCGCGGTGCCGCGGTCGGGGTGCATCTCGTGGCGGTTGGTGCCGCGGAAGGAGACGGGCTTGCCGTTTATGCGCATGAGCCCGTCCTTGAGCGCGAACTCCCTCAGTCCGACCCGGTGCGAGAGCGTCTCGATCACCTTGCCGGCGGGATCCCGCAGCCGCAGGACGGCGGTGTACAGGTTCGGATGCTCCGCCGACCACAGTTTGGGGGACGGCACGGCCTTCGACGCCTGTACGGTCGTCTCGTCGCCGGCGTTGAGGGTTACGGCCTGCTGGAGCGGCCGGGACCAGACGGCGTGGCCGCCGCTGTCGTAGAGCTGCGTCTCGACCGTGTAGCGGCCCGCGTTGTCGCCGGCGTAGTCGCGCACGCTCGCGGTGACGGAGAGTGCGGCGGAGGTGTGGTCGTCGCCGAGCGGGGTGTCCAGCTTGAAGTCGCGCAGGTGCACGGCCGGGGTGGAGTACAGGTAGACCGAGCGGAAGATGCCGCTCAGCCGGATCATGTCCTGGTCCTCCAGCCAGTCGCCGTCGGAGTAGCGGTAGACCTCGACGGCTATGTGGTTGGTGCCCGGCTTCAGGTGCGGGGTGATGTCGTACTCGGCGGGGGTGTAGGAGTCCTCGTGGTAGCCGACGAGTTCGCCGTTGATCCACACGTAGTGCGCCGACTTGACGCCCTCGAAGTGCAGGAAGGTCCGCCGCCCCGACCAGTCCTTCGGGACGGTGAACGTGCGCCGGTACTGCCCCACGGGGTTGTAGCGGGTGGGCGCGGCCGGCGGCTGGGCCTCCTCGCCCAGGCCGTTGGGGCCCCACCAGGGGTAGGTGATGTTGATGTAGATCGGGAAGTCGTAGCCATGCACCTGCCATGCCGAGGGGACGGGAATGGTGTCCCAGTCCCTGTCGTCGACATCCGTGCGGTAGAAATCGGTGTCGCGGTCGGCGGGCCGGTCGGCGTAGGCGAACTTCCACTTGCCGTCGAGGCTCAGCCGGTACGGCGAGCGGGTGCGGTCGGCGGCGAGCGCCTGGCCGACGGTGGCGTACGGCATGAGGGTGGAGTGCGGGGGCTCGGTCCCCACCCGGAAGAGGTCGATGGCGCCGTTCCACTCCGGGGAACCGTCCGCCGCGTGGCCGCGGCCGGCCAGGGGGCCGGAGGAGAGGGCGAGGGCTCCCAGGACGGCCGCCCCTCCCTCCAGCAGGCGCCGGCGGCTGATGGGGGCGGGCAGGTACGGGTGGGGCATGAGCGGAACCTTCCTCGGGACGACAGTGCGGTGTACGTACTGAGGGGTGCGTCAATTCCTGTGCGCTAATGGGGACTTCGAGGCACAGGATGCGACTCAACCTAGATCCCGAAGGCTTCCTGGGCAATGACTTGGCAATGACTGTGTAGGACTTTGTGAGGTCCTGGGGACATGACGACATACGGCACCCCCGCGTGGGATCACGCGGGGGTGCCGTATGTCGTCGCCCTCGGCGGGGTGGACGCCGGGGCCGCCGTGTCAGCCGGTGGCCGGCAGGGCGGGGAGGGTGGTGACGGGGGGCAGCGTGCTCGTGTCGGGCAGCGTGCTCGTGGACGGCAGGGTCGTCTCGGTGGGCAGCGTGCTCGTGTCGGGCAGGCCGCCGCCGAGGAGGCCGGTGACGGCGCCGAGCACACCGCCCAGGAGTCCGGTGACCGCGCTCAGCACACCGCCCACGTCCAGCGAGGTGAGCGACGCGAGCAGGTCGTCGACCGTGGACTGGAGCGAGGCCAGGAGGTCGGAGACCGGGTCGGCGGCGGCCACGGACCGGTCGGCGGCCGTGGACCGTTCGGTGCCGCTCAGCCGCCGCAGCTCCTGCTGGACCCGGGCGTTCGCGGCCTCGACGGCCTTGGCGTGGGCGGCCGCACGGTCCGCGTCGAGGGTGGCGGCGTCCAGCGCGGTGAGGTCGGTGACCGCGTCCAGGAGGGGCTCGAGGACGGTGCCCTGCCCGGCACGGTGCAGTGTGTCGAGGCGGTCCACCAGGGTGGCGGTGTCGTACGGAGTGGCCGGCTGCGACACCCCGGGATTCGACGCTGCGCGACCCGCGTCGGTGACGGCGGCCGCGGTGCCGACCGGGCCGAGGATCAGCGCGGCACAGACCAGGGGCGGCAGGAGAAGGCCGCGGGAGACGAGGGGGCGCATGCACGTTCCTTTCGAAATGACTTCGTTGGCCCCACCGTGGGAAGCGCCCCCGCACCGCGCAACCGGTCCGGCGCCCCACCCCCGCCCGCATCTCCCACCAGAACCGGTCCTGACCTGGGACTTTCCTCGGTCGCAGGCGCCCTTCCCGGGCCCGGGGGCGTTCGGCCGTCAGAGGACTCGGGCGTCAGCCGACCTGCTGGGCGAACGCCTCGAACGCCTGCTCGTCGAAGAGCACGAAGCGGACCTCCTCGACCGCGGTCTCCGTCCCCCGTACGGTCTCCACCGCGATCCGGGCGGCGTCGTCGATCGGCCAGCCGTAGATGCCGGCGGAGACGGCCGGGAAGGCGACCGTCCGGGCGCCGAGTTCGTCGGCGACGCGCAGGGACTCGCGGTAGCAGGAGGCCAGCAGCTCCGAGCGGTCCTCCTCGCGGCTGTACCGGGGACCGACGGTGTGGATCACCCAGCGCGCGTCCAGGGCTCCCGCGGTGGTGGCGACGGCCTTGCCGGTGGGCAGGCCCTTGCCGTAGTGCCCGGCGCGCAGCCTGCGGCAGTCGGCCAGGATCGCGGGGCCGCCGCGTCGGTGGATGGCGCCGTCGACTCCTCCCCCGCCGAGGAGGGAGGAGTTCGCGGCGTTGACGATCGCGTCGGCGCTCTCCCGTGTGATGTCGCCCTGGACGAGTCGGATGGTGGTCATGACCACCACTCTTCCAGGTTCCGGCACACCGGGGCCGGCTCGGGTCGCCGGGTTCGCCGAGGTCGGTCCCGTGCCTTTCAGGTCTCCTGGCGGAGCCGTCGCCACACCGCCTTCGCGGCGTTGTGGCCGGACATGCCGTGCACGCCGGGACCCGGTGGGGTCGCCGAGGAGCAGATGAAGACGGCCGGGTGGGGGGTGCCGTAGGGGAACAGGGAGAGCTTGGGGCGCAGCATGATCTGGAGGCCGGTGACCGCGCCGGAGCCGATGTCGCCGCCGATGTAGTTGGCGTTGCGGGTGGCCAGTTCGGGTGGTCCCGCGGTGGCGCGGGCGAGGACGCGGTCACGGAACCCCGGGGCGAAACGCTCCAGTTGGCGCTCGAGCGCGTCGGTGAGGTCACCGGTCCAGCCGCTGGGGACATGCCCGTAGGCCCAGAACACGTGCTTGCCCGCGGGGGCCCGGCCGGGGTCCACGACACTGGGCTGCACGGTGATCATGAACGGCCTGTCGGGGGCCCTGCCCTCCCGGGACGCGGCCCGCAGAGCCCGGCCGATCTCCGCGCTGTCGGCGCCGATCTGCACGGTGCCCGCGCTGCGCGCCTCCTTCGCGGTCCACGGCACCGGACCGTCGAGGGCGTAGTCGACCTTGAAGACGCCCGGGCCGTAGCGGTAGCCCTCGTAGTAGTTGCCGAAGCCGGCGATGCGGGCGAGCGCGGTGGGCGAGGTGTCGAAGACGTAGGCCCGCGCGGGCGGCAGGTCGTCCAGCCGCTTGACCTCGTAGTCGGTGTGGAGGGTGCCGCCGAGGTCCTTGAGGTACGCGGCGAGCGCGTCGGAGATGGACTGGGAGCCGCCGCGGGCCACGGGCCAGCCGCGGGCGTGGGCCGCGAGGGCGAAGACCAGGCCGATGGCGCCGGTGGCGACGCCGCTGAGCGGGGCCATCACATGCGCGACCAGGCCGGCGAACAGGGTCTTGGCCCGCTCGTCGCGGAAGCGGCGCATCAGCAGGGTCGACGGGGGCAGTCCGAGGAGGCCGAAGCGGGCCAGGGTGACGGGGTCGCGGGGCAGCGCGGTCAGGGGCAGGGACATGAAGTCGCGGACCAGGGTGTCCCACTTGGGCAGAAACGGCTCGACGAGCCTTCGGTACGTCCCGGCGTCGCGGGGCCCGAAGGACGCGGCCGTCTCGGCGACCGACCTCGACAGCACGGCGGCGGTGCCGTCGGTGAAGGGGTGCGCCATGGGCAGCTCCGCGTGCAGCCACTCCAGCCCGTAGCGCTCCAGGGGCAGGGCGCGGAACGCCGGGGAGTTGATGCCGAGGGGGTGGGCCGCGGAGCACGGGTCGTGCCGGAACCCCGGGAGGGTCAGCTCCTCGGTGCGGGCGCCTCCGCCCACGGTCTCGCGGGCCTCGAACACGGCCACGGAGAAGCCGCGCCGGGCCAGCTCCACGGCAGCCGTCAGTCCGTTCGGCCCCGCACCCACCACGACCGCATCGAACATCGACGGCACCTTCGGACCCCTTCGTCAGCCGATGGCCAGAGCCTCAGGATATGCCGGGGGACCGACAGTCCTGGGGTTCGGGGGTAAGTCGGGGGGTGGGGGTGTCCGGGGCCGGGGGCCCAGCGGGCGTGTGCGGGCGGGGGGCCAAGGGGGCGTGTACGGGCCGGGAAGTGCGGGTCCGTGGGGACGCGCTGTCCTCAGGCCCCTCCGCGCAGGTCCCGTGAGCTCAGGTCCCCCTGGGCGCCAGCCCCCGTCACCCCTCCCCCGCCAGCAACCCCCGCACCCTCCCCGCTGTCGCCGCGTCGCGGGCCGCTGTGAAGGGCAGGGTGTTGCCTCCCGTGATGCGGAACGGCTCGCCGGTGAGGGTCAGGTGGGTGCCGCCCGCCTCCTCGACCAGCAGCAGGCCCGCCGCATGGTCCCAGGCCGCCTCCCAGGAGAACGCCGTCGCGTCCAACTCCCCACGGGCGACGGCGAGATACTCCAGGCCCGCCGAGCCGCACGGACGCGGTGCGACGCCGTCCGTCCACAGTCCCAGCAGACCGCGCTTCTGGTCCTCCGTCGTGTAGTCCGGGTGGGAGGTGGCCACTTGGAGGTCCCGCCCCGGTGCGGGCGCGCCCGCGTGCAGGCGCTCGCCGTCGAGGAACGCGCCCCGGCCCCGTATCGCCGTGGCGAGTTGGTCGCGCGCCGGCGCGTAGGTCCAGGAGGCCAGCAGGACGCCGCTCTTCGCCAGGGCGACCAGCATGCAGAAGCCGGGGTCTCCGTGCACGAACTGCCGGGTTCCGTCGACGGGGTCGACGATCCAGACCGGGGTGTCGTCCCGTATCGCCTCGTACGAGGCGGGGTTGGCGTGCACCGCCTCCTCGCCGACCACCACCGAGCCCGGCAGCAGGGCGCCGAGCACCTCGGTGAGGTACTGCTCGGCGAGCCGGTCGGCGTCCGTCACCAGGTCGTGCGGGCCGGCCTTCTGGTCGATCTCGTGCGCGGCGAGCCGCCGGAAGCGCGGCATGACCTCGGCCGCGGCCGCCTTGCGTACCGCCTCTTCCACGTCGCCCGCGTGCAGGTCGAGAAACTCGTCGATGGTTTCCGTGTCTCCGATCATGACTCCATGAGAGCACGCAGGACTGACAATCCCCACCCGCCTGATGGACACCGGCTGGAATCACCGTGAACACCGGGTTCCGGGGACGCCGTTCACCAGAACCCTCACCGCCCCACCGCATACCCCTGCATCCCCCGCGGATTCGCCCCGGCCGACAGCACCCCCGTCTCCGGGTCCCGCGCCACCGCGCACAGCCGCCCCTCCGACCACGGGTCCCCCACCGTCACGTCGTGCCCCCGTCGCCGTAGCTCCGCCACCACCTCGGGAGACGTCCGGGCCTCCACCGTGAGGCTCCCCGGCCGCATGCCGCGCGGGTAGAAGGAGCCGGGGAAGCTGTCGTTGTGCCAGTTCGGGGCGTCGATCGCGCCCTGGAGGTCGAGACCGCCGCGGACCGGGGAGCGCAGGGCGACGGCGAGGAAGAAGTGCAGCTGCCACTGGTCCTGCTGGTCCCCACCGGGCGTGCCGAAGGCCAGGACGGGCACGCCGTCGCGCAGTGCGATGGAGGGGGTGAGGGTGGTGCGGGGGCGGCGGCCGGGGGTGAGGGAGTTCGGCAGGCCCTCCTCCAGCCAGGTCATCTGGAGCCGGGTGCCGAGCGGGAAGCCCAGTTCCGGTACGACGGGGTTGGACTGGAGCCAGCCTCCGCTGGGCGTGGCGGCCACCATGTTGCCCCAGCGGTCGACGACGTCCAGGTGGCAGGTGTCGCCCCGGGTCGTGCCGTCGGACCCGACCGCGGGCTCGCCCGGCACGGGGGACGTGGGGTTCTTCGCGACGGTCGGCTCCCCGACCCCCATCGGGCTGAACCCGGGCTCGTCGGTGACGACCACGCGCGCGTGTGCGCTGAGTCGCGGCTCCCGCCCGCCGGGACTGCCCGGCCGCAGCTCGTACGAGGCCCGGTCGCCGACGAGTGCACGCCGCTCCGCGTTGTACTCAGCCGACAGCAGCTCCCCGAGCGGTACTTCGGCCGCGTCCCCGTACCAGGCCTCCCGGTCGGCCATGGCCAGCTTACAGCCCTCGACCAGCAGATGGACGTACTCGGCGGACCCGTACCGGGGCAGCTCGGGCGGCAGCAGCGCGAGCTGCTGGAGCAGCACCGGGCCCTGGCTCCAGGGGCCGGCCTTGCACAGGGTCCAGCCGTTCCAGTCGTACGTCGCCGGCGCCTCGTAGCTCGCGGACCACCCGGCGAGATCGGCGGCCGTGAGCGTGCCGGTGTGGTGCGTGCCGCTGGTGTCCAGGGTGGGCTTGCGCGACTGCCGTACGAGCGCCTCGGCGATGAATCCGGTACGCCACACCTCGCGGGCCGCGTCGATCTGCGCGACCCGGTCGCCCGCCCCCGCCACCTCGTCGATCAGCCGCCTCCAGGTCGCGGCGAGGGCGGGGTTGCGGAACAGCTCGCCGGGCCGCGGGGACTTCCCGCCCGGAAGGTAGACCTCCGCCGACGAGGTCCACTCCGTCTCGAACAGCTCCCGCACGCTCTCGACCGTCGCGCCGACGTTCTCCACGGGCGCGTGCCCGTCCTCGGCGTACCCGATGGCGTAGGTGAGGACGTCGGCGAGGGACTTGGTGCCGTGGTCGCGCAGGAGCAGCATCCAGGCGTCGAAGGCGCCGGGGACGGCGGCGGCGAGGGGGCCGGTGCCGGGCACGAGCTCCAGGCCGAGCCCCCGGTAGTGGGCCACGGTCGCCCCGGCCGGTGCGACGCCCTGTCCGCACAGCACCCGCACCTCCCCGCCGGCCGGCGCGAGCAGGATCGGCACCTCGCCGGCGGGGCCGTTCAGATGCGGCTCGACGACGTGCAGCACGAACGCCCCGGCCACCGCGGCGTCGTAGGCGTTGCCGCCGTCCTCCAGCACCGCCATCGCCGACTGCGAGGCCAGCCAGTGGGTGGAGGACACCATGCCGAAGGTGCCCTGGAGGGTCGGCCGGGTGGTGAACGACATCTCTCACCTCGCGGTTCGGGCCCGCCTCGGCCGGTCCGAAGCGGTCGCCTGTGTCGATCCTTTCATTCCACACCGACCGGTCTACGAAGTCTTTGCGATCACACGAGAACTCCATGAACCGCCCCCCACCTGCACAGAGTCCCTTTTGCCCGATCGCGCGGACCGTCGGTAACCCCGTGTTCACCGGTCCGCCCTTCCTCCGTGGTCTACGCGCGTGGTGCCATGCGAACGCCCGCGCCCCCCACGCGGGCCCCAACTCGACCAGGAGTCACCCATGTTGTCGAAGGTCCTCGCCCGCGCGGGCGTCACGCTCGCCGCCGGCGCCGCCGTGCTCGCCGCCTCCGTCCCCGCGAACGCCGCGACCTACACCGCCTTCGCCTTCTCGCGGAGCGGCACCACCCAGCCCACGATCTACGACTTCGTCAACTCGGCCACCGCGTCCCTCGACATGACCATGTACGAGCTCGAGGACACCACGGCCGTCAACGACCTGATAGCCCTGAAGAACAAGGGCGTCACCGTCCGGGTCGTCCTGGACCGCGCGCACCAGAGCGCCAACAGCTCCGCCTACACGGCACTGACGAACGCGGGCGTGGGCGTGGCCTGGTCGCCGTCGAGCTTCGTCTACACGCACCAGAAGACGATCACCGTGGACGGCACCAAGTCCCTTGTCCTGACCGGGAATCTGACCTCCCAGTACTACGCCACCGGCCGTGACTACGGTGTGTTCACCGACGACAGCCGCGATGTCGCCGCGATCGAGAAGGTGTTCGCCGCGGACTACGCCGGCACCTCGGTCACCCCCACCGACGGTGACCACCTGCTCTGGTCGCCCACGGACTCCCGCAACCGGCTGCTGTCCGTGGTGAACGCGGCCACGAAGACACTGGACGTGGAGGAGCTGGAGTTCAGTGACAGCGCGGTGGTCGACGCCATCGCGGCGCGTGCGAAGGCGGGGGTGAAGGTACGGGTGGTGCTGGAGACGCCGGGCGACTACGCGAGCGAGGTCTCCGAGATCAAGGCGGCCGGCGGCACCGTCGTCGGGTACTCCGACCCCAACGGCTTCTACATCCACGCCAAGGCCATGGTCGCCGACTACGGTCTCGCCACCCAGGAGGTGGAGGCGGGCTCGATGAACCTCAGCAGCAACTCGCTGACCAACAACCGTGAGTTGGGCATCATCCTGACCGGCACCGGGGTGGCCCAGTCCGTGGCCACCACGGTCGAGACCACCTTCAGCAGCGACTACTCGGGCGGTACGGCGGCGTAGTCGCCGGCGGGCAGGCGGTCACCGTGACCGCCTGCCCACGGTGAGCAGATGCCCGCTCGTCCCCAGCAGCGTCGGCTCGGACGCGACGTGCCGGCAGGCCGCGAGGACCGCCTCGCGCCGCTCGGGGTCGTCCAGCCAGTCCTCGACACCGTCCATCAGCCAGGCGACGCCCTCGACGCCGTACTGGCCCTCCACGGACAGCCCCGCCTCGGCGAACTCCGCCGTCACCTCGGATGGTTGGGCGAAGTGCGCGACGGTGAAGTAGCCGCCCTCCTGGTAGGGGTGCCTGCCGTCCGCGAGGACCGCGTCGGTGTGGGCGCGGACCGACGGGGCGAAGTAGTGCTCCTTGCGCAGCAGGTCGTGGAGTTGGGCGTACCGGTTGATGGTGGCGGCGACCACCAGCCCGCCGGGCCGGACGACCCGCTCCGCCTCGGCCAACGCCCTTGTCCTGTCGGCCGGTTCGGTCAGGTGGTACAGCGGGCCCAGCAGGAGCACCACGTCGTACGAGGCGTCGGCGTCGGCCAGTTCACGGGCGTCCCCGAGGCGGGCGGTCACCCCGGACAGTCGCGCGGCCTGCTCCACGTGGAGCGGCACGGGGTCGACGAGTGCGACCTGATACCCGTCCTCGGCGAGCCATTCCGCGTGCACCCCGCTGCCGCCGCCCACGTCCAGCACGCGCGCGGGTGCGGCGGGCAGCAGCCGTCGCAGTACGTCCTGGGTACGCCAGAACTCCAGCCGCCCGGCAGTGGCCCCACCGTCTCTCAGACGGGCGTCCTCCTTGCCCCGGGCGTAGTAGGCGAGGATCTCTGCACGCACCCGCGGCGCCGTCTCGGTCATCACCTCAGGGTGCTGATCACGGCCCCGGCCCGCAACCCAGTTCCTGAGCGGCTCCGGGCGTGGCTCGTGCTGCCGGCCGAGCTCGCGCCGTACCGGCCCACGGACCCGCATGGAAACCACCCCACCACCCGGACATAAGCGGACACATGACACATCAACGGCGGGCCCCAGTGACGGCCCCGCCACGGAGCGAGTTCGCACTTCCACCCCACAGGGAGACGTGTGAAACTGGCGTACCGTCCGCAGTGCGGACCCGTCCGCACCGTCCGTCCCCCACGAAAAGTGCGCCGTGCGAACTCTTTCCCTGCCGCTCGCGCTCACCGCGCGCATCTCGCCCGTCGTCGTGCTCGCCGCGGCGGGCTGGGCGCTGACGTCAGGCCCGGCCGCGACGCCGGCCGCCCAGAAGGAGTCGGCACCGCGGTCCGCCGACGAGTCGCCCTCGGGCACGTCCACGGCGGCGCCCTCGAAGGCGTACGCCACCTCCCCCGCCCCCTGCGGCAGCATCAGCGCGGCGACGATCAAGTCGCTGGTGCCGGGCGCCAAGACGGCCGGCAAGGAGATCCCCTCCACGGACACGTCCCTGCGCCGCACCTGCTCCTGGAACGCGCTCAAGGGCTACGACTACCGCTGGCTCGACGTCTCCTTCGAGATCACGGAGTCCGACCAGGCGGCCGCGAAGTCGTACAAGGAGAACATCGCCGAGAAGAGCGGCGGCGGCGCCGTGCCCGGGGTCGGTGACGCCGGGTACTCGGTGGTGAACCTGACCACCGAGGACAAGCAGCAGACCCGTGAGGGCGTGGTCATCGTCCAGGCGTCCAACGCGCTGGTGACCGTGACGTACAACGGCAGCGACTTCGAGTCGAAGAAGGCGCCCAGCACGGACGAGATCAACAAGGGTGCGATCAGGGCCGCCAAGGAGGCGGTGAAAGCGCTGGAGAGCGGTCAGAAGACCTGATCCCAGGTTCTCCCGACCGCCCTCCCCGCGGGCAAGGCGATGTCAGGCCGCGATGCCCTCCTGTTCCTTCCCCTTCGGCAGCATCAGCGCCACGTACAGCACCAGCGACGTGCCCAGACCCACCGCCCAGCCGTAGTCGGCCAGCGGCTTGAGGAACGGGATCAGGCCGTCGGTCGGGAACGGCCCGGTCTTCTTGCCGTCCGCGCCCACGCCCGAGTACGAGCCGCCGACCGCGAGCAGTCCGCCGACCACGAAGGCGACGATCGCCCGCCAGTTCCAGCCGTTGGCGTACCAGTAGCGCCCGCCCGGCGTGTAGAGGTCCGCGAGGTGCAGGACCGTGCGCCGCACGACCCAGTAGTCGGCGATGAGGATGCCCGCGACCGTGCCGAGCAGACCGCCGACCACGCCGAGCCAGGTGAAGATGTAGAACTCCGGCGTGGAGATCAGCTTCCACGGGAAGATCAGGATGCCGACGACCCCGGTGATCAGCGCGCCCGTACGGAAGTTGACGAACTTCGGAGCCAGGTTGGACAGGTCGTACGCCGGTGAGACCACGTTCGCCGCGATGTTCACGGAGATCGTGGCGACCAGGACGACGACCAGTGCGAAGAGCAGTCCGAAGGCGTTGTCCGTCTTGGCCGCGAGCGCGACCGGGTCCCAGATGGCCTCGCCGTAGACGACCTCGGAGCCGGAGGTGACCAGCACGGCGAGGACCGCGAACAGGGTCATGGTCGTGGGAAGCCCCAGGGCCTGTCCCCACGTCTGCGCTTTCTGGCTGGCGCCGAACCGGGTGAAGTCCGGGATGTTCAGGGACAGAGTGGCCCAGAAGCCGATCATGCCCATGAGGGACGGGAAGAAGACCGGCCAGAAGTCGGCGCCCCACCCGAGCTTCGAGGGCTGGTCGAGCAGCGCGCCGAAGCCGTCGGCCTTGACCGCGATCCAGATCAGCAGGACGAGTGCGCCGGCGATCACGAAGGGCGCGGCCCAGTTCTCGAAGTGCCGCAGGAAGTCCATGCCGCGGTAGATGATCGCGATCTGGAGCGCCCAGAACAGGATGAAGCAGAGCCACAACGGCCAGGGGTTGCCCGCGATCTTGCCCGCGTCCTCCCAGTGTCCGCCGGTGAGCTTGGAGCCCAGCGCGAAGATGCCGCTGCCGCCGATCCAGGTCTGGATGCCGAACCAGCCGCAGGCCACGGCGGCCCGGATCAGCGCCGGGATGTTGGCGCCGCGCAGCCCGAAGGAGGCGCGGGCGAGCACCGGGAAGGGGATGCCGTACTTGGGTCCCGCATGCCCGGTGGCCAGCATCGGCAGCAGCACGATGACGTTGGCCAGGGCGATGGTGAAGACGGCCTGCTTCCAGTCCATGCCGAGCGCGACCAGGCCGGAGGCCAGGGTCCAGCTGGGGATGCAGTGCGCCATGGAGATCCACAGGGCCGCGAAGTTGTACGTCGTCCACTTGCGCTCGGCGACCGGTACGGGACGCAGGTCCTCGTTGGCGAAGGGACTGTCGGCGGGGAAGGCATCGGGGGCGAGCTCGACGCGGCCGCCGGTGCCGGCGGACTGCGGTATCGACGACCCCGTGGGGACTGTTTCGGTCATGGGCAGGCCAATCGAATCAGGACGGAACGGGATAGGCCGTGCGGGGGCCTCGGGCGGGACCGGGACGGGCGGGGAGGCCTTTCCCGGTCCCGCCACCCCTTCCCGGAACGGCGGGAAGGGGGGACAAGGAGTGGGGGGTCGGTCGAGCGGTCGGGCGATACGGATCAGGAGTTGACGGCGGGGATGACCTCGGAGCCGTAGGCGTCGATGGTCGCCTCCTGGGCGTCGTGCATGTCGTAGACGGCGAACTGGTCGACACCCAGCTCGCGCAGCGCGTTCAGTTTCTCGATGTGCTTCTCGACGGGTCCGATGACACAGAACCGGTCGACGATCTCGTCGGGCACGAACGCGGTGTCCGGGTTGTCGGCCCGTCCGTGGTGCGAGTAGTCGTACCCCTCGCGTGCCTTGATGTAGTCGGTGAGCTCCTGCGGGACCAAGCCGCCGCCGGAGCCGTACTTCGACACCAGGTCGGCGACGTGGTTGCCGACCATCCCGCCGAACCACCGGCACTGCTCCCGCGCGTGGGCGAGCGCCTCGGGCGAGTCGTCCTCGGTGACGTAGGCGGGGGCGGCGACACAGATCTTGACCTCGGAGGGATCCCGACCGGCGGCCACGGCCGCGTCCTTCACGGCCTTCACCATGTACTCGGTGAGGTACAGGTCGGCGAGCTGGAGGATGAACCCGTCGGCCTCCTCGCCGGTCATCTTCAGCGCCTTGGGGCCGTACGCCGCCATCCATACGGGGAGTTGGGCACCCTCCTTGATCCACGGGAACTTGACGACCGTGCCGCCGAGGTCGGCCTCCTGGCCGGAGCCGAGCGCCCTGATGACCTTCATGGCCTGGCTGATCCGGGCGAGCGTGTTGGGCGTGCGGCCCGCGACGCGCATCGCGGAGTCGCCGCGGCCGATGCCGCAGACCGTGCGGTTGCCGAACATGTCGTTGAGGGTGGCGAAGGTGGAGGCGGTGACCTCCCAGGTACGGGTGCCCGGGTTGGTGACCATCGGGCCGACCGTCAACTTCGAGGTGTTGGAAAGAATCTGACTGTAGATCACGAACGGCTCCTGCCAGAGCACGGCGGAGTCGAAGGTCCACCCGTAGGTGAAGCCGTTGCGTTCGGCCCGCTTCATCAGGCTGATGACCTTCGAGGCGGGCGGATCCGTCTGCAGGACGAGTCCGAAGTCCATGGGCGCCACTCCTAGTTGAGGTACTGACAGGTGGAGCGGGGGGTGTAGGCGCCGTGCCCGGCGTGCCCGGTGTACTCCCGCTCGGTGATGACGAGTTCGCCGCGTGAGAGGACCGTCTCGACCCGGCCCGTGAGGCGCTTTCCTTCGTACGCCGAGTAGTCGACGTTCATGTGGTGGGTCTCGGCGGAGACGATCTGCTCGGCGTTCGGGTCGTAGATCACGACGTCCGCGTCGGCGCCCGGGGCGATGGTGCCCTTCTTCGGGTACATGCCGAACATCCGGGCCGGGGTGGCGCAGGCGATCTCGATCCAGCGGCGGCGCGAGATGTGTCCGTCGACGACCGCCTGGTGGAGCAGGTCCATGCGGTTCTCGACGCCGGGGAGGCCGTTGGGGATCTTCGAGAAGTCGCCCCGGCCGAGCTCCTTCTGGCCCACGAAGCAGAAGGGGCAGTGGTCGGTGGAGACGACCTGGAGATCGTTGGTCCTCAGGCCCTGCCACAGCTTGGCCTGGTGCTCCTTCGGACGCAGGGGCGTCGAGCACACGTACTTCGAGCCCTCGAAGTCCGGCTCGGCGAGGTTGTCCGTCGACAGGAACAGGTACTGCGGGCAGGTCTCGCCGAAGACGTTGAGCCCTTCGTCGCGTGCGCGTGCCAGCTCGGCCACCGCCTCCATGGCCGAGACGTGCACGACGTAGAGCGGGGCGCCCGCGACCTGCGCGAGCTTGATGGCGCGGTGGGTGGCCTCGGCCTCCAGCAGCGCCTTGCGCACCTCACCGTGGTAGCGCGGGTCGGTCTCCCCGCGGGCCAGCGCCTGCTCCACGAGCACGTCGATCGCGATGCCGTTCTCGGCGTGCATCATGATCAGTCCGCCGTTCTCGGCGGAGCGCTGCATGGCGCGCAGGATCTGGCCGTCGTCGGAGTAGAAGACGCCGGGGTAGGCCATGAACTGCTTGAAGGAGGTGACCCCTTCCTCCACCAGCAGGTCCATCTCCTTGAGCGTCTCCTGGTTCACATCGGAGACGATCATGTGGAAGCCGTAGTCGATGGCGCAGTTGCCCTCGGCCTTGGCGTGCCAGGCGTCCAGGCCCTCGCGCAGGGTGTGGCCGACGCTCTGCACCGCGAAGTCGACGATGGTCGTCGTGCCGCCCCAGGCGGCGGCCCGGGTGCCGGTCTCGAAGGTGTCGGAGGCGAAGGTGCCGCCGAACGGCAGCTCCATGTGGGTGTGGGCGTCGACGCCACCGGGGATGACGTACTTTCCGGTGGCGTCGATCGTGCGGTCGGCCGTCCATGCCTCGGCAGCGGACGTACCGGTGGCGGCGAGGGCGGTGATGCGGCCGTCCTCGATCAGGACGTCGGCGTGGATTTCGTCGGATGCGGTGATGACGAGACCGCCGCGGATGATGGTGCGGCCGGGCATGGGGTCACGCTCCGTTCGGTTGTGTGGACAGTGCCGGTCGTCTGTGGCTGGTCGCGCCCCGCGGCGGAGCCGCACATGGACGCTGCCCCGCGCCCCTTGAGGGGCGCGGGTGTGACCGTCGGTCTTATGGGGCCGTCAGCGGCGCATACGCGTCCGGGCGGCGGTCGCGGAAGAACTGCCAGCGGTCGCGCACCTCGCGCAGCTTGTTCAGATCCAGGTCCCGTACGACGAGTTCGGTCTCCTTGTCGCTCGCCACCTCGCCGACGAACTGGGCCTCCGGGTCGACGAAGTACGTCGTGCCGTAGAAGTCGTTGTCGCCCAGCTCCTCCACGCCCACCCGGTTGATCGCGCCCACGAAGTACTCGTTGGCGACGGCCGCCGCCGGCTGCTCCAGCTGCCAGAGGTAGGCCGAGAGACCGCGCGAGGTGGCCGACGGGTTGAAGACGATCTCGGCGCCCGCGAGGCCCAACGCCCGCCAGCCCTCCGGGAAGTGGCGGTCGTAGCAGATGTAGACGCCGATCCTCCCGACCTTGGTGTCGAAGACCGGCCACCCGAGGTTGCCGGGGCGGAAGTAGAACTTCTCCCAGAATCCCGGGACTTGCGGGATGTGATGCTTGCGGTACTTGCCGAGGTACGAGCCGTCGGCGTCGATCACGGCGGCGGTGTTGTAGAGGACGCCGGGCTGCTCCTCCTCGTACATCGGCAGGATCAGGACGATGCCCAGCTCCTTGGCCAGCGCCTGGAACCGCTTGACGATCGGCCCGTCCGGGATCTGCTCGGCGTACTCGTAGAACGCCTTGTCCTGGACCTGGCAGAAGTACGGCCCGTAGAACAGCTCCTGGAAGCACAGGACCTGAGCACCCTGCGCGGCCGCGTCCCGGGCCGCCTGCTCGTGTACCTGGATCATCGACTCCTTGTCGCCCGTCCACGCGGTCTGGAAGAGGGCGGCACGAATCACTCTGCTCATCGGGACCTCCGGTCGCTCGGTGTGCGAGAAGACTAGGAAGTCGGAAAAGCGGCTTTGAGTTGCACGGTGTCACGTCTGCGGGGGCGTGGCGTGCCACGGTGTCACCCTTTCGTGGGCCCATGTTTCACCGCCGTTTTCCCAGGTCGTGGCGTGTTTCAGCTCTGTTGCGCGTCGTGCGCGAGGAGCGCGATGTGCACCGAGGCGGCCTGCTCGAAGTCGTCGAGGTCGACGCCGAGCCGGCCCTGTATCGCCTCCAGGCGCCGGTAGAGCGCGGGGCGGGAGACGTGGTGGAGCTGGGCGGTGCGGGACTTGTTGCGGCCGGTGGCGAGATAGGTGCGCAGCACGGCGAGCAGATCGTCCGCGGCGCCCGAACCCGTGTCGCACAGCAGCCCGTCCAGCTCGCGCTCCGCGAAGGACTGCACATGCGGGTCGTCCCGCAACAACCTGATCAGGCCCCGCAGATGGACGTCCTTGAGGCGTACGACGGCCGGGAGGTCGAGCACCCCGGACGCGACGGCGTCGGCGACATGCCGGGCCTCGCGCATACCGGCGGGCACGTCGTCCCAGGCCGCGCGGGGGTCGGCCGCCGCCACGACCGTCCCGGTCAACCGGGCCGCGAAGTTCGCCGTGAGCACGGTGGCGTCCTGGTCCCGGGCCAGGCTGAGCAGGACGGCGGTGGCGCCGTCGGCGAGCTCGGCGACGATCCCGGGCAGCCCCAACAGCCGTAGCACGCGGTCGAGTTCGGCCGGATCGCCGTCCCGTACGACGAGCGGCACGAAGGTGCGGCGGTTGACCGGCAGTCCGGCCGCCCGCGCGCGAGGCAGCAGCTGGCGCGCCGGTACGACCCCGCTGACCAGGTCGGTGAGCAGGCTCTGCGCCGACTGTTCCTCCCAGGTGTGGGCGGAGGTGCCGCCGAGCATGCGGTGCAGGACGAGGGACTCGGCGGCGCGGTCGGCGAGGAGGCGTCCGGTGGCGGTGTCGCCGCGGTAGCCGCACAGCATGATCTGGCCCCAGCGCTCCCCGCGCCCGCCGAGTTCGGCGCGGATCCAGCCGTCGCCCGCGCTGACGCCGGCCTGGCGGGCGATGCGCTCCCAGTCACGCAGCACGTCGTCCACCGCCGAACGCTCCCCCGCGGTGGCGAGGACGCGGTGCGCGAGGTTGGTGACGACGACGGGGCAGCCGCTGTGGTGGGCGATCTCGTCGAGCATCCGCTGGAGCGGGGCCCCTGCCGTGATGAGCCCGGTGAGGGCGGTCCGGACGGCCTCGGACATGCTGACGGCGGCGAACTTCCGCCGTACCAGCCGGGCTTGGACCTCTTCCGTCAACTCCGCGAAGGGGAAGGGGCGGTGGAGGACGACCATCGGCAGCCCGCACCGCTCGGCGGCCCGGCGCATCACGTCCGGCGGGGCCGGGAAGGCGCGACCGAGTCCGAGAACGACGGCCGCGGCCTCCGCGCGGTGCAGGGACTGGATGTACTCGGCCTGCTTGTTCTCGTCACCCGCGAGCAGCACTCCGGTGGTGAGGACCATCTCGCCGCCGCTGAGCATCACCCCGACGTCGGCGGCCTCGGCCACGTGCACCCAGCGCACGGCCCGGTCGAGCTGCCCGGCACCGGCCACCACCTCGGGCTCCCCGGCCAGGACCCGCTCCAGCATGAGGACCTGACGGACCGACAGAGTCGGCGCCGAGGACTCCAGGGGCTCCAAGGTGGTGCTCATGACGGTGTTCCCTCGCTGTGGACCTACTGGATGGTGCTCCTCAGAGCGTGTTCGAGGATCGCGGCGCCCTCTTCGGCCTCCGCGACGGTCAGGGACAGCGGCGGGGCGATCCTGAGGGCGCTGGTGTTGTGCCCGCCGCCCTTGCCGAGCAGCAGCCCCTCGGCGCGGGCGGCCTCCAGGACGGCGGACGCTGCCTGCGGATCGGCCTCGTCGGTGCCGGGTTTGACCAGCTCGACGCCGAGCATGAGCCCGCGCCCACGCACCTCCCGTACGCCCGGGACCTGCGCGGCGACGGCCCGCAGCCGCTCGATCAGCAGCCCGCCGACCCGCCGGGCGTTGCCCTGGAGGTCGTGCTCCAGGAGGTACGACAGGTTCGCGAGACCGGCCGCCATGGTGATCTGGGTGCCGCCGAACGTCGAAATGCTGTTGGAGTCCAGGCAGTTCATGATCTCGGCGCGGGCCACGACCCCGCCGATGGACATGCCGTTGCCGATGCCCTTGGCGAAGGTGAGGATGTCCGGCGGACCGGACTGCGCGTGTGCCTGCCAGCCCCAGAAGTGGTCGCCGGTGCGGCCCCAGCCGGTCTGCACCTCGTCGGCGATCCACAGGATGCCCCGCTCGTGCAGCACCTCACGGAAGGCGGCGTAGAGGCCGTCGGGCGGGGAGGTGAAGCCGCCGACGCCCTGGATCGGCTCGGCGATCAGCGCGGCGGGCGGGCGGGTGTGGCCGAGGAGGTCCTTCAGGTCGTCGACGCATGCCGCGATGAAGTCGTCGTCGCCGAGGGCGGCGTACGGGCCGCGGGTGCGCACGCCGCCGTGGACGTACAGCGTCTGCAGCGGGGACAGCGAGGTGGGCGACCAGCCGCGGTTGCCGGTGATGCCGACCGCGCTGAAGGAGCGGCCGTGGTAGCTGTTGCGCATCGCCAGGATCGTGTTGCTGCGCCGGTAGGTCGTGGCGAGCAGCAGAGCGGTGTCGTTGGCCTCGGTGCCGGAGGTGGTGAAGAAGACCCGGGCGTCCGGAATGCCGGACAACTGGGCGATCCGCTCGGCGAGTTCGACCATCGGCCGGTTCAGGTACAGGGTCGAGGAGTGGATGATCCGCCCGGCCTGCTCGCTGACCGCCTTGGTGATCTCGGGCAGGGCGTGCGCGGTCATCGTGGTGAGGATGCCGCCGAAGAAGTCGAGGTACCTGTTGCCCTCGGAGTCCCAGACGTACCGGCCCTCGCCGTGCGTGATCTCCAGCGGCTCCTCGTAGTACAGGGCGAGCCAGTCGGGCAGCACGGCCCGGTGGCGTCCCAGCAGGTCCTTGGTCACGGCTGCACCAGCCCTTCGTAGGCGTCGGGGCGGCGGTCGCGGTAGAAGGCCCACTGCTGCCGCACTTCCTCGATGAGGTCGAAGTCCAGGTCGCGGACGACCAGTTCCTCCTCCTTGTCGCTCGCCGTCTCCCCGACGAACTGGCCGCGCGGGTCGACGAAGTACGACGTGCCGTAGAAGTCGTTGTCGCCGTACTCCTCGACGCCGACCCGGTTGATGGCGGCGACGAAGTACTCGTTGGCGACGGCGGCCGCGGGCTGCTCCAGACGCCACAGGTAGGAGGACAGGCCCCGGTGGGTGGCGGACGGGTTGTAGACGAGCTGGGCGCCGTTGAGCCCGAGCTGCCGCCAGCCCTCCGGGAAGTGGCGGTCGTAGCAGATGTAGACGCCGACCTTGCCGACGGCCGTGTCGAAGACCGGCCAGCCGAGGTTGCCGGGCTTGAAGTAGTACTTCTCCCAGAAGCCCTTGACCTGCGGGATGTGGTGCTTGCGGTACTTGCCGAGGACGCTGCCGTCGGCGTCGATGACGACCGCGGTGTTGTAGTAGAAGCCGGACTGCTCGACCTCGAACACCGGCACGACGACGACCATGCCGGTCTCGCGCGCGAGGTCCTGCATACGCGTGGTGGTGGGGCCGTTCGGCACCGGCTCCGCCCAGCGGTAGTGCTCGGGGTCCTGGACCTGGCAGAAGTAGGGGGCGTTGAACACTTCCTGGAACCCGATGATCTTCGCGCCCTGTCGGGCCGCCTCGCGGGCGTGCTCCTCGTGTTTCGCCACCATGGAATCGGTGTCGCCGGTCCAGGTGGCCTGGACCAGAGCGGCACGTACGACGTTGGCCATGAGCTGCTCCTTCGGCGGGACGTCAGAGCCTCTACGCCCGTAGATCAGACCGTAGAGGGACGAACGTAAGCCTCCTGGAGAGGCTTGCCAAGACCATCGTCGTTAACCCGCGAAGTCGATCACGTTTCACACTCCAGTGGAGGAGCAACGTGCCCGGTCGGCAGGGTTGTGGGGAACCTGTCAGGTGGAGAATCCGGCGACGCGCAGGGCGTGCACCAGGTCCCAGTGCCGCTCCTGGGAGACGGCCTTCGCGGCCGTGAGGAGGAGCGGGACAAGCGTCCGCGGGTCCGGTTCGGCGCTGCGGGCGGCCTCCTCGGGGGTGCGGACGCGGACGTACGCGTCGAGGAGCGCGGAGACCTCGCGGCGCCGCCCCTCGGCGACCAGCGCGAGGACGGCCGCGCCGATCTCCCCGGCGGGCCGTGCGACGCCCTGGCGCAGCACCTGCTCCCCGTCGGTGCTCCGCCCCGCCGCGACCAGGGCGTCCGCGGCGGCCACCAGCCGCTCGGCGGGCAGCGAGGCGGCCTCCCAGAGCAGCGTCGCCCAGTCGGCGCCCAGCCCGGCGCGCTGGAGCTCCGCGGCGAGCAGCGGGAAGCGGTCGGCGGGCCAGTGGGCGACCTCGACGAGCAGGGCGTGCGCCTCGCCGGTACGGCCCTCGGAGCGCAGCCGCACCAGCGTCGCGACGGTGTCGGCGGTCTCCCGCAGCGCCGTGTCCCCGGTGTCCGTCGGGGCGGCCTGCTCCTGCGTCCGCCCGTCCGCCGCGTCGACCGCTCCGGCGAAGCGCGCGCCGCGCGGAGTACGGCCCCGTCGGGCGGGCGCGGCGGGCAGATCCGGTACGGCGGTCGGGGGTACGACGACGCCCCCGGCCTCCGCCTCCCCGACCCCGGCGAAACGGGCACCACCTCGGCGCCGCTTGCGCTGCTTGGCGGCCGGGGGCGGGGCCGCGGAGGGTGACTGTCGGGGGGTGTCGGCGCCGTGTGCGTGGTCGGAGGCGGTTGCGGTCGGCGCCTGCTGGGGGTCGTACGCCCTCTCGAACGCGCCGGTCCCGCTCAGCTGGTGTGTGCCGTACCCGGGGTGGACCCCTTCGGCGGCTCCGGGTCCAGGTGAGGTGGCCGGGGCGGGCGCGGGGGCGGGTCGCTGCGGTGCGTGGGAGGTGTCGGCCGTCTCCGGGGCCGCCGCAGGGGCGGTGCCGCGCTG
This sequence comes from Streptomyces griseorubiginosus, assembly GCF_036345115.1. Lineage (GTDB taxonomy): Bacteria > Actinomycetota > Actinomycetes > Streptomycetales > Streptomycetaceae > Streptomyces > Streptomyces griseorubiginosus_C. The sequence continues at coordinate 1,799,915 of NZ_CP107766.1, forward strand.
CTGGGGCATGGCCACGAAGCCGTCGCCGTGGCCCGCGGCCCCGCGCTCACCGGCCCCGGCGCCCCCGCTCACCTGCCCGTCGGCCCAGGCCCGCTCCCCCGGCCCTGCGCCCCCGTCGTGGCCTCGGTGGACCGTCCCGGCGTCCTCCACCCGCACCCGCCGGAATGCCTCTTCCCCAACGGCCTGGTCCCGGCGGAGGGCGCCCTCGTCCCTCACCCGCCCCCGTCGGATCACATCGGCCCGGTCGCCCATCGTGCGATGGTCCAACGCGGTCATGCGGGACTGGAGTTCGGCGCAGCGGCGGACCGCGCGTTCGTGGTCGTCGCGGGCCCAGGCGAGGTCGAGACGGAGGGCGTCGGCCTCCTCCTGGGTAGTGGCCGACGCGAGCCGGCGGCCCAGTTCGGCCTGCCGTTCCGCGGCATAGCGCTGTTCGCGGAGCATGACGTCGAAGCGGTCACCGAGGGCGTCCCGGCCGCCGGGCCGGGCGTCGTGGGCGGCCTGCGCGGCGGCGTGCAGGGGGCGGGCCCGCTCCGCCTCGGCGCGGGCCGCCTCGGAGCCGTAGGCCACACCGAGGTCCTGGATGAGCGCCTCCACCACGTCCCAGGGCGGGATCTCACGGCCGTCGAGGCACGCTTGCATACCGTCCGGATCGCGCTGCCAGAACACCGCGCACCAGCCGCCGCCCTGGTCCAGACGCGCCAGCACACCGTCCAGGTAGGCCACGAACTCCCGCACCCGACCCGGGAGTTGATCCACTGCCATCGCTCAACTCCCGTTAGACCGGAGCACTCCGGTCCGTAAGCGAACACCAGCAGTGTTACGAACGGGCTACGGCGAGTTTTCAAAGCAGCAGCAGGAGTCTCCTGGCACGGCCCCGACCGCTGAGCGAACTCCCGTCACACACCCGCCAACTCACACAGTTGGGCCAGCTCGTCCATCGACAGGCCGAGCGCCCTGGCGAGCGCGGCGACCGTGAAGAACGCCGGGGTCGGCGCCCGCCCGGTCTCGATCTTCCGGAGGGTCTCCGCGGAGATCCCGGCGCTCGCCGCGACCTCGGTCATGCTGCGGCCGCCACGCGCCTCGCGCAGCAGCCGACCGAGCCGCTCGCCGCGTTCGCGTTCTTCGGGGGTGAGAGGGGTGCGCACCATGCCCCCCATTCTAATACCGGTATAGTAATTGGCATGGTGGAACTGAAGACGGACACATCGATGGATGCCATGCACGAGGCGGGACAGGTCGTCGGGCGTGCACTGACAGCCGTGGAGAAGGCCGCTGACGTGGGCGTGTCCCTGCTGGAGCTGGACGAGGTGGCGCGCGGGGTGCTGCGGGAGGCCGGGGCGTCCTCGCCCTTCCTCGGCTACCGGCCCACCTTCGCGACCACCCCCTTCCCCGCCGTCATCTGCGCCTCCGTGAACGACGCGATCGTGCACGGCATCCCGACCGGTTACCGGCTGCGCGACGGCGACCTCGTCTCGATCGACTGCGGTGCCCAACTCGGCGGCTGGGCGGGCGACTCGGCGATCAGCTTCACGGTCGGCCGGCCGCGTCCCGAGGACGTACGGCTGATCGAGACCGCCGAGCGGGCCCTGGCGGCCGGGATCGAGGCCGCGGTCGTGGGCAACCGCATCGGGGACATCGCGCACGCGATCGGCACGGTGTGCCGGGCCGGGGGCTACGGCATCATGGACGACTTCGGCGGCCACGGCATCGGCCGCCGTATGCACGAGGACCCGCCGGTCCCCAACGAGGGGCGCCCCGGGCGGGGGCTCGCCCTGCGGCACGGCATGGTGCTCGCCCTCGAGCCGATGCTCATCGCGGGTGGCACCGACGCGTACCACGCGGCGCCGGACGGCTGGACCCTGAAGACGGACGACGGCTCACGGGCGGCGCACGTCGAGCACACCGTGGCCGTCACGAACACCGGTCCACGGGTACTGACCGCACGCTGAGTCAAGGTGCGCCCTGAAGATCGCGGGCTCGGGGAGGGGCGCACGTGGGTTTCAAGCGGCTGTTCGGGACGGGGGATCCGGGCGAGGCGATCGAGGTGGACACGCGGATCCTCGGACCGGCGCTGCCGGGCGGGGAGTTGAGGGGCGAGGTCCTGCTCAGGGGCGGGCCGCGCGAGACGTACGTCGACCATCTCGGGCGAGGAGCGGCGGCTGACCTTCGCGGAGCGGCTGCCCTGGAGACCCCGCTGAGCGAACTCGGCGGACGGGCGCTGGGCGTCGCCCTCTCCGTGAAGAGCCGGATCGCGCGCGGCGACGACGGTGACGGCATCGAGGTCGACGACGACCTGCTGCACGTCTCGGCGCTGCCGCTGCACGAGGCGGTCCTCGACCTGTTCGCGGAGGAGGGCTGTCTCTGCGACGCGGCGGACGTCGTCGAGGGCGACGTGCCGGGCACCGAGCAGCGTCTCGGCATCATCCAGACCTTCCGGCTCACCGGCCACTCCCCCGATCCTGACCGGCCGGACGCCCTGGAGGTCACCTTCCAGACCAACGCCGTCGGCGCGATGGTGCATGTCCGGCGTGCCGCCCCCGACGAGCGGTACTGGGAGGACAAGCCCCCGGCCCGCCGCCTCCCCGCCGCCCACCACGAGGTCGGCACGGTCGACTGGCGGCCGCGGGTCGGCAAGGTCCTCAGCGAACTGGCCCTGCTGGACGATCGCTGAAAGTGCCCCACTCACCCATCCGTGCGAAGGTGTAACCGGCTGACACCCGGGTTACCCGGCCCCGGCACATCGATCAGCGAGGGCACCCCGGCCCGCGCGGGGTTGCCGGATGGGAACGCTATGACCAGCGGATTCAGCGGATCGGAAGGCTATGACGCCTTCGGAGAGTTCCTCGCCCGTTTCTTCGGCGGACCGCGTCCCGGTCCCCGGCAGATCAACATCGGCCAGCTGCTGAGCCAGCCGGCCCGGGAGCTGGTGCAGGGGGCCGCGCAGTACGCCGCCGAGCACGGCAGCCGGGACCTGGACACCCAGCACCTGCTGCGGGCCGCGCTCGCCGCCGAGCCGACCCGGACCCTGCTGAGCCGGGCGGGCGCCGATCCCGACTCGCTGGCCTCGGAGATCGACGAACGCTCCGGCCCGGTCCAGCACCAGCCGGAGGAGGCCCCGCCGCCGACCTCGCTGTCGCTGACCCCGGCCGCCAAGCGGGCCCTGCTGGACGCGCACGAACTGGCCCGGGCCCGGGGCGCCGGCTACATCGGCCCGGAGCACGTGCTGAGCGCCCTGGCCGCGAACCCGGACTCGGCAGCCGGCCACATCCTGAACTCGGCCCGCTTCGCCCCCACCGGTCTGCCTCCCGAGGCGACCCCGGACGCCGGACAGCCCCGCGCCGAGGCACAGCGCACCACGAGCACCCCCACCCTCGACAAGTACGGCCGCGACCTCACCGACCTCGCCCGCCAGGGCCGTATCGACCCGGTGATCGGCCGGGACGACGAGATCGAGCAGACCATCGAGGTGCTGTCCCGGCGCGGCAAGAACAACCCGGTGCTCATCGGGGACGCGGGCGTCGGCAAGACCGCGATCGTGGAGGGCCTGGCCCAGCGGATCGTCGACGGGGACGTGCCCGACGTACTGACCGGGCGGCGGGTCTTCGCCCTCGACCTGACCGGTGTGGTCGCCGGCACCCGCTACCGGGGCGACTTCGAGGAGCGCCTGACGAACATCGTGGGCGAGATCCGCGACAACTCCGACCGGCTGATCGTCTTCATCGACGAACTGCACACCGTCGTCGGCGCGGGCGGGGGCGGTGAGGGCGGCTCCCTGGACGCCGGCAACATCCTCAAGCCCGCACTGGCCCGCGGTGAGCTGCACATCGTGGGCGCGACCACGCTGGAGGAGTTCCGCCGGATCGAGAAGGACGCGGCCCTGGCCCGCCGTTTCCAGCCGATCCTGGTCCCGGAACCCACCGTGGCGGACGCGATCGAGATCCTGCGCGGCCTCAGCGACCGCTACGAGGCCCACCACCAGGTCCGCTACACCGACGAGGCGCTGGTGGCGGCCGTCGAGCTCTCCGACCGCTATCTCACCGACCGCCGGCTGCCGGACAAGGCGATCGACCTCATCGACCAGGCAGGAGCACGCGTACGGCTGCGGGCGCGCACCAAGGGCACGGATGTACGGGCCCTGGAGCGCGAGGTCGAGCAGCTGAGCCGGGACAAGGACCAGGCGGTCGCCGACGAGCAGTACGAGCAGGCCACGCAACTACGGGACCGCATCGCCGAGTTGAAGCAGCGGATCGCCGAGGCCACCGGAGGCGACGAGGCCGACGAGGGCCAGCACCTGGAGGTCACCGCCGAGGCCGTCGCCCACGTGGTGTCCCGGCTGACCGGCATCCCGGTCAGCAGCCTCACCGAGGAGGAGAAGGACCGGCTGCTCGGCCTGGAGCAACACCTGCACGAGCGGGTGGTCGGCCAGGACGAGGCCGTACGCGTCGTCTCCGACGCGGTCCTGCGCTCCCGCGCGGGCCTCGCCAGCCCGGACCGGCCGATCGGCAGCTTCCTCTTCCTCGGCCCGACCGGCGTCGGCAAGACCGAACTGGCCCGCGCCCTGGCCGAGTCCCTGTTCGGCAGCGAGGAGCGCATGGTCCGCCTCGACATGAGCGAGTACCAGGAGCGCCACACCGTCAGCCGTCTGATCGGCGCCCCGCCCGGCTACGTCGGCCACGAGGAGGCGGGCCAGCTGACGGAGGTCGTCCGCAGGCACCCGTACTCGCTGCTCCTTTTGGACGAGGTGGAGAAGGCCCACCCGGACGTCTTCAACATCCTCCTCCAGGTCCTCGACGACGGCCGCCTCACCGACTCGCAGGGCCGCACGGTCGACTTCACCAACACGGTGATCGTCATGACCAGCAACCTGGGCTCGGAGGCGATCACGCGGCGGGGCGCGGGCATCGGCTTCGGGTCGGGCGGCACGGACGAGGAGGCCCGCCGGGAGCAGGTCCTGCGCCCCCTGCGGGACCACTTCCGCCCGGAGTTCCTCAACCGCATCGACGAGGTGGTCGTTTTCCGCCAGCTCACGGGGGAGCAACTACGCCAGATCACCGAGCTGTTGCTGCAGAGCACCCGCCGCCTGCTCCGGGCCCAGGGCGTCACGGTCACCTTCACCGACAGCGCGGTCGACTGGCTCGCGGAACGCGGCTACCAACCGGAGTACGGCGCCCGCCCGTTGCGCCGCACGATCCAGCGGGAGGTGGACAACCAGCTGTCCCGCCTGCTCCTGGACGGCACGATCAAGGACGGCGACCGGGTGACGGTGGACACAGAAGCGGGTTCTTTGAAGTTCCGGTCGGCGGGGGCGCCCCTTTAGGGGCGCGGGGGACTGCGCGACCAGCCCCCCACGCACCCGCAGGCGACTACGGCGCGGGGTACACCACTTGCGCAGACCCCCCACCCCGCCGAACCGTCTCAGCAGCGGCAAGCCACTTCCCACCCGGCAACCGCTGAACACCAGTCGCCGCCCCGATCTCGGGATTCAGCTTGAACGAGTGCCCGATGGCCTCCAGTTGAGACCGCGCCCCACTGCTGTACAGCGCCGGCTCCAGCTCGGTCTGCGCAGCGTTCCGCTGACTCGCCCGAGGCGCCGCGATCGCGTCCACCAGCGGCAACCCACGGTCCACGAACTCGGTCAGCACCTGGAGCACGGTGGTGATGATGGTCGCCCCACCGGGTGAACCCAGCGCCACCACAGGCTTGTTGTTGCGGTCGAGCACGATCGTCGGCGAGATCGACGACCGCGGCCGCTTGCCGGGGCCGGGCAGGTTCGGGTCGTGCACGGCAGGGTTCGCCGGCGTGAACGAGAAGTCCGTCAGCTCGTTGTTGAGGATGAACCCGCGCCCGGGCACGGTGATCGCGCTGCCGCCGGTCTGCTCGATGGTCAGCGTGTAGGAGACGACGTTCCCCCACTTGTCGGCCACCGTCAGATGCGTGGTGTTCTCGCCCTCGTACGTCGTCGGAGCCGCAGTGCCCCGATTCGTGCAGCCCGCCGGATGCCGCGGGTCACCGGGCGCCAGCGGACTCTGGAGCACCGCGTCGTCCTTGATGAGGCAGGCCCGCGAGTCGGCGAACTTCTGCGACAGCAGCCCCTTCGTCGGTACGTCCTCGAAGGCGGGGTCGCCGACCCAGCGCCCCCGGTCCGCGAAGGAGATCCGGCTTGCCTCGATGAAGTGATGGAGGTACTGGACCTCACTGGCCTTCGAAAGGTCGGTGTGCTCAAGGATGTTGAGGGCCTCACCGACGGTCGTGCCGCCGGAGGAGGAGGGCGCGATGGAGTAGACGCCGAGCCCACGGTAGGAGGTCTTGGTGGGCTTCTGGAGCTTGGCCCGGTAGGCGGCGAGGTCCTTCTCGGAGAGGTCACCCGGCCGTGCGTTCCAGCCCGAGGCCGGGTCCACCGGCGGGTGGTTCACGGTGTCGACGATGTCGTCGCCGAGGTCGCCGTGGTAGATCGCGCCGACGCCCTTGCGTCCCAACTCCGCGTAGGTGCGGGCGAGATCGGGGTTCTTGAAGGTCGACCCGACGACCGGCAGCTGACCGCCGGGCAGGAACAGCTTCGCGGTGTCGGGGAAGTACCGGAACCGCGTCTCGTTGGAGGCGGTCTGCGAACGGAAGGTGTCGTCCACGACGAACCCGTTCCGCGCGATCCGCTCGGCGGGCTTGAGGACGGTGCCGAGGGATCTGCTGCCCCACTTGCCGAGCGCGGTGGCCCAGGTGGCGGGGGTGCCCGGCGTTCCCACGCTCAGTCCGCTGCTGACGGCGTCGGCGAAGGCGAGCGGCTTGCCGTTCTCCACGAACAGGTTCTCGTCGGCGGTCAGCGGTGCCGTCTCGCGGCCGTCGATGGTGTGGACGCTGCGGGACTTGGCGTCGTAGTAGACGAAGTAGCCGCCCCCGCCGATGCCCGAGGAGTACGGCTCGGTGACGCCGAGCGCGGCGGCGGTGGCGACGGCCGCGTCGACCGCGTTGCCGCCCTTCCTGAGGACTTCGATGCCGGCGGCGGAGGCGTCCGCGTCGACGCTGGAGACGGCACCCCCGTAGCCGACGGCGACGGGTACTTTCTGCGGTGCCGAGGTGGCCTGCGGCGGCGCCGCCGCCCCCACCGACACGACGGCGGCCGAGACCGCCAGGACCGACAGTTTCCGCGCGACAGGGCGACGCATCCGTACCTCCAGTCCAGGACCGTCCGCGCAGCGTAACCACATCCCCGGGGCACCGACACCCCTCCTCGGGACAGGTGTCATGCGAATGCCACACTTCGAACACCGGTACGTACCAGCGGTGTCGGCCCGCTAGCATGCGCGCACATGAATGACGACGTGCGCAACATCGTCCTGGGCGTGGTGGCGGCCGGCATCAGCGCCACGCTCGGCTGGCTTGCCCGTACGTACTTGTGGAAGCGGAAACTCCGCCGCAAGCAGGCCTTCTTCGGGCTGCCGGACAACTCCGAGTCGCTGCTGGTCGTCAACCGCGGCGCGAGCGGCCCGGACCTCGCGGTGATGCGCTACGACGTGTTCGCCCTGCTCGAACTCGCCGCGCTCATCAAGGACTGCAACGCCCACGCCCAGGTCCTCCCGCACGACGCGGCACGCCAGGGCTTCGGCGAGCGCACCGAGTTCTGCGTGGGCGGCCCGGCCTCCAACCGCCGTATGGCGGCACACCTTTCCTCCCTGCTGCCCGGTGTCCGGGTGAACGTCGACGCCGAGCCGAGCCCCGACCGCGGCGCCTTCCAGGTGGGCACCGAGCGCTACCGGGTGGAGGTCGGCAAGTCCGAGTACGCCCTGCTCGGCCGGCTCACCGTCGAGCAGAGCAACGGCACCCGGCCGGTGTTCCTCTTCTGCGGTCAGACCGCGATCACCAACCAGGCCGCGACCCGCTATCTCGCCCGCAACCACGAGCGGTTGACCCGCAAGTACGGCGACAGCACCTTCGTACTGCTGCTGCGGGTGGTCAACTCGGGGGCGTACGGGCCGGATGTCGTGGAGCTGGTCGCGGACGTGACACGGGAGGCCAAGACGCCGCTTCCGGCGGCCGCGGCTCCACGGAACTCCCACCGCGCCTCCTGAATTGATTCACACCACAACAATCGTTACTCCCACGTAACTTACCGACGGGTTACTTGCGGTAAGCGGGCGAGGTTACCGTCTGGTCACTTTGCACTGACACGAGTAGGGAGTGACCCGTGGGACACCCTCGCAAGGCCCTGCGTACGACCACCGTGGGCGCCGTCTCCGCGACTCTGATCGCCGGTAGCGCCCTCGGACTCGCCCCGACCGCGCAGGCGGCGGACGCCGTCCGCTTCGTCGACATCGCCGGTGACGGCGGCACCGTCCTCAAGGCCAACGTCGTCACACCCTCCGGAGCCGACGGCACCCGGCGCTACCCGCTGCTCGTCCTGCCCACGAGTTGGGGCCTGCCCCAGGTCGAGTACCTCGCCCAGGCCCAGAAGCTCGCGAACTCCGGTTACATCGTGGTCAGTTACAACGTGCGCGGGTTCTGGCAATCGGGCGGGGAAATAGAAGTCGCGGGCCCGCCCGACATAGCCGACGCGTCCAAGGTCATCGACTGGGCACTCGCCAACACCCCTTCCGACGCCCGGCGCATCGGCATGGCGGGCGTCTCGTACGGCGCCGGCATCAGCCTGATCACCGCCGCCCAGGACAAGCGCGTCAAGGCGGTCGCCGCCCTGAGCGGCTGGGCCGACCTGATCGACTCGATCTACTCCGGCCGCACCCAGCACGTCCAGGCCGGCGCCGTGCTGGACGGCGCCAGCCTGGTCACCGGCCGTCAGAGCCCCGAGATCCGGCAGATCTTCGACAACTTCTACGCGTCGAACCTGTCGAAGGAACAGGAGATGATCGACTGGGGGAAGAAACGTTCTGCCGCGACCTACGTGGACCAACTCAACCAGAACGGCGCGGCGGTCATGATGGCCAACGCGTGGGGTGACACGGTCTTCGCGCCCAACCAGTCCGCCGACTTCTACGAGAAGCTGACGGGCCCGAAGAGACTGGAGTTCCGGCCCGGCGACCATGCCACGGCCGAGCTGACCGGGCTGTTCGGCCTGCCCAACGACGTGTGGACCGACACCGAGCGCTGGTTCGACCACTACCTCAAGGGCGAGGACAACGGGATCGACCGCGAGGAGCCGGTCCGGCTCAAGTCCCGTTCCACGGGCGGCTACGAGGGCTACCCGGACTGGAAGTCCGTCGGCGCCACGCGGAAGAAGATCGCCCTGGCGGGCACCACCACGATCCACACCAACGTGGACTCGGGCGCGGACGGCGGGATCGTCTTCCTGTCCAGCATCCTCGACCAGATCGCCCGGGTTCCCCCGGTCGCCTCGATCCCCCTGCTGCCCCGCCGCTGGGCCGCCGTATGGCAGTCGGGCAAGTACGCCACCGCACAACAGGTGCGCGGCACGGCCGAGTTGCACACCACGCTCACCCCCACCAAGGAGAGCGGCACCCTCGTCGCCTACCTGTACGACGTGGGGCCGCTCGGCCTCGGCAAGCTGGTCTCCCACGCGCCGTACACCTTCCACGGGCGGACGCCCGGGAAGCCGTTCGACGTCGACCTGGAGCTGTTCTCCACGGCCTACGACGTCCCGGCAGGGCACCGTCTCGCCCTGGTGGTCGACACGGTCGACCCGCTCTACATCGAGCACAACCCGTCCGGCGCTCAGCTGACCTTCTCCTCGCCGGCGAACGACCCGTCGTACGTGTCGATTCCGCTGCGCGAGCAGTGATCTCCGGCCGGCGCCGGGCGGGTATGGCTCTGTGACCGCTGCCCCCTACGGTTCAAGGGCCGTGGGGGGACCCCCACCCGGCAGCGGCGTCCCTGGGGGCCCGGCCGCCATCACCGTGGGGGTGAACGGACCATCGTAGTCGAGGCTCGGGAGCATGGCCGTCGCCCCTCTCAGTGCTTGAGGATCTTGGAGAGGAAGTCCCTGGCGCGCTCGCTGTCCGGATTGGTGAAGAAGTCGTCCGGGGCGCGGTCCTCGACGATACGGCCGTCCGCCATGAACACCACGCGGTTGGCGGCCGAACGGGCGAAGCCCATCTCGTGGGTGACGACGACCATGGTCATGCCCTCCCGGGCCAGCTGTTGCATGACCTCCAGGACCTCGTTGATCATCTCCGGGTCGAGGGCCGAGGTCGGCTCGTCGAACAGCAGGGCCTTGGGCTCCATGGCGAGGGCGCGGGCGATGGCCACCCGCTGCTGCTGGCCGCCGGAGAGCTGGGCGGGGTACTTGTCGGCCTGGTCGGCCAGGCCCACCCGGTCGAGGAGTTCGCGGGAGCGCCGGTCGGCCTGCTCCTTCTTCCGCTTGCGGACCTTGATCTGTCCCAGGGAGACGTTCTGCAGGACTGTCTTGTGGGCGAACAGGTTGAAGGACTGGAAGACCATGCCGACCTCGGCACGGAGCTTCGCGAGGGCCTTGCCCTCCTCGGGCAGCGGCTGCCCGTCGAGCGTGATGGAACCGGACTTGATGGTCTCCAGGCGGTTGATCGTCCTGCAGAGCGTGGACTTGCCCGACCCCGAAGGGCCGATGACCACGACCACCTCCCCCTTGCCGACGGTGAGGTTGATGTCCTGCAGGACATGCAGCTCCCCGTAGTACTTGTTGACGTCACGCAGTTCGATCAACGGATCGACGACGGCCATGCCCAGCCCTACTCACTCTCAGCTGTGTCGTGGTTGCCGCAACCTATCGAGGCAAGATCGCACATAAAGAACGACACGCACTTTTCGGTCATTAGCCGTATTTACGCCGTACTTACGGCCATGGATTCACTCCTCGGCCACCTCCGCGTAGAGCTGGGAGAGCTCGGGCACCCCGCTGCCGGCCCACTCGTGACCGGCGGCCACGACATCGAACTCACGGCCGGACTCCAGCCGGATCACGGGCTGTCCGTCCGACCGCAGATCCCAGGCCGCCCCGGGGACGGTCCGCACGATGACCGTGCCGAGATAGAGCCCGGCGTCGTTGCCGAGCCAGAGCAGGACCTCCTCGTCGTCGCGCCAGCCGGGCACCAACTGGTCGAGCGCCTCCAACGACGCCTCCGTGTCGTCGAGTTCGACGCCCGACCGGGAGGCGTGGGAGCGCAGCAGCTCGCACTCGGCGAGCAGTTCGGCGATGCCCTCGGCGTCGCGGGTCCCGGGCTTCTCACTCCTGCCGCCCAGAAAAGGGATCTTCATACGCCCAGCGTGTCACTCACCCGGCCGCCTGCACCACAGGCGCGCGGACCGTCGTTCCCGGTCGAGTTCACGCCGCCTTCGCGCATGGCGCGTTGACCTGGCGCGGATGTCTCCTTAGCGTCGCGATGCATTTTTTGTGCCCTGTGAGTCCGAGGAGGCTTCTGTGCACCGAGGTGTCCGTGGTGGTGCGGTGGTTCTCGCTCTGTGCGCGGCCCTTGCGCCGGGGGGCATGGCCGTGGGGGCGGAGTCGGGCCTGCGGGAGAGGCCGGTGCCGCTGCCCCTGGAGCGGCTCTTCGACAGCACCGCCGTCAGCGACGACGCCCACCCCGGCGAGGCCGACCTCGACGGCTCGGGCGCCTCCCTCTCCGCCCAGGACCTCGCCGCCGCCGGCTGGACCCCGGGCCGCACCCTCACCGTGCAGGCGGCAAGGCTGACTTGGCCGGACCGGCCGGCCGGCGCTCCCGAACATGTCCGGGCCGCCGGGCAGCACGTACGCCTGAGCGGCCGCGGAAACGCCCTTGCCTTTCTGGCCACGGGCACGCGCGGCGGACCCGTCGAGGGCTCCGGCACCGTGACCTACGCCGACGGCGGCCGCTCGGCCTACCGGCTGTCGGTCCCCGACTGGCGGCGCGGCCCGCTCGCCACGAAGGCGGTCGCGCTGCCGCACGTGAACACGCCCGAGGGTCAACTCACCGAGCAGGCACGGCTGTACGTCGTGACCGTGCCGCTGGCGCGGGACCGCGAGGTGGCTTCGGTACGGCTGCCCCGGGCGCCCGGCATGCATGTCTTCGCCCTGTCGGTACGGGCCAAGGGGTTTGGCTGGAGCGGGAGTTGGGCTGCCGCGACCTCCAACCTCCAGGCCGTGGGGCCGTGGACCGACCGGACGCTGCGGCTCGTGGTGCACACCTCGGTGGGCGGGCCCCGGGTGCGGCTGCGGTTCGACAACACCTTCGCGGCGGTGCCGGTGCGGATCGGCGGCGCGAGTGTGGCGGTGCGGGCGGTGGGCGCCGCGGCCCGGGAGAGACCGGTGGCGGTGGCGTTCGCGGGTGCGTCCGGTGTCGAGATCCCGGCCGGGGCGCAGGCGTTCAGCGATCCACTCGGCTTCGAGGTGCCCGCGGGCGCCGATCTGCTGGTGAGCTTCCATCTGCCGGGGACGGTGGCGGCGGTCCCGGTGCACAGGCTCGGGGCGCAGCGGTCGTATGTGAGCGGAAGGGGCGACCACACGGCCGACGGGTCGGGGGCGCCGTACACCTCGGTCCTGACCAGCCGGCCGCTGCTGACCGGTGTCGAGGTCGGCGGGGGGCCGGGGTCCGTGGTGGTGCTCGGGGACTCGATCACGGACGGCACCAGGTCCACGACGGACGCCAACCGGCGGTGGCCGGATGTGCTGGCCGCACGGCTGCGGGCACAAGACGTGGTGCCGCACTATGGGGTGCTCAACCAGGGGATCTCCGGGAACCGTGTGGTCTTCGACGGGTATCCCGGTGACGGGGTCTCCACGGCCACCCAGGGGGTGAGCGCCCTCAGCCGGTTCGACCGGGATGTCCTCGCCCAGGCGTCGGTGCGTACGGCCGTGGTGTTCGAGGGGGTCAACGACCTGCGGTCGGGGGCGTCGGCGCGGGAGGTGGTGGCCGGGCTGCGGGAGCTCGCGGAGCGGGGGCAGGCGCGCGGGCTGCGGATGCTCGCGGCGACGATCCTGCCCTGTGGGGGCGAGGCGCGGTGCACGGCCGCCGTGGACGCCGAGCGCGTCGCGGTCAACGCCTGGATCCGGGACGCCGGGGTGTTCGACGGCGTCCTGGACTTCGACGGCGTGGTGCGCGACCCGGCCCGCCCGGAGCGGATGCGTGCCGGGTACGACAGTGGGGACCATCTGCATCCGGGGGACGCGGGGCTGGCCGCGCTCGCGGAGTCGGTGGACCTGGGGCTGCTGTGAGGGCCCGGGTCTAGACGTCCAGGTCCACGACCACCGGCGCGTGGTCCGACGCGCCCTTGCCCTTGCGCTCCTCCCGGTCGACGTACGCGTCGGTGACGGCTTTCGCGAACGACTCGTTGCCGTACACCAGGTCGATGCGCATGCCACGGTTCTTGGGGAAGCAGAGCTGCCGGTAGTCCCAGTACGTGAACGGGTGGTCGTACTTGAGGGGGCGCGGGACCACGTCGGACAGGCCCGCCTCACGCAGGGCGGCGAGGGCGGCGCGCTCGGCCGGGGTGACATGGGTGAGGCCCTCGAAGGCGGCCACGTCGTAGACGTCGTCGTCGGTCGGCGCCACGTTGTAGTCGCCCAGGACCGCGAAGGGGCGGCTGCCGGCCGCGTCACCGGCGACCGCGGCCTTCAGGGCCTCGAACCACTGGAGCTTGTAGGCGTAGTGCGGGTGGTCGACCTCACGGCCGTTGGGCACGTACACCGACCAGACGCGGACCGGGCCGCAGGTCGCGGAGATGGCGCGGGGTTCGGGGGCGCCGTCGTAGCCGGGGTCGCCGGGCAGCCCCTTGACGACGTCCTCGATGCCCACCCGGGAGATCACCGCCACGCCGTTCCACCGGCCGGTCGCGTGCACCGCCGCCTCGTACCCTGCCTCGCGCAGCTGGTCGAACGGGAACTGCTCCTCGGCGAGCTTGGCCTCCTGGAGGCACAGCACGTCGGTGCCGGTGCTCTCCAGCCAGGCCAGCAGCCTCGGGAGACGGGCGGTGATCGAGTTGACGTTCCAGGTCGCGATGCGCATGCCTGACAACCTACCGGGCGGCACTGACACTCACAGAGCCGTGCTCTCCCCGGGCTTCAGCCGCAGGTGCTCCGCGCCGCCGAGGCCGCCGATCTGGTTGTCGTAGATCGGCCGGGCGAGGTCGGTGAGGAGCGCGTCGTGGATGTCGTAGGCGCGCTGCGGCTTGACCTCACGGACGTAGTCGATGACCTCGGAGATCTTGCTCCAGGGGGCCATGACGGGCAGCATCAGCGTCTCGACGGTGTGCTCGGGGACGGTGAGGGCGTCGCCGGGGTGGAAGACGCGGCCGCCGTCGACCAGGTAGCCGACGTTGGTGATGCGCGGGATGTCCGGGTGGATCACCGCGTGCAGTTCGCCGTGGACCTGGACGTCGAAGCCCGCGGCGGTGAAGGTGTCGCCGTGGCCGACGGTGTGCACGCGGCCCGGGAAGGCGGCCGAGATCTTCTCGGCGACCGACCTCAGCGTCCAGATCTCGGCGGCCGGGTTGGCGTCCAGGGCCGCCCGCAGCCGCTCCTCGCTGAAGTGGTCGGGGTGCTCGTGGGTGACGAGGATCGCGTCGGCGCCGAGGGCGGCGTCCTCCTCGCTGAACCCCCCGGGGTCGAGGACGAGGGTCTGTCCGTCCTTCTCCAGACGGACGCAGGCGTGCGACTTCTTCGTGAGCTTCATGGGGTCCATCCTGCCCTCCGTCCCGCGCCGACGGGCAGCACAGGCAGGTGCTCCGGCCACCCGCCTCACGATCACTCGGTGGGCGTGGTCTCCTCGCGGATGACCTGCTGGGCCACCGTGAACGCGCTGCCGGCCGCCGGGACCCCGCAGTACACGGCCGCTTGGAGCAGCACTTCCTTGATCTCGGAGGGGGTCAGGCCGTTGCGCAGGGCGGCCCGGGTGTGGGAGGCGAGCTCGTCCAGGTGCCCGCCGGCGACGAGCGCGGTGAGGGAGGCGACACTGCGGGAGCGGCGGTCGAGCCCCGGCCGGTCCCAGATCTCGCCCCAGGCGTAGCGGGTGAGGAGTTCCTGGAAGTCGGCCGAGAAGTCGTCGGCCTGGGCCAGCACCCCGTCCACGTGCGCGTCGCCCAGCACCTCGCGGCGGACCTTGATACCGGCGTCGTACGGGTCGGTCCGGACGGCGGTCTGCGGGGTCGGGGCAGCCGGGGCGATCTCGGCGATCGGCACGGGCTGCGGCGGGGTGGCCGCCAGGACCGGCTTGCCGGGGGCCGCGGGGATCGCGGTCTGCCCGGTGGCGGAGTCGAACGCGGGCTGCCAGGCGGTGGAGAAGTGTCTGACCAGCAGGTCGGTGACGGCCGCGGGCTGCTCGACCGGCACCAGATGGGAGGCGCCGGGCACGACGGCGAGCCGGGCGTCCGGAATGCCCGCGACCAGGGTGCGGGCCTCGGCCGGTCCGGTGACCTGGTCGTCGGAGCCGACGAGCACCAGCGTCGGCACCCCGACGCTCGCGAGTTCGGCCCGCACGTCGAAGGCGGCGAGCGCCTCGCAGGCCGCGATGTAGCAGCCGGGGTCGGTGGTGCGCACCATCTGCACGGCCCAGTCGGTGATCGCGGGCTGGGCGGCGGCGAACCCGGAGGTGAACCAGCGGTCCGGGGACGTACGGGCGATGGGATCGAGCCCGTTCGTCCGCACGATCACCCCGCGCTGGCGGAACTCGTCGGCGCTGCCGAAACGGGGCGAGGCGGCGATCAGCGCGAGCGAGGCGAGCCGGTCCGGGTGGCGCAGCGCCAGCTCCATGCCGACCGCACCGCCCAGTGCGCAGCCCGCGTAGCCGAAGCGCTGCACCCCGAACCGGTCGAGCGTGGCCAGCAGCCGGTCGGTGAGGTCGCCGACCGAGCCCGCCGGGTAGGCGTGGGCACCGCCGTGCCCCGGCAGATCGAACCGGAAGACCCGCCACTGCTTGACCAGATCGGGGACCTGGCGGTCCCACATGTGCCACGTGGTCCCGAGCGACGGGCCCAAAATGAGGACCGGGGCGTCTTCCGGGCCGTCGAAGCGGTACTGGAGGGCAGGGGTCGTCGTCTCACTCACGGCCCCCACGCTAACCGCCTTTTCTTACCGTCCGGACCCGCTGCCCCTACTCCCCACACCTGGCTCCCGAACATCACCGGCCAACCCTCACACCGCCTTCACGGGATGCCCGAAGCCCGGCGACGAGGCCGGTACGGCACGGGCCGTTCACGGGTCGCTCGGCGTGCCCAGGCCGGTGAGGGCGCCGACCGGGTCGAGGTCCGGGGTGCCGCGGGGCCACCAGTCGTCGTGGCCCGGTTCGGACTCGTAGGCGTACCACAGGCCGTCGCGGCCCAGACGGAGCTGGACATGGCCGCGGGGGTGGGTGAGGTGGTTGCGCCACGGCCGGAAGGCGGGGAGGTCGGCGGCGAGCAGCAGGGGCCGGGCGCGGTCGAAGCGGCCGGCCGGTGGGTCCCAGGGCTCTTCGAGGACGGCGAGACCTTCGAGGCCGCCCTGGCGCCAGGCGGCGACCGCGCGCGCCAGGTCGGCCGGGGTGCGGTCGGTGGCCGCGGCGAGGGAGGCGTAGAAGGCGCGGGTGCCCGCGGTGAGTCCGGAACCGGGGCGGGCCGCGGCGAGCCGGACCGCGTCCTGCCACAGGGTCAGTTCACCGACCGGGTCACGGCCGGTACCGAGCAGGGCGTGGGCGCGGGCGGCGGCGTCGGTGGCCAGCTGGTCCAGCGCGAAGGGGTCGGGGCCGCCCGGGGACGCGGGGTACGCCGGTGGCTGCTCGGGGTGCGCGGGGACCGGCAACGGGGCCGGGAGCGGCGGGAGTCGGCGGGACGCGAGGGCTTCGCTCGCCCGTACGCCGGGCAGGGGCGCCGGTTCCTTCTCCTGTGCCGCGCGGGCGGCGCGGGCGGCGCTGAGGCGGGAGAGCGCGTCGAGCAGGTCACGTTCGCCGCGGCCGCGCAGCAGGAGCAGGACGAAGGGGTCGGCGTCGAGGAGGCGCGCGGTCTGGTAGCAGAGGGCGGCGGCGTGCTTGCAGGGATGACCGCGGTCCGGACAGCTGCACTGCGGTTCGAGGTCGCCGGGGCCGGGGAGCAGTGGCACTCCGCACTCGGCCAGCGACTGGGGCATCTCCCGGTCGAGCAGGGCGGCGATGTGTCCGGTGCGGTCGGCGGCGAGGTCCAGGAAGCGGTCCCAGTCGGCGTCGCCGAGCGTCCGCAGGCGCACCTGTACGCGGTACGGGCGGGGGCGGCTCCCCCGCACATACGCCAGCACGAGTCCCGGCGTCACGGTGATCGCGTCCACGTGTCCCTGCTCGGCGTAACCCCGGCCCCGCGCGAGCCGCTTGGCGTCCAGCGCGCCCTCCTCCAGGGCGGTGACCCAGGCATTGCCCCACCAGGTGGCGGCGAACCGGGCACCGTCCGAGGCGTGGGGAGGGAAGGCGGGGAAGGTGCGCCGCAGGTCGCTGTCCCGGTTGGGGGCGGCCATGGAGCGGGGGTGGCGGGGGGCGGCTCCGCCGGGTGGGGTGACGGGGGTGGTGCCGGGGTGCGTGGAGTCTTCGGCCGGCGGCGGTGAGGGGTGGGTGCCGGTGGGTGGGTGGGGGTCGGTGGGAGAGGCCGCACGTGTGGTGTCGGCCTTCAGGGAGGTTTCGTCGAGAGCGGGAGAGCCCTCGGGGGAAGGGCTGTTGCTCTCGTACCGCTCCCCCGGCGGGTTCACGTCGTCGGGCATCCGGAAGGCGTCGGCCAGCAACTCCCGTACGTCACGCGCTCGCACGCCGGCAGCCGGACGTGGTGCGCGCGTCCGGTCCGGCGACGGGGTGGGGGTACGGGTGCCGCGCCGCGACCGACGCGCGAGGGCGGCCTCCGCCTCGGCGGCCTCGGCGTCCGCCCGCCTCTTGCGTGCGGCACGCAGCGCCTCGCGAGCGGCGTCCGCGGGGCGCGCGTCCGGAGGCCGGGGGGTGTCGTCGGGGGCGGCTTCGGCGAGGGGAGCGGGCTGTTCGGCTTCCTCGCTGGCGGAACTGGAAGAGGGAGCGCCGACCGCACGTACGCCGGACCGACCTGCACCGTCCTCCGCACCCGGGATCGAGGAACGCCGGGCAGCGACGGCTTCCCGCAGCGCGGCACGGGCCGCGTCACCTGGCCGGGGCTCGGGTCGGGCGGTGCCAGTTACGGCGTCCTCGGCCACCGCACCCACTGCGCCGTCCCCTGCAGGCACCCCAGGCTCGTCGGCCTCCGCGGACGCGCGAGCAGCCGCACCTCCACCCGCAGTGCGCTCCCTCTCCTCGAAGCCGGCCGCTCCCTTCACCTCGGCGCCGTGCATCCCCTCGGCCGCTGAACTCGCCGCCGCCTTCGCCGCGGCACGGTGAGCCCCCTCGGCCGCCGAGTTCCCGGCCTCCTCAGCCGCAGTACCGTGAGCCCGCTCGACCGCTGAACTCTCCGCGCCCTCGCGGACGAAGCGGCCCGGCCCCTTCACCACGGGACCGTGGAGTCCGTCGGCGGTTGAACTCTCAGCCCGCCCGGCCACAAAGCCACCCGGCCCCTTCACTTCAGCACCGGGGACTCCCCCAACCGTTGAACTCTCCGCGCCCTCGGCCGCCAAGCCGTCCGGCTCTTCGGCCGCAGGACCGTGAGCCCCCTCACCCTCAGCGCTCTCCGTCCCCCTCGCCCCAAACCCGCCCACGCCTTCGGTCGGCAGACCCCCCGCGTCCTTGGCCGCGGAGTCGCCCGCGTCCCTCTCCCCGGAGCTCTCCGTCCCCTGTCCCGCAGCCCTGCCCTCCTCCCCCGCCACCGGGCTCCCCCGCCCCGGAGCCGGGGACGCGGGCGGTGTGCGCTGGCCCGCGGTGGCGGTCGCCTGGGCAGTCCCGTCGGCCTCCACCGCAGCGCGCTCCCGTGCCGCCCGCAGGGCTCGGCGGGCCTCGTCGGCGGGGCCCGGGGTCATGACGGCCTCCGGAGGGAGACCAGGTCGGTCAGTTCGCGGTCCGTGAGTTCGGTGAGGGCGGACTCGCCGGAGCCGAGGATCGCGTCGGCGAGGGCCCGCTTGGACTCGAGCATCTCCGCGATGCGGTCCTCCACCGTGCCCTCGGTGATGAGGCGGTGCACCTGGACGGGCTGGGTCTGGCCGATGCGGTAGGCGCGGTCGGTGGCCTGCTCCTCCACGGCCGGGTTCCACCAGCGGTCGAAGTGGACCACATGGCCCGCGCGGGTGAGATTGAGGCCGGTGCCCGCCGCCTTCAGCGACAGCACCAGCACCGGAATCGCACCGCTCTGGAAACGGTCCACCATCCGCTCCCGCTCCGGCACCGGCGTGCCCCCGTGCAGCAGGTCCACCGGGACCGCGCGGGCGGCGAGGTGGGCGGTGATGAGGCGGGCCATGCCGACGTACTGCGTGAACACGAGCGCCGAGCCGTCCTCCGCCAGCAGGGTGTCCAACAGCTCGTCCAGCAGGGCCAGTTTGCCCGAGCGGGCGGCGAGGCGGTCACCCGCCGTCGGCGGGACCTCCTCCTTCAGGTACAGCGCGGGATGGTCGCAGATCTGCTTCAGCGCGCCCAGCAGCTTCAGCACCAGGCCCCGGCGCGCGATGCCCTGCGCCGTCTCGATGGCCAGCATCGACTCGCGCACCACCGCCTCGTACAGCGAGGCCTGTTCGCGGGTGAGCGGGACCGGGTGGTCCGTCTCCGTCTTGGGCGGCAGTTCGGGGACGATGCCCGGGTCCGACTTCTTGCGGCGCAGGAGGAAGGGCCGCACCAGCCGCGCCAGCCTGGTCACGGCCTCCTCGTCCTCGCCGTTCTCCACCGCGCGCGCGTGCCGGGCGCGGAAGGACTTCAGCGGGCCGAGGAGCCCTGGGGTCGTCCAGTCGAGCAGGGCCCACAGCTCGGAGAGGTTGTTCTCGACCGGGGTGCCGGTGAGGGCCACGCGCGCGGGTGACGGGATGGTGCGCAGGGCCTTCGCGGTCGCCGAGTAGGGGTTCTTCACATGCTGGGCCTCGTCCGCGACGACCATGCCCCAGCGCTGCTCCGACAGCCGGGCCGCCGCCGCCCGCATGGTGCCGTACGTGGTGAGGACGAAGCCGCCGTCGAGGTCGTCCAGGCTGCGCTCCGTGCCGTGGAAGCGGCGGACCGGGACGCCGGGGGCGAACCGGGTGATCTCCCGCTGCCAGTTGCCGAGCAGGGAGGCGGGACAGACGACGAGGGTCGGCTCGCGGCGGGCCCGGCGCAGGTGCAGGGCGATGACGGTGATCGTCTTGCCGAGTCCCATGTCGTCGGCGAGGCAGCCGCCGAGACCCAGGGAGGTCATGAGGTCCAGCCAGGCGAGGCCGCGGAGTTGGTAGTCCCGGAGGGTGGCGTGCAGGCCCGGCGGCGGTTCCGCGGGGTGCACGCCGGTCGTCAGGCGGTCGCGCAGGGCGGCGAGCGCGCCGACCGGCACCGCCTCCACGGTCTCGCCGTCGACGTCCGCACTGCCGGTGAGGGCCACCGAGAGCGCGTCGACCGGGTCGAGCAGGCCCAGTTCGCGTTTACGGGCCTTGCGGACGAGGGCGGGGTCGACCAGCACCCACTGGTCCCTGAGGCGTACGACGGGTCGGTGGGCCTCGGCCAGCGCGTCCATCTCGGCCTCGCTGAGCGGGTCGCCGCCGAGCGCCAACTGCCAGCGGAACTGGAGGAGTTCCTCGCTCTCGAAGAAACCGGTGCCGTCGGTCGCCGAGCCCGGCGCGGGGCGTACGACCGCGGCCGCGGTGAGGTCCTGTGCCAGGTCCCGCGGCCAGTGCACCGCCACCCCGGCCGCGGCGAGCCGGGTCGCCGCCACGCCGAGCAGGTCGCCCAGCTCCTCGTCGGACAGGGCCAGTACGTCGGGGACGTCCTGCTCGGAGAGCCGGTCCAGGGGTGGCCAGACCCGTGCGGCGCGCCGCACCGCCAGGGCCGCGTCCACGCGTGCGCGTGGCCCGAATGCGGCGTCCGCGTCGCCCGCCCACAGCGCCGCCGCGTCGGTCACGAGGGTGGGGTCGGCGAGGCTGTGCACCTGGACGATCGCGGCGCCCGCGCTGCGCGCACCGGCCTCGTCGGCGTGGAACAGGTTGTACGCCGACAGGTCCAGGCGGAGCGAGATCCGCACGCCCGCGTCCATGCCCGCGGCGACCTCGGCGGCCCAGTCGTGGGCGTGCGGCAGCCGCTGGGGGGCGCGGGCGGCGAAGGGTTTACCGGAGGCGAAGGGGGCGGCGGGGGTGCGGGGCAGGGTGTCCGCGACCGCGTCGAGGAAGGACCGCATCAGCGCTTCCGGCTCCGGCAGCCGCAGCGGGCCGACCCCCGGCAGCGGGACCGCGTGGCCCTCGTACGGCAGGGCGGCGGCGATCGCGCGCAGGTGGGCGATGTCCTCGGGGTCCAGGGGACCGGCCCGCCAGGCGTCGTGGCCGGTGGCGGTCAGGCCGGGGAGCAGGCGGCCGCGGGCGGTGAGCCGCAGCGCGTGCAGGGCGGCCGCGCCCCAGCAGGCGGTGGCGGGGTGGGCGGCCGGGTCGCGCCGGGCCCGGACGAGCAGCGGGAGGGCCTCGCCGAGCGGGAGCGAGAGGGCGGGAGCGGTCCGGCGCCGGACTCCGGCGCCATGCGGTCGTACGACAGTGAGCTCGGTGCGCTCCACGCGGCCGGCGTCGGTCTCGGTGCGCTCCACGCGGGCGGCGTCGGTCTCGGTGCGCTCCACCGCCCCGGCGTCGCTCTCGTGAGGCTCGGCGGGCAGGGGTGCGTCCTCGGGGTCCCAGAACGCGATGCGGCCCTCGCGGGGAAGGGGTGCGGGGAGGAAGATCGCGGCGAGGCGCACCGGGACGGCCGGTCCCTGTCGCTCGGCCACCACGGCCCTGGCGCTCATACGTCCTGTCACCTCCCGCCCGCATGTCGGATCAGTCGTCTTCGACTCTACGGGCGGGGTCTGACAATCGGCTCCGGCGACCGGTGGAGCGGCTCGCCGGACCGGCCCGGTCAGGGGACCGTACGTGAGACGACGTACACCTTCGGGGCGTTGGGGACGGTCAGGTTGACCATGACGTCCTGGGTGGGCGCGGGGTCCTTCTGGGCGTGGGTCAGGCCCCACCAGGAGCGGGGTCCGTCGAACTTCCAGCCGCTGACCTTCTGGTCGCGCTCGCTGATGGTGATGTCGTTCTTCTTGAGGTCGGCGCGGCTGACACCCATCGCGGTGAGGAAAGCGGCGAGGCCCGCGTCGCTCGTGCGGAACTGGACGTAGAGGCGGCTGGTCTTCCAGTTGTTGGTCTCGTAGGAGGCGACCAGGTCCGCGGGGTGCGGGACCGGCACCTGGTAGAGGCGGCGCTGGACCTTGGACGGCCAGTCGGGCGTGAGGCCCGTCGCGGAGTACTTCGCCTCCTTGTCCTTGCCGCTGTCGCGGCTCTGGTTCGCGGAGATCACCAGATAGCCGGCCGGGACGCCGATCAGCAGGCCGATGATGAGCAGCGTGATCGCCCTGCGGCGGATCATGTGCCGGCGGTCCTCGGTGGGCCGCTCCGGTTCTTCGGGGGGCGCCGAGGCCTGACGGGGCAGGGATGCGTTCACGCGGTGTCCCGGGACGTGCGGCGGGCCTCCACGTACCGCTCGTAGCGTTCGTGCCGCTCCACCCGGCGCCGGTTCGCGCGCCGGAAGCGGCGGGCGACCAGGCGGGCCAGGTCGGCGGCGCCGACCATGCCGGCCTCGGGGCCCAGCTGGGCCCGGGCGATACGGGCCTCGGGGCGGTAGCCGCGGCCGGTGAGCTGGCGCTTGAACGCGTCCCGCGCGGGGCCGATCAGGAGGTCGTCGGCAGCGCTGACCCCGCCGCCGATGACGAAGCAGGACGGGTCGAGGGCGGCCGCGAGGTTGGCGATGCCGACGCCGAGCCACTGGCCGATGTCCTGGAGCAGCTCGATGCACATCGCGTCGCCCTCACGGGCCAGCTCCGTGATCATCGGGCCGGTGATGTCGCCGATGTTGCCCTTGACGTGCTCGATGATCCCGTACGCCACCGGGGAGTCGGCGGCCGCCAGCTCCCTGGCCTCCCTGACCAGCGCGTTCCCGGAGCTGTACTGCTCCCAGCAGCCGCGGTTGCCGCACGGGCAGCGGTGGCCGCCGGGGACGACCTGCATATGGCCGAACTCTCCGGCGACGCCGTACTTGCCGCGCTTGACCTGGCCGTCCTCGAGGATCGCGCCGCCGATGCCGGTGCCGAGCGTGATCATGACGAGGTGGTCCTCGCCGCGGCCCGCGCCGAAGCGCCACTCGGCCCAGGCGGCGGTGTTGGCGTCGTTGTCCACGAGGACCGGGACCGCGAGACGGCCCGCGATGCGGTCCCGCAGGGGCTCGTTGCGCCAGGACAGGTGGGGGGCGAACAGCACGCGGTTGCGGTCGGCGTCGACCCAGCCGGCCGCGCCGATGCCGACGGCGTGGACGTCGTGGCGGTCGGAGAGGTCCAGGACCAGTTCGACGATGGTGTCCTCGACGACCTTGGGGCTCTTGGACTTGTCCGGGGTCTCGGTGCGGACCTTCTCCAGGATGTTGCCGTCGGCGTCGACGACACCCGCCATGACCTTGGTGCCGCCGATGTCGATGCCGACCGTGGGCACGCGGGGTGCCGTCAGGTGTGAGCGGCGTTCCCTCGTGCCGACGGTCCGCAGGGCGGGGGCGCGGCGGGAGCCTATGGGGGCGCTGAAGTTGCCGTAGGTGCTCATCAAGGCCCGATTCTGCCGCACGGGCCCTGCGGGTGCCGAATACGGGGCAGCAAAGGGGGGTGCGCGAGTCATGCCGGGTGCGGGTGATTTGTGGCTGGTCGCGCAGTTCCCCGCGCCCCTTTCAGGGGCGCACCAGGAGCTGGAATTCGAATGAGTAGCGGGTCGGGCGATAGGTGTGTGTGCCGTATTCGACCGCTCGGCCCGTGTCGTCGAACGTGACGCGTTGCATGGTCAGGAGGGGGGCGCCCGTCTCCTCGGCGAGGCGTTCCGCCTCCTCCGCTGTCGCCGCTCTCGCGCCGATGGTCTGGCGGGCGCTGTGGAGGGTGATGCCGGCCGTGCGCATCATGCGGTACAGGCCGGTGGTCTCCAGTTGGGCGGTGTCGAGGTCCAGGAGGGCCGGGGGGATGAAGTTGCACAGGTGGGCCATCGGCTCGCCGTGGGCGAGGCGCAGGCGTTCCACCCGGTGCACGTCGCTGTCCTCGGCGACGCCGAGCGCCGCGGCGATCTCGGCGGTGGCGGGGACGACGGTGTTGACCAGGACCTTCGTCGCGGGGCGCTGGCCGGCCGCCTCCAGGTCGTCGTAGAGGCTGCTGAGTTCCAGGGGGCGCTTGACCTGGCTGTGCACGACCTGGGTGCCGACTCCGCGGCGGCGCACGAGCAGGCCCTTGTCGACGAGAGACTGGATGGCCTGGCGGACGGTGGGCCGGGACAGGCCGAGCCGGGCGGCGAGCTCGATCTCGTTGCCCAGGAGGCTGCCGGGAGTGAGCGTTCCGTGCTCGATGGCCGCCTCCAGCTGCTGGGACAGCTGGAAGTACAGCGGCACCGGGCTGCTGCGGTCCACGCTGAGCTCGAGCGTCACGGTCGGGTCCACTTCTGGTTTCGGCACGGGGCCGAGCGTAGCTGTGTGCGTTGTTGACGGGAAGTTGTGTAGTTCGGTTGTCCGGACATACGGATTGACAGCGGGCGCCCGTCAGCCACATTTTGTTCACATGCGCATCGGGGTCATTGGGACGGGCCGCATCGGCACCATTCATGCGAACACGCTCAGCCGCCATCGGGAGGTCGGTTCCTTAATCCTCACGGACGCGGACGGTACGCGGGCCCAGGAGCTCGCGAACCGCCTCGGGGAGACGGCTGCCCCGGGCGTCGACGAGATCTTCAAGTGGGGCGTGGACGCCGTGGTGATCACTACGGCGACCTCGGCCCACGCCGAGCTGATCGGCCGGGCGGCGCGGTCGGGACTGCCGGTGTTCTGCGAGAAGCCCATCGCGCTCGACCTGCCCGGCACGCTGCACGCCATCGCCGAGGTCGAGACCGCCGGGACGATTCTCCAGATGGGCTTCCAGCGCCGCTTCGACACGGGCTACACGGGCGCGCGGGAGGCCGTGCGCTCGGGGCGGCTCGGCCGGCTGCACACCGTGCGGGCGCTGACCTCCGACCAGGCGCCGCCGCCCGCGGAGTGGCTGCCGCTGTCCGGCGGGCTGTACCGGGACACCCTGATCCACGACTTCGACATCCTGCGCTGGGTGACCGGGCACGAGATCGTCGACGTGTACGCGGCCGGGTCGGACGCCGGTCCGCCGATGTTCCGGGCCGCGGGGGACGTGGACACCGCGGCGGCCCTGCTCACCCTCGACGACGGGACCCTCGCGACGGCCACGGCGACGCGGCTGAACGGGGCCGGGTACGACGTGCGCATGGAGCTCGCCGGGGAGCTGGACCAGGTCGTGGTGGGCCTGGACGACCGGACGCCCATCGCGTCCACGGAGCCGACCGGGCCGCCCGCGGCGGACAAGCCGTGGACGGGGTTCCTGGAGCGGTTCGGACCGGCCTACGAAGCCGAGCTGGACGCGTTCATCGAGGTGGTCCGGGGCGAGCGGGCCAACCCCTGCGACGGCCGAGAGGCCCTCCAGGCGCTGCGGATCGCCGAGGCGTGCGAGGTGTCCCGGCGGGAGCACCGGGCGGTACGGCTGGCGGAGATCCCCGGCGGTACGAGCGCGGCCGCCTTCTGAACCCACCCGGGCCGCGAGACCCACCCCGGCCGGGAGACCCACCCCGGCGGCGAGACCTGACGTCTCCGCGCGGGTCTACCAGCGCACCGGCAGGCTCCGCACCCCCCTGATCAGCATTCCCGGCAGCCACTCCCCCGGCGGCCCGTCCAGCGCGAGTGCCGGGGCTCGGTCCAGCAGGGTCCGCAGCGCCGTACGGGCCTCCAGGCGGGCCAGTGGGGCGCCCAGGCAGTAGTGGAGGCCGTGGCCGAAGGCGAGGTGGCCGCGGGTGTCGCGGTGGATGTCGAAGGCGTCCGGGGCGGGGTAGCGGGAGTCGTCGCGGTCGGCGGCGCTGAGGCAGATCATCACCGGGTCGCCCCGGTCTATGTCCCGTCCCGCTATCTCCAGGGGCTCGGCGGCGTACCGGAAGGTCGCGTTCTCCACCGGGCCCTCGTAGCGCAGGGTCTCCTCGACCGCGGCGTCGACGAGGCTCATGTCGGCGCGCAGGGCGGCGAGTTGGTCCGGGTGGGTGAGCAGGGCGTGCACGGCGTTGGTGATGAGGTTGACCGTGGTCTCGTGGCCCGCGATCAGCAGCAGGAAGGCCATACCCCGCAGCTCCGACGGGGAGAGCCGGTCGCCGTCCTCGGCGGTGGTGCGGATGAGGTCGCCGAGCAGGTCGTCGCCGGGGCCGGCGCAGCGCTTGTCCTCGATGAGCTCCGTCAGGTACTCGCCGAGGCGCAGGACGGCGTCGTACGAACTCTCCGGGCTGGTGGGTGCCACGACCTCGGTGGAGAGCTTGCGGAACTCGCTGCGGTCCATCTCGGGCACGCCGAGGAGTTCGCAGATCACGGTGATCGGCAGCGGGTAGGCGAGGGACGGCACGAGGTCGGCGCGGCCGTGCGGCAGCATCGCGTCGAGGAGGTCGTCGGTGATCTCCTGGATCCGGGGGCGCAGGCGCTCCACCCGGCGCATGGTGAAGGCGCGGGAGACGAGGCCGCGCAGCCGGGTGTGCTCGGGCGGGTCGCTGCCCAGCAGATGGCGGCCTATCAGTTCGTCGTCGTGGAACAGCACGCCGATGCGGCGGCCGTCCTTGGCCAGCCGGGGATCCGCGAGCGCGGCGCGGGCCTCCTCGTGGCCGACGACGAGCCAGGTCGAGTAGCCCGGGTCGGAGCCGGGTGGTCGGACCCGGTGGACGGGGCCGAGGGCGCGCAACTCGGCGTACACGGGGTGCGGATCGACGCGGAACGCGTCGCCGTACTCCCCCAGGTCGATCACTGAGTCGGTCATGAAGCTCCCCCTTCACACCGTCAACGCGCGGCGGGCTCGCCTAGTGCCCGTCCGGCCCGGGTTCCGCGGATTGCTCCAGCAGTCCCGCGTCGTACGCCAACAGCGCGATCTGCACCCGGTTGTTGAGGTCGAGCTTGGCCAGGACGCGGGAGACGTGGGTCTTGACGGTGGCGACGCTCATGTAGAGGGCGGCGGCGATCTCGGCGTTGGACAGGCCCCGGCCGACGGCGACGGCCACCTCGCGTTCGCGGTCGTTGAGGACGTCGATGCGCTCACGC
The DNA here is from genome assembly GCF_036345115.1 of Streptomyces griseorubiginosus. GTDB lineage: Bacteria > Actinomycetota > Actinomycetes > Streptomycetales > Streptomycetaceae > Streptomyces > Streptomyces griseorubiginosus_C. The sequence continues at coordinate 1,827,034 of NZ_CP107766.1, forward strand.
GCGCGTGCCTTGCGTCGGTCGGCGGCGGTTCCGGCCGCGTGCGCCATCAGCTGGCGGGTGACGGTGGGCGACAGGACCGGGTCGCCGGCCGCGACCCGGCGGACGGCGGCGAGGATCTCGGCGGGCGGGGTGTCCTTGAGGACGAATCCGGCGGCGCCGGCGCGCAGGGCGTGCAGGACCTGCTCGTCGGCGTGGAAGGTGGTCAGGACGACGACCTGCGGGGCGTCGGGCCGGGCGCGCAGCCGCTCGGTTGCGGTGAGGCCGTCCACGGCCGGCATCCGGATGTCCATCAGCACGACGTCCGGGCGGGTCCGGTCGACGACGTCCTCGACCTCGCTCCCGTCCGCGGCCTCCCCGACGATCTCGATGTCCTCGGCCCCGCCCATCATCAGGGACAGCCCGGCCCGCACGAGGGGGTCGTCGTCGACGAGGAGCAGTCTGATCACAGTCATGCGCCTTACGTAATCACGGCCGGGCCGGGGGTAATCACCCTTGCGGGCGGGTGAGTTGTGGGAGGGGTGGGCGGGGTGATGCGTGGTGGAGGGGGCGAGTCGGGTACCGGGGGGGCGGGCGGGTGGCGAAGACGGTGGGGCGGTGGGGTGTGTGGCCGGGGCCCGGGTGGGTCGCGTGCCCGGGGCGGTGGATCGCACAGCGGGGCGGGGGCATCGGGCGACCGGCGGGCTGGCGGGCCGCACGGCCGACGGACGAGCAGGCCGTACGCCCCTGTGGGCGGGCTGAGCACACAGCCGACGGGTGGGCGGGCCGCGCGGCCAGGGGACGGGCGGATCCGAGGGCCGTCGGGTCGGTGAGGTGGGGTCCCCGGGGCCAGGTGACGGCAGGCTCGGGGCGGCGTCGTAGCGAGGCCGTCACGGCCACGGTAGCCACGCCTCCACCCGGAACGCGCCGTCCGGCTCCGCCCCGTGTTCCAGGCGGCCCCCTGCCAGTGTCGCGCGCTCGGTGAGGCCGATGAGGCCCTGGCCGGAGCCGGGGACGTGCGGCACCTCGCCCTCGGGCGCGGGGTTGCGCACGCTCACCACGAGGCCGCCGCCCGGGCCGCCGGAGACGGTGACCGTGACCTCCGTGCCGGGGGCGTGTTTGCGGGCGTTGGTGAGGCCCTCCTGGGCGATGCGGTAGGCGGTGCGGCCGACGGAGGCGGGCACGGCGGCGGGGTCGGTGACCCGGCTGTCGAGGACGACCTTCATGCCGGCCTCGCGGGACTCGGCCACCAGCGTGTCCAGCGCGACGAGGGTCGGCTGCGGACGCCCGGTGTCGTCGTGGTCCCCGGCCCGCAGTACGCCGATGATCTCCCTCAGGTCCTGGAGCGCCTCGTGCGCGCTCTCCCGGATGACGTCGGCGGCGCGCGCGACCTCCTCCCGCGGGGCGTCCGGCCGGAACTCCAGGGCACCCGCGTGCACGCTGAGCAGCGTCAGCCGGTGCGCGAGCACGTCGTGCATCTCGCGCGCGATGGCCTCACGGGCCAGCCGCTGTGCCTGTTCGGCCCGCAGCCGCGCCTCGGTCTCGGCGCGCCGGGCGCGGTCGCGCAGGCTCAGCATGAGCTGGCGTTTGGACCGCACGAGCAGGCCCCAGCCGATGATCGCGGAGATCAGCAGGACCGCGAAGACGACCGAGACGACGTACGGCAGGTCGGCGTCGGGGCGCAGCCGGAACGTGACCGGGACCAGGACGATGTTGATGCCGCCCACCCAGGCCACGTACCTGAAGGGGCGGTGCACGGCGAGCGTGAACAGGGCGATCGCGCAGGCGCCGCCCGCGGAGTCCGAGAGCAGCCCGAGCGGGATGGTGGCCACGGCGAGGCCGAGCGGCCAACGGCGGCGCAGCCAAACAGCGGCGCAGGCGAGGGCGCCGAGCAGTTGGTCGAGGGTGGCCGCGGAGGGCGACACATGGGGGTTGTTGCCCACCGCGTCGGCGCCGATCATGCCGATGAGGACGGCCAGCAGGAAGCAGGAGAAGTCGACGATCCAGTCGCGTGCGGTCCGCCGGGGCCGTCGCCCGGGCCGTAGGGCGGAGGGGTCGAGGTCATGGATCACCGCGGACGGCAGCAGCCAGCGCCGGCCGGGGAAGGCCTCGGGATCGGACACCGTCTTGTCACCGCTCACGGTCGACAAATCTACGCAGCTGGGGCGCGTGACACCCGTCCGCGGACGGCATCCGCGACCAAAGTCTCGGCTGCGCAGACTTTCGGCGTACGGGGCCCGGCGGGCGTCATGCTTTCGTGCGACGGCGCTCGCCCCGCGGCCGATGTGCGCAGGGGGTCAACGGGGTGAGGGTCGGCCCATGAAGCAACTGCTGGAAGTGCTCGGTTTCGTCGCCCTGGTGCAGGGCGGGATGGGCCTGCTGCACGAGTTCACCGACTGGCACATCGGACTCGTGCAGCGGATCGGTCTCCTCGACGGCTACGAGGTCTACGCGAGCGTCGCCCTGATGGTGCTGGCGTTCGCGCTGTTCGCCGCCGCGGAGTCGCTCGGCGGCCGGGGCTGACGCGACCCGGCCGAAGTCCTCGTCGCCGAACGCGACGATCCAGCCGCCCTGCTCGAAGGATGGGGTCCGATGTCATCACCTCGGACCCCACCGGCACCCCCAGCTCACGGAAGTAGGTGTCCGTACGCCGCCAGCGGTTCGGGGGGTCGGCCGGTGGGATGGGTGGCATGACGACTCACGGAACCATGACGGCTACGCACGGAGACATGACCACTGCGCACGGAGCTCTGGTCGGGAAGGTCGCTCTCGTCACCGGGGGCGGTCGCGGGATCGGCGCGGCGACCGCGCTGCGGCTGGCGCGGGAGGGGGCGGACGTGGCCGTGACGTACGTGGCCGGCAAGGAGGCGGCCCACGACGTCGTGCGGCGCGTCGAGGCGCTGGGACGGCGGGCCGTGGCCCTGCGGGCGGACTCCGCGGACCCTGAGGAGGCGGCGGAGGCGGTCCACCGTACGGCGGAGGCGCTCGGCGGGCTGGATGTCCTGGTGAACAACGCGGGCGTGGGGGTGCTCGGGCCGCTGGACGAGCTGTCCCTCGCGGACGTCGACCGTGTCCTGGCCGTCAATGTGCGGGGGGTGTTCCTGGCCTCCCAGGCGGCGGCCGCGCGGATGCGGGACGGCGGGCGGATCATCACGATCGGCAGCTGTATGACCCAGCGGGTGCCCGGGCCCGGCGGGACGCTGTACACGACGAGCAAGTCGGCGCTGATCGGACTGACCAAGGCGCTCGCGCGGGAGTTGGGGCCGCGCGGGATCACGGCGAACCTCGTGCATCCCGGGCCCGTCGACACCGACATGAATCCGGCGGACGGGCCCTTCGCGGCGGGACAGGCCGCGATGACCGCGGTGGGGCGGTTCGGGACGGCGGAGGAGGTGGCGTCGATGGTGGCCTACCTGGCCGACGCGGAGTACGTCACCGGCGCGGAGTTCTCCGTGGACGGGGGGCACGCGGCGTGAGGCGGGCACTCGGGGTGCCGTAACGGCCCCTGTGGCGAGCCCCGGCTCAGCCGCCCAGCTCCTGGTGCCGTGCCGACAGTGCCGCCGCTCCCGCCTCCGTCAGGGAGCCGAACAACCGCAGGCGCGAGATCCCTCCGTCCGGGAAGATGTCCACGCGCGCGTGGGTGCCCACCGCCGGGTCCGGCAGGACGAAGCGGTGGTTGGTGTCGGGCTGGAGCCGGGTCCGCGGGAGGATCTCGCGCCAGTCGCCGCCGTTCCCGCCGTCGCCGTCCTCGCCGTCGCGGACCGACACCGAGGCCCAGCCCGCGCTGTTGCCCTTCAGATACGCCGTGTCGATCTCGATCGCGCGGATCCGGGACTGGGCCACCAGGCGGTAGCGGATCCAGTCGTGGCCCTGGTCGCGGCGGCGGCGGGTCTCCCAGCCGTCGTCCATCTTGCGGGAGCGGCCCGGCTGGATGGTGTTGGAGGCAGGCGAGTAGAAGAGGTTGGAGGCGTCCTCCGCCCGGCCGCCGTTCTCCAGGGCGACCACGTCGAAGGCACCGAGAACCTCCAGCCACGCCGGGTCCGGGACCACCTCGCCGTACACGCGCAGTCGGGCGATGCCGCCGTCGGGGTGCTGGTTGACCCTCAGGTGGGTGAAGCGCTGCTCCACGGACACCTCGAAGCCGTTCGCCGCGTGGCCGCCGACCGGCGTCCGCGGGACCAGCGTCGTCCACTTCACGTCGTCGCCCAGCAGTTCCTCGGGGGACGGGGAACCGGCGACGCTCGTGCCCTCGACCGACACCGCCTGCGGGTAGTTGCCGCGGAAGTGCGCCGTGTCGACCACGATCCCCCGGATCACGCCGGGCGCGCCCAGGCGCACCAGCGCCCAGTCGTGGTCCTCCGCCGTCGGCCAGGGGTGTTCGGCGGAGGCGCCACGGCGGCGCCGGGTCTCCCAGCCGTCCATGATCTTGCCCTTGTGCCCGAAGTGCTCGGGGTCGAACTCGGCCCGCTCGGGCAGCAGCAGGTTCTCGCGCTGGGCGAAGAACTCGTCGTTGGCGGCGATGACGGAGGCCCCGAGCGTCCGCGCGGCGAGGTCGGCGTACTGGGTGAAGGGGAAGTCGGCGGTGCGGTAGTCCGCGTACGGGTCACCGCCGCCGTACGGGTTCGCGTCGCCGGTGAAGCTGGGAATCGCCGTCACGTACATGTGCCTTTCGGGAGTGGGCCGGTGCGGGTGGGATCGGGGCGTGCGGGTGGAATCAGGGCGTACGGGTGAGCAGTTGACCCGCCGGGGGCGTGAACTCGCCGTCGGCCACGATGCGTCGGCCGCGCAGCCAGGTCGACTTCACCACTCCGTACAGGGTCTTGCCCGCGTACGCGGTGACGCGGTTGCGGTGCTGGAGGGCCGCCGGGTCCACGGTGAAGGTGTCGTCGGGGGCGAGGACCGCGAAGTCGGCGTCGCGGCCGGCCTCGATGGCGCCCTTGCGGTCCAGGCCGACCAGTTGGGCGGTCCGCGCGGACATCCACCGGACGACGTCCTCCAGGGAGTGGCCGCGCCTGCGGGCCTCGGTCCAGACCGCCGCGAGGCTCAGCTGGAGGCCGGAGATGCCGCCCCAGGCCGTGGCGAAGTCGTCGGTCTTCAGGTCGGCCGTGGACGGCGAGTGGTCGGTGACCACGCAGTCGATGGTGCCGTCGGCCAGGGCCTGCCACAGCAGGTCCTGGTTGGCCAACTCCCGGATGGGCGGGCAGCACTTGAACTCGCTCGCGCCGTCCGGGACTTCCTCCGCCGTCAGCGTCAGGTAGTGCGGGCAGGTCTCGACCGTGATGCGGACGCCCTCGGCCTTGGCCTCGGCGATCAGCGGGAGCGCGTCGCTGGACGACAGGTGCAGTACGTGCACGCGTGCGTCCAACCGCTTGGCCTGCGCGATGAGTTGGGCGATCGCGGTGTCCTCGGCGTCCCGCGGGCGGGAGGCCAGGAAGTCGGCGTACTTCGGCCCGCCGTGCTGCGGGGCGGCCTCCAGGTGGTGCGGGTCCTCGGCGTGCACGATCAGCAGGCCGCCGAAGGAGGCGATCTCGGCCAGGGACCGGGCCAGCCCGTCCTGGTCGAGGTGCGGGAACTCGTCGACGCCCGAGGGCGACAGGAACGCCTTGAAGCCGAAGACGCCCGACTCGTGCAGCGGGCGCAGGTCCTTGACGTTGTCGGGCAGCGCGCCGCCCCAGAAGCCGACGTCGATGTGGGCCTTGTCGGCGGCGACCTCCCGCTTCGTGCGGAGGTTGTCGACGGTCGTCGTGGGCGGGAGGGAGTTGAGCGGCATGTCGACGAGGGTGGTGATGCCGCCGGCCGCCGCCGCGCGGGTGGCGGTCCAGAAGCCCTCCCACTCGGTGCGCCCGGGGTCGTTGACGTGCACGTGGGTGTCGACCAGGCCGGGCAGCAGGACGTCGTCGCCGAGGTCCTCCAAGCGCGCGTCCGACGGCACCTCGCAGTCGTACGGCAGGACGGCCGTGATCCTCCCGCCGCCGACCGCGACCGAAGCGGCCCGCGTCCCCTCGGGCGTGATGACGCGCGTCGAGCGCAGCACCAGTTCAGTGTCGGACACCCGGACCCCTCTCTGCCGCCGTTAACTTCCGCGTAACGGAATTCAACTTTCTGTTGAAGGAGTCTTCACTCCCGTTCGAGCGCCGTCAAGGGCACACTTCCTCACAGTGCACCTGATGCCGACTCTCTGGACGTTTCCACAAAGCGGAATTAGACTTCCAGCAAGCAGAACGTAGCTATGCACCAGCGGGGAGTCAACCGACTGCCGGGTAGGCTTCTGCTCCTTCCTGCCCAGCCCCGAAGGCAGCCCCGAAAGGAACGCGCCGTGCCGACGTCCAGCGCCAGCACCACCGACTCCGCCAGGTCCGCCGGCGGGGTGCAGTCCCTCGAGCGCGCCTTCGATCTGCTGGAACGGATGGCGGACGCGGGCGGAGAGGTCGGACTGAGCGAGCTGTCCGCGAGCAGCGGGCTGCCGCTGCCCACCATCCACCGCCTGATGCGCACGCTCGTGTCCTGCGGATACGTCCGCCAGCAGCCCAACCGCCGCTACGCCCTGGGCCCGCGCCTGATCCGGCTCGGCGAGTCGGCCTCACGGCTGCTGGGCACCTGGGCCCGCCCCTACCTGGCCCGCCTGGTCGAGGAGACCGGCGAGACGGCCAACATGGCGCTGCTCGACGGGGACGAGATCGTCTACGTCGCCCAGGTGCCCTCCAAGCACTCCATGCGGATGTTCACCGAGGTCGGCCGGCGCGTCCTGCCGCACTCCACGGGGGTCGGCAAGGCGCTGCTCGCCAACACCCCCGACCACGAGGTGCGCGCCCTGCTCGCCCGGACCGGCATGCCGGCCGCGACCGAGAAGACGATCACCACGCCGGACGGATTCCTCGCGGCCCTGGTGGACGTACGCGCCCAGGGTTACGCCGTCGACGACAACGAGCAGGAGATCGGCGTCCGCTGCCTCGCGGTCTCGGTGCCCAACTCCCCGACCGCCGCCGCCATTTCGATCTCCGGCCCGGCGGGGCGGGTCACCGAGGCGGCCACGGAGAAGATCGTGCCGGTGCTCCAGCAGGTGGCCGGCGAACTGTCCGAGGCACTGGCCACCCAGAACCCGGCATGATCGCCTTACAGCGCTGGCCGGGGCGGTACACCGACCGGCACGGCACCGGGGAGGTCGTCTTCGAGTCCGACGGGCGGGAGTCGATCCGTACGACGATCAGGGGTGTCCGCTTCGAGGGCGACACCATGGACGATCTGGGCGCGCTGGGCGGGGAGCCGCCCGGGCGGATGTTCTCGTTCAGGGACGGGGCGCTGTACTTCTGCCTGCTGGAATGGGAGACACCCCTGCCCGTCGACGTCAGGGGCGGCGGCGTGCGGCCCGGCACATTGCGCTGCGTCCTGCGGCTCGGGGATCCCGCGGGCCCCCGCCCCGGGCCGGATCTGCAGATCCTGAGCACCACCCTGCACCTGGACGGGTACGAGTTCAGCAGCGGGACCCTTCGGTACGACTTCGAGGAGGCGCTGCGGGACGTCCAGCGCGCCCTGCCGCGAGCCGCCCGGCTGCGGGCCTGCGTCTCGTGCGCGTGGTCCGACTACAGCCCGCTGGGCAACGGGATGATGGCCGGGCTGGCCTGTTTCCGGGACGTCAAGGACCGCTACCGGAAGGTGGACGCCAAGCACGGTCCGACGGGCATCTTCGCGGTCTGGGACGACCTCACCGAGTTCGTCCAGGAGACCTGGCTCTGCCCGGAGTTCGAGCACCGCGGTGCACACAAGGGCTACCGGGGTTCGTTCCCCTAGCGGCGCGGCTCCCCGAACAGCTCCACCGCGCTGCGCACCTCGGCCAGTCCCCGCGACAACGCGCTCACCGACCCGATCGCCCCGGCGATCAGCAGCAACGACCGTCGCAGGCGCGGGACTTCGGGAGTCCCGTCGATCGTCATGGCGGCCAGCGCGGCGAGTTCGTCCTCGGCGATGTCCCGGTCGGGGAACTCGGCCGGGTGCGCGGCGAGTTCGCGGCGCAGCCGGGACACCGCGGTCCGCAGTTCCGCCACTCTCGGATCGTTGTCGCTGCCGCTCACCGGTCTCTGCCCCAAGCTCCGCAACACAGCTCTCCCCCGCACACGTACGCGCCCTGATGTCCCGTCGGCGTTGGTCAGGCGCCGAGGGACGCGGGTCAGTAAACGCCACGCGGGGCGCCGGGCGCCACCGTGCGGACCGAAATTCAGCCCGTGGAAACCCGACGCAAAGCCGGTCCACCCCGGCACGTCAGGTATGCAGGACGCATGACGGAGAACGAACAGCGGGTCGCCGGGCTGCTCCTGGCCGCGGGCGGCGGGCGGCGGCTCGGCGGACGGCCCAAGGCACTGCTCGCACACCGGGGCCGCCCGCTCGTCGAACACGCGGTGGGCGTCCTGCGGGCGGCGGGCTGCACCCGGGTGCACGTGGTCCTGGGGGCGGCCGCGGCGGCCGTACGGGAGCGGGCGGAGCTCGGTGACTGCGTGCTCGTGGAGAACCCGGAGTGGGCCGAGGGCATGGGGTCGTCGCTGCGAGCCGGGCTCGGCTCGCTCGCCGGGACGACGGCACGGGCGGCGCTGGTCTCCCTCGTCGACCAGCCCGGCATCGGGGCGGAGGCGATGCGCCGGGTGCTCGCCGCGTACGAGGACGAGTCCTCGCTGGTCTCCGCCGCCTACGACGGGGTGCGCGGCCATCCCGTCCTGCTGGGCGCCGCGCACTGGGCCGGGGTCGCCGCGACTGCGACCGGCGACCGGGGGGCACGCGCCTATCTGAAGGAGCACCGGGGCGCGCTCACGCTCGTCGAGTGCGGGGACGTGGCGCGGCCGTACGACATCGACACGGTGACGGATCTCGCGCACCTGGAGTGAGGGGGGTGACACTGAGCGCCACATTGCCTCGACCCGGAGAATCTCGACATCAACAAACCATTGAAATTCCACGATGAGGAAACTAGTATCCACTGCTCAGAAGCGCCCTACCCCTCCCAGGGTGCTCCTCGCCGTACCCGGTTCGACTGGCACCCGGTGCCACCGCTGAAGGAAGTGACCGCTCATGTCCGCACCAGCGCCGTCCCCGCTGGCCATCGTCGACGCCGAGCCCCTGCCGCGGCAGGAGGAGGTCCTCACCGAGGCGGCCCTCGCCTTCGTGGCCGAGCTGCACCGCCGGTTCACACCCCGGCGCGACGAGCTGCTCGCCCGCCGCGGTGAGCGCCGCGCCGAGATCGCCCGCACCTCCACGCTCGACTTCCTCCCGGAGACCGCCGCGATCCGCGCGGACGACTCCTGGAAGGTGGCCCCCTCCCCCGCGGCCCTGAACGACCGCCGGGTCGAGATCACCGGCCCCACCGACCGCAAGATGACCATCAACGCCCTGAACTCCGGCGCCAAGGTGTGGCTCGCGGACTTCGAGGACGCCTCCGCGCCGACGTGGGAGAACGTCGTCCTCGGTCAGGTCAACCTGGCGGACGCGTACACCCGGAACATCGACTTCACGGACGAGAAGTCGGGCAAGTCCTACGCGCTGAAGGCCGACGAGGAGCTCGCCACCGTCGTCATGCGACCGCGCGGCTGGCACCTGAACGAGCGGCACCTGGTCGACGCGAACGGCGCCCAGGTGCCGGGCGCCCTGGTCGACTTCGGGCTGTACTTCTTCCACAACGCGCAGCGGCTGCTCGACCTCGGCAAGGGGCCGTACTTCTACCTCCCGAAGACCGAGTCGCACCTCGAAGCACGACTGTGGAACGACGTGTTCGTCTTCGCGCAGGAGTACTGCGGCATCCCGCACGGCACCGTCCGCGCCACCGTGCTGATCGAGACGATCACGGCCGCGTACGAGATGGAGGAGATCCTCTACGAACTCCGCGACCACGCCTCGGGGTTGAACGCGGGCCGCTGGGACTACCTGTTCTCCATCGTGAAGAACTTCCGTGACGGCGGCGCCAAGTTCGTCCTGCCGGACCGCAACGCGGTCACGATGACGGCCCCGTTCATGCGGGCGTACACCGAACTCCTCGTCCGCACCTGCCACAAGCGCGGCGCGCACGCGATCGGCGGCATGGCGGCGTTCATCCCGTCCCGCCGGGACGCGGAGGTCAACAAGGTGGCCTTCGAGAAGGTCCGCGCCGACAAGGACCGTGAGGCCGCCGACGGTTTCGACGGCTCCTGGGTCGCCCACCCCGACCTGGTGCCGATCGCCATGGAGTCCTTCGACAAGGTCCTCGGCGACAAGCCGAACCAGAAGGACCGCCTCCGCGAGGACGTCCACGTCGAGGCGGCCGACCTCATCGCGATCGACTCGCTGGAGGCCAAGCCGACGTACGCCGGTCTCGTCAACGCCGTCCAGGTGGGCATCCGTTACATCGAGGCCTGGCTGCGCGGGCTCGGCGCGGTCGCCATCTTCAACCTGATGGAGGACGCGGCGACCGCCGAAATCTCGCGCTCGCAGATCTGGCAGTGGATCAACGCGGGCGTGGAGTTCGAGAACGGCGAGAAGGCCACCCCGGAGCTGGCCCGCAAGGTCGCCGCCGAGGAGCTCTCGGACATCCGTCAGGAGATCGGCGAGGAGGCCTTCGCGGCCGGTCACTGGCAGCAGGCCCACGACCTGCTGCTCCAGGTGTCCCTCGACGCCGACTACGCGGACTTCCTGACGCTGCCGGCGTACGAGCAGCTGCGCGGCTGAGACGTCACTTGTCCGAGTGGCCCAGGGACTTCCCCGGGGCCACTCGGTCGCGTACGGCCTGCTTCACCGCCGTGGGCTCCGGGAAGCCCTGCTCGCGCCGGTCCCAGACGACCTCGTCGTCGACGCGGACCACGAACACCCCGCCCGTGCCCGGCTTGAGGGACAGTTCGCCCAGCTCCGTCTCGAAGGTGGTGAGCAGCTCCTGCGCGAGCCAGGCCGCGCGGGGCAGCCAGCGGCACTGGGTGCAGTACTCGATCTGTACGACGGGACTCATCCGAGGTGCACCGACCAATCCTGTTCCGCGGGCGGCTTGCCGTGCAGGTCGGGGACCCGCTTGAGCCACTTGGGCCGTCCCTGTTCCGTCCGCGCCGCGCGTAGGGCGTCCTCGGCGGCGAGTTCCTCCCGGCTGGGGAAGTCGGTGGGGAGCCAGTCGGCGGAGGCCCGCACGCGCGTGTGCAGGTGGTCGACGTACGCCTCGCGCATCTCGGCGGGCGTGTCGAAGTCCGTCAGCCAGGCGTCCGGCACCTCGGCGACGATCTCCCGCAGCAGCTCCCGCGTCACCTTCGGCGCCAGTTCCGCGTCGGCGGCGCGCACGTCCGGGCCGTAGTGGCCGAGGGCGTGGTGGCGCAGGTCGTAGGGCTTCGCCGGGTCGGCGCCCTCCCAGCGGTGGTGGAAGACCAGGGCGGCGCCGTGGTCGATCAGCCACAGGCGCGGGGGTGCGACGCCGAGGGTCGGCCAGATCATCAGGTTGGAGCTGTGGACCGTACGGTCGACGTTGACGGTGAGCGCGTCGAGCCAGACGATCCGGCCGGCCTCCAGCGGGTCGACCGGGAACGTCCTCGCGACCTCAGGGGTGAAGTCGCGGGCGCCCGACAGATAGTCCATGCCGAGGTTCACCCCGGCGCTCGCCGCGTGCAGGTCCCGCACCTCCTGGTGCGGCTCGCCGTCGGCGATCGCCGGGTCGAAGTGCACGAGGACCAGCTCCGGGAAGCGCAGCCCCAGCGCCCGGGCGAGCTCACCGACGATCACCTCGGCGACCAGCGCCTTGCGGCCCTGGGCGGAGCCGGTGAACTTGACGACGTACGTGCCGAGGTCGTCGGCCTCGACGACTCCGGGCACGGAGCCGCCGGACCTCAACGGGGTCACGTATCGAACAGCAGTCACAGCGCGCAGCACACCGGCCAGGGTAGTTCAGGTCACGCGCCGGCCAGCGGGTTCGGCAGCGGCAGGTACCGTGCGGCCGCCCCGTCCGCGTCGGTCCACCTCAGCAGCAGGTTCGTCTTGCCGGGGAGGGTCGGTGAGGTGAGCAGGGCCCGGATCTCCGGGAGGTCGTGGCGGGCCAGTTCGCGGCGGGCGGCGGGCCAGGGGGCGAAGCCGGGCCGGCGTTCGGCGAGGGCCGCGGCGATCTCCCACAGGTGGTTCACGACCAGGCAGTACACCAGCCGCTCCCACCCCTGCGCGCGCGGGACGTCCGCCAGCAGCTTCACGCCCTCCGCGTCCCGGAACAGCGCCTGCACGGGCATGCCGTCATCGGCCACGGCGACCAGGGTGTTCTGCAGGTGCGCCTCGAGTACGACACCGTGGTCGGCGAAGGCCGCGAGGACGGGCGGTACGACCGCACGCAGGTACGCCTCCCACCAGGCGGCCGGGTCCTCGACGGTGTCGAGCGGGCTGCCCTCGAAGCCCTCCACCAGGGCCGCGGCGAGCAGCGGGGTCGCCCCGGGCCGCACCTGGTCGCGCAGGCCGTCGCGGACCAGGACGGCGAGCTCCTCGAAGGCGAAGTCGGCGGTGCGGTAGCCGCGGTCGCTCAGCCAGGCCGCGCCCCCGGGGCTCGCGGCGAAGGCGCTCGCCACCGCTTCATCCGTACGGCGGAGTTTGAGCAGGTCGTGACGCCAGAGCCGGCGGATGTCGTTCGTGATGCGCACGTCCAGGCTGAACTTCAGGAACAGGTCGCGCGCGGGGGCGTACACCGTGCGGATCGCCGCCGTCGGCCAGACCTCGAAGCCGGTCGTGCCGAGCCGGATCAGGCGCCCGTCCGCGAAGGCCTCCGCGCAGCTCACGAGGTCCAGCTGCCAGGGGTGCGCCGGGAGCAGCCGGTAGCCGGGCGGAGCCTGGCCGAGCGCGTCGAGAGCCGCGGTGTCGCCCTCCTCGACCACGGCGTCCTCGCGCAGACCGAGCAGGACCAGGGGGAACCGGGCGTGCGCCTCGGGGGCGTACGGCAGCCAGGCGGCGACGGGACCGCCGCCGCGGGCCTTGGGGGCGGGGTGGTGGGGGTGGCCGGTGACGAGGCACTGCTCCGAGCGCAGATACGGGTCGCCGGGCGCCGTCGCCCGGTCCCTGGCCGCGAGCAGGGCGGCCACCGCGTCCCGGCTGTCGAGCATCTCGGCGGGCAGGTCGTGGTTGGACCGTCCGGTGTGCCGGGTGAGCTCCTCGGCGACGAGTTTCACGAGTTCGGTGTGGTTCACCCGCCGCCAGCCGCCCGCCGTACGCACCTCGGGTTCGGCGGGCCTTCGCTCGCCGCGCACCCGGATCAGCCGTCCGTCGGGGAGCCGGTACACCGGGCGGTCGCCGGGTTCCGGGAGCGGTTCGGCCACCTCGCGCAGCAGACAGTTGAGCAGGGGCGCCGCCGCGTACGCGTCGGCGCGGTGTGCGACGGCGTCGGCCGGCGGGGGCAGGAGATCCACGCGATCCACTCGTTCTCTACGGTTCATCTGGGGCGATGACGATCAGTATGTCTGCCGTCACCCACCCACCGTGACACCAGTCGTACCCGAGGAGTCCCCCCGTGCACCGTCCCCGCCCCGCCGAGGCCGAGTTCGCCGACGAGCTGGCCGTCGTACGCCCCGACCTCGCGGCGCGGTACGCGGCCGAGCTGCCCGGTGCCCGGGCGGCCGTGCTGTCCCGGCTGTGGCGGGGGTTCACACACGAGCCGCTGCCCTGGGTCGTGGCGCGGGAGGCGGGCCGGGAGGGGCTCACCCTGCGCCTCGCGGACGGCCGCCGGCTGCACGGCCCGCACCCGGACCCGTACGCCACCGCCGCCCACGTGAGGGAGGTGCGGCTCGACGGGACCGCCTACGACCGTCCCGAGCGCCTGATGACCGCCCTCGGCGTACCGCACGGCACGGAGTTCGCGGCCGAACTCGCCGACAGTGTCGCCTCGTTGGCGCTGTCGAGGGCGGGCCAGGGGCCCCCTTCGAAGGACTGGCCGGTGCACGACTGGGAGTGGGAGCAGCGGGTCGTCGACGGACACCCGTACCACCCGAACTGCCGCTCCCGGCCCGGCTTCTCCGTGGCCGAGCAGCTGGCGTACGGCCCCGAGCACCGGCCCCTGGTGCGGCTGGGGTTCGTGCCGGTCCCGGGGGCGGAGTGCCTGGTGACCGGGGAGTGGCCTGATGACCTGCGGGACGGGAAGCGCCTGTTGCTGCCGGTGCATCCCTGGCAGGCGGAGCACGTACTGAAGCGGCGCGCCCCGGGGGGCCTGGACGCCCACCCGCTGATGTCCCTGCGCACCCTCGCCGTGGCCGGCGACCGGCACGTCAAGACCGCCCTGAGTGCCCGTCTCACGTCCTCGGTGCGGGACATCTCCGTGTACTCGATCGGCATGTCCGCCGTGCTCTCGGAGTTCACGGAGACACTGGCCCGGCGCATGGACGGACTCCTGCACTTCACCCGCACGCTGGGAGCCGCCACCGCCAACTCCCCCGACCTCGCGGCCGTGTTGCGCGAGTCGCCCGGGATCTACGGCGACCGGGTCCTCCCGGTGGCCGCCCTCGCCACCACCGACCTGCCCGGATCCCCCGCCTGGCTCGCGGAGTTCGCCCGGCTGGCCCTCACGGCGGGCCTGCGGTCGCTGGAACTCGGGGTCGCTCTGGAGGCCCACGGACAGAACCTCCTCCTCGTCCTGTCGCCGTCAGGCGCGCCCGTCGGACTGGTCTACCGGGATCTCGCCGACATCCGGATCAGCCCGGCCCGGCTGGCCCGGCACGGCATCCCGGTGCCGGAGCTGTCCGGACGGGTCGTCACGGACGACGTGACCACCCTGCGGCGCAAGCTGTTCGGCTCCCTGGTCGCGGGCGCCCTCGCGGGTACGGCGGGTTCGGCGACCGCGTTGCGCGGGGCGCTGGAGAGTGCCGTACGGGATCTGCCGCACACGCCCGATCTGGTCGCGCTGCTCGAACAGCCGCTGCCCACGAAGGCGTTGACGCTGATGCGGCTGTCGCCGGGGACACCGGGCGACCAGTGGACGGAGCTGCCCAACCCGCTGCTGTGAGCGGCCGTTTTGGAGCGCGGCGCACCTGATCAATAGGATCCGGCGATGATCACAAGAAAACGGTCGGCGGTGGGAGTGTGTGCCCTGCTCGCCGCCCTGACGGTCGGGATCGCCTTCCCGGTCGCGGCGGTCGCCGGTGAACCCACGGGCGGCAACGCGCCGCAGGTCGATCTCGTCCTCGACGTGAGCGGCTCGATGCGGACGGCGGACATCGACGGCGGCACCCGGATGGCGGCGGCGAAGCGGGCGTTCAACGAGGTGCTGGACGCCACGCCCGAGGAGGTCCAGCTCGGCATCCGGACCCTCGGGGCCAACTACCCGGGGGACAACCAGAAGACGGGCTGCAAGGACACCGCGCAGCTGTACCCGGTCAGCACCCTGGACCGCACCGAGGCCAAGACGGCGGTGGCCACCCTCTCCCCCACCGGCTGGACCCCGATCGGGCCCGCGCTGCTCAAGGCGGCCGGTGACTTCGCCGCGGGTGACGGCTCCAAGCGGATCGTGCTGATCACCGACGGCGAGGACACCTGCGCGCCGCTCGACCCGTGCGAGGTGGCCCGGGAGATCTCCGCGAAGGGGGTCGGGCTGACCATCGACACCCTCGGCCTCGTCCCGAACACCAAGATGAGCAAGCAGCTCAGCTGTATCGCCGAGGCGACCGGCGGCACCTACACCTCGGTCGAGCACACCGACGAACTCACCGACAAGGTCAACCAGTTGGTGGACCGCGCGGCCGACCCGGTGGTGACGCCGGTGGCCACCGAGGGCACCGACGCCTGCGCCACCGCGCCCACGCTGAAGTCCGGGCTGTACACCGACCGCGAGGAGTTCGGCCGGCAGCGCTGGTACCGGGTGGACGTCGAGCCGGGCCAGGAGCTGCGGACTTCGGTGAGCGTGGCGGCCGACCGGGCCGTGAACCCGTCGTACGGCGTGCTGTTGCGGGCGGTGACCGTGCACGGCCGGGAGATCGTGCGCGGTGAGGCCGCGGGCAACGGCCGTACCGATGTGATCTCCACGGGGCTCAGATACCCCAAGGCGGACAGCGACGAGGACGACTCCCCCGCCGAGACCGTGTGCCTCCAGGTCACCAACTCCTTCTCGGCCGGCTCCGGGGTGAAGACCACTCCGGGTCTGCCGCTGGAGCTGACCGTGGACGTCGTGGACGGGCCGTCGAAGGCGAGCGACGTGGCCTCCTTCGGCCTCGGGCGCGGCTGGTGGCTGCTCGGGGCGCTGATCCTCGCCGGCTTCGTGGCCGGTCTGCTGTGGGGCTGGCTGTCACGCTGGCGGGTCGCGGTCTGGAGGACCAACTGATGCGGATCACACGCGCGTTGAGCGTCTCCCTGCTGATGCTCGGCCTGGCCGTCGCACCGGCCGCCGCCGACTCCTCGCCGACTCCGACGGATTCGGCCTCCTCGGCGGACGGTGACGCCCCCACCCAGGCGGGCACGTCCTTCCGTACGGCGACCGAGATCGAGCAGGGCCAGGCCGCCACGGCGAGCGGCTCCACGGGTGACTACCTGTACTGGTCCTTCCCCGCGGACGCCGGTCAACGGCCCACCGTGAAGGCGACGGTGAAGCTGCCGGAGACCCACGCCGCCCAGACCTGGCAGATCGACGTGTACGACGGGCTGCGGCGCCGCCAGTCCTGCCAGTACGGCGCCCAGACCCGCACCGCCGCGGCGGGCGTGGGCAGCGTCGATCTGGCCTGCACCCTGCGCACGGTCCGCGCCTGGTCGGAGGCCTGGGCCAACGACCCGCTGCCGGGCACGTACTACGTCCGGCTGACGGCCGTCGGTGTCACCACGGCCGACCTGGGCCTCCCGGTGAGCTCCGAGGTGCGGGTCGACTCCAAGGACATCGGCGGTTCGGCCGCGGTGGACGGCTCGCTGGCCGAGCCGCTGGTGCCGGGGATCGCGGTGAAGTCCGAGGCGGAGAAGGACGGTTCGGAGGACTCCGCCGTACTGTCCGCCATCGAGCCCGAGGACGGCTGGTCCTCCGGCTGGTGGTCGGACCGGTGGGTGTGGACGGCGATCGGCGGCGCCCTGGCCGCGCTCGCGGGTGTCGGCGGGTACGCGCTGACGCGCGGGTCGGGACGGCCGTCCCGGGTACCGCCCGGCGCCTGAACCGGCGTCGCACCAGGAGAAGGCCCGCTCCGGCGGGCCTTCTTCGCGTTCACGCCTCCCGCAGCGCCTTGGCGATCGCCCCGTCGCCGGTCACCTGGACCCGCCCGTCGCGCACCGCGTCCGGCAGGCTCAACTCCCCCCGTGCCAGCGCCCCGCAGGTCTCCGCGTCCAGGACGAGCCGTGCGTCCGGCTCCCCGGGGGCCGGTCCGTCGCCGTACGCGGGACCGTCCTCGGCGCCTGCGTACAGATGGAAGTCCCCTTCCTCCAGGCGCACTTCGACGAGCCCTTCGCCCTCCAGCGAGCGCAGCAGGGGCAGCGCGAACCAGTGTGCGCGGACGGCGTCGGTGGGCCGCCGGTCGCCGAGTTCGGGTCCGCCCCAGGTGCCGAGGGCCTGGAGCACCGGGAGCAACTCGCGTCCGCGCGCGGTGAGTTCGTAAACGAAAGCGGCGCCGGGCGGGGGGAGCCGGCGTCGCGTGGTGAGGCCGTCGCGCTCCATGTCCTTCAGCCGTGAGGCCAGTACGTCCGTGCTCACGCCGGGCAGGTCGGCGTGCAGGTCCGTGTAGCGGCGCGGGCCGGCCAGCAGTTCCCGGACGATCAGCAGGGTCCAGCGGTCGCCCACGACATCGAGGGCGCGGGCCGCGGAGCAGTACTGGTCGTAGCTTCGGCGAGGTGACATGCGACGCAGTCTAGACAAGTTGTTGGACTTTCCAAGCTCGTGCTTGGTAAAACCAAGCAACACACGAAACCGGAGAGGCAGCAGCGCATGGAGTTCCGGCAGTCGAACAAGCTCAGCGAGGTCTGCTACGAGATCCGCGGCCCGGTGATCGAGCACGCCGACGCACTGGAGAAGGCGGGCCACAGCGTGCTGCGCCTGAACACCGGCAACCCCGCGCTGTTCGGCTTCGAGGCGCCGGAGGAGATCCTCCAGGACATGATCCGGATGCTGCCGCGGGCGCACGGCTACACCGACTCGCGCGGCATCCTCTCCGCCCGCCGGGCCGTGGCCGGGCGCTACCAGACCCTGGGCCTGGAGGTCGGCGTCGACGACGTCTTCCTCGGCAACGGCATCTCCGAGCTGATCTCCATGGCCGTACAGGCGTTGGTCGAGGACGGCGACGAAATCCTCATCCCCGCACCGGACTTCCCCCTCTGGACGGCGGTCACCACGCTCGCCGGCGGCAAGGCGGTGCACTACCTCTGCGACGAACAGGCCGACTGGTACCCGGACCTGGACGACATGGCCTCGAAGATCACGGACCGCACCAAGGCCGTCGTCATCATCAACCCGAACAACCCCACCGGCGCGGTCTACCCGAAGGAGATCATCGAGGGCATCCTCGACCTCGCCCGCCGGCACGGCCTGATGGTCTTCGCCGACGAGATCTACGACCAGATCCTCTACGACGACGCCGTGCACCACTCCGTCGCCGCGCTCGCCCCCGACCTGGTCGTGCTGACCTTCTGCGGTCTGTCGAAGACGTACCGGGTGGCCGGCTTCCGCTCCGGCTGGCTGGTCGTCACCGGGCCGAAGCAGCACGCGAAGAACTACCTGGAGGGCCTGACCATGCTGGCCTCCATGCGGCTGTGCGCCAACGCCCCCGCCCAGTACGCCATCCAGGCCGCACTCGGCGGCCGGCAGTCCATCCACGACCTCACCGCCCCCGGTGGCCGACTGCACGAACAGCGCACCGTGGCCTGGGAGAAGCTCAACGAGATCCCCGGTGTGTCGTGCGTGAAGCCGAAGGGCTCGCTGTACGCCTTCCCGCGCCTCGACCCCAAGGTCCACAAGATCCACGACGACGAGAGGTTCGTCCTGGACCTGCTGCTGCGGGAGAAGATCCAGGTCGTGCAGGGCACCGGGTTCAACTGGCCGACGCCGGACCACTTCCGCATCCTGACGCTGCCCCACGCGGAGGACCTGGAGGCGGCGATCGGGCGGATCGGGCGGTTCCTGAGCGGGTACCGGCAGTAGCTGTCGGGGGGTTGCGCGGTAGCTGACGGGGTTGCTGGGGTTCACGGTCGGCGAGAGCGGGGATGCCCTAGTGTGCGGCCACTGATCCGCAGGGCCGGGGGACGGGGGGATCCCGGGTGGTGTTGTTGTCTCGTCGGCGTGCTCCGGGCACGTCCTCGGCCTTACGCGGCCGGCTCGCGCTGCTCGTCCTGACCGTCGGCCTGCTGGGCAGCCCGTGGGTGCAACGGCCGATCTGGGACCGCTACGAGCGGAAGTTCTACATCGAGGGGTCCGACAGCAAGACCCTGCGCCGCCTGTTCGAAGCGGCGTTCGTCCCCCGCTGGGACACGTCGTCCGCCCAGTACGGGACCACCTCCGGTCTGGTCGTGAACGACCTCGCCGTCCTGTTCCTGATCGCGGGGCTCGCCTTCTTCCTGTGGCGGATGTCGGCCCGCGGGAAGGCGGGCCGGATCCGCTGCCTCCTCGTGGGCCTTTCTGTCTCGGTCGCGGCCAACCTGCTGTGGTGGGGCCTGCACAAGACCTTCGTGACCGACGTCCAGCTGGCGCCGAACGACATGATGCTGGACTACCTGCTGCCCAGCGGTCTCCTGTTCGGCCTGGTGGCGGGCGTACTGCTCATGCTGGTGACGACAGGACTGCCCCGCACGGGCACCAAGAGCTCCATCGGCGCCGTGACGGCGCCGCTCCGCCGCCTGAGAGAGAGAGGGCTCGGCATGACGACCGCGCCGGTCCACATGCCGGTCGGGAGCGCGCCGGGTGACGTCACCCGGTACCTGTGCGCCGCGGCCTACGTCGACGAGGACTTCGCCGACCGGGTGGTCGAGGACCTCCTCGCAGACGAGGCCGGCGCCGTGGCGGCCTCGCCCGACGTCGACCTGGTGGCGGTGGTACGCCACTGTCTGACCGCCCAGGAGCTGCGGCAGCGCCGCGACCTGCGGTTGACCACGGCCTTCGTCGTGGTGGCGGTGTTCGCACCCCTGTGGCTGCTGTTCGTCGCCTTCTTCCTGTCGACCACCCAGCAGGCCGGCGTCCGGCCGAGCCTGGCCACCCGCGGCCACCACCAGCCCCGGGGCAGGGTCCTGGTGGGCACCGCCGTCACGGCCGGCGTCGCCGTGGTCCTGGCCTTCACCTTCGGCGTCGTCGTCTCCCTGCTGCCCGCCCCCGGCTTCGTGACCTGGCTGCTGGGCTCCTATCTCGGCGGGGTGCCGGCCGCGCTGCTGTCGGTGGCGGCGGTGGCGTTCGCGTACGTCACGGTCGTACGCCACGATCTCGACGTCGACCGGGTGCTGCGCACGACGATGACCCGCGAGGCGTTCGCCCGGCAGCCGCGGCCGACCGTGCCGCGGCGCAAGTGGATGGCCGAGCGGCTGGCGGCCATCCGGGAGGCCCAGGACGGGAACGTCACGGTGTACAGCGGCTACACGCCCTTCATCGGGTACGCGAAGGCCGCCTCACGGTGGTCGCTCGCGGTGCCGTTGCTGCCCGCCGGCGATCCCGTCGGGAAGCCGCCGCGACCGGCCGCTCCGGAGGCGTTCACGGTCGCCGAACTCGTCGACCACGTGCGCGCATGGCTCAGGACAACCGCGCGCGCCGGTGGGGACGGGTCGGCGACGGCGGACGCCAACGGCGCGGCGGTGGACGCCGCCGAGGCCCTCGGGTCCCTCGGGCCGCTCGCCTCTCTCGTCATCGAGGACCGGGTCTTCGCCAGCGGGACGAGCATCGGCGACGACCAACGCTTCATCAGGACCAAGACCCTCGCCCCGGCCGCCCGGCTGTCGCCCGACGAGGTCGAGCGGATCATGGAGCGTCCCACCGGGGCGGTCCGCCACCATCTGGCCGTCCATGTGCCGTTGTGGGGCGGGGACGTGGTGCCGAGCGTGTTCCTGCACTTCTCGACGACGGGGCGGACGCTGCACCTGCAGTGCAGCAACCACGTGCTCGGCCCGGTGCGCGCCGAGTACCACGTCGTGGACCGGCTGCGCGGACCGCTCTCCTCCCACGCGCGGCGCGGGCTGCTGCTGGACGCCGTCCCCCGCACCGGCAAGGCCTTCTACGGGGCGCCGTTCCGGGCGCTGCGGCAGGCGTACTTCGACGAGCGGCACAGCAGACGGATGGTGGACGAGCTCAGGGCCCTGGAGCAGGATCCGGTCTACGACTTCGGTGCGCGGTTGAGCGTCCGGGAGCTGGCGCTCAGCCCCGACTACCACAACTACTTCCAGGTCGTGGACGCCACGCGGATCACGTCCCTGGTGGAGCGTCACACGCTCGCCGCGATCCGTGAGTTCCTGGACGCGCGCGGGTACGACATCACCGACTTCCGCGCCCAGCAGCAGACCATTCTCAACCAGGGGCTCATCCAGCAGGGCGGCACAAGCATCATCGGCAACCAGGCGATCGGCACGGGGGCGACCGCCACGCAGAACATCCCTCGGCAGCAGTCGGGGGCCACGGCGCCCGGTGCCGTGGGGGGAGCCGGGTCCGGGTCCGGTGCGGGGTCCGGCAAGTAGGTCGAGGAGGTTCTCATCATGGGCAACGACGACGGGCGCCAGGACCCTCCGGTCAACAACGGCGTCATGATCAGCGGCGGCACGCACTACGTCGGCAACCAGGCGGTGGGACACGGCGCCCAGGCCTTCTCCGGCTCGGTCTCCTTCCAGTCCCGGGACGCCGAGCGTACGGCCGAACTCCTCGCGCACGTCGAGCGGTTGCTGGAGGAACACCGAGCGGCGCTGACCGACCCGGACGCCACGACCAGGGAACTGCGCCGCCTCCGCGAGGAACTGGACGAACCGGAACCCCAGCCCACGGTGCTGCGCCGAGCCCTGACCCGCCTCAACGAATTCGTCCAGCCGGTGA
This sequence comes from Streptomyces griseorubiginosus, assembly GCF_036345115.1. Classification (GTDB taxonomy): domain Bacteria; phylum Actinomycetota; class Actinomycetes; order Streptomycetales; family Streptomycetaceae; genus Streptomyces; species Streptomyces griseorubiginosus_C. The sequence goes on from NZ_CP107766.1 coordinate 1,848,914, forward strand.
CGCCGTTGGTGGTCGCGGTGGGTCAACTCGCCCAGTCGGTACAGGGGTTGCCGGGGGTGTGAGGCGGGGGGCCGGCTGCTCTGCATCGGTGCGGCCCGCGCGGTGCAGGGCTCGCTCTCACTGTCGTCCGGAGCCCCGCAACGTGGCCGTGGGCGGTGGACCGCGGGTCACGCTGTTCTGCGGGACACCCGGCGCTGTGGCACGGTGCTGGGAGGACCGTGGGAAAGGTGCGGGCGTGGGTGATCTGTTTCTGGTGCGGCACGGGGAGACCGAGTGGTCGCGGTCCGGGCGGCACACCGGCCGGACGGACGTACCGCTGACCGAGCGCGGCCGGGAGGAGGCGCGCAGCCTGGTGCCGCTGATCCGCTCCCACCGCATCGGCGCCGCCTTCGTCAGCCCCCTCCAGCGGGCGCGCGAGACCGCGGAACTCATCGGCCTGCACGACCTCCGGGTCGACGCCGACCTGCGCGAGTGGGACTACGGCGGCTACGAGGGCGTCACGACCGTCGAGATCCAGCGGGAACGCCCGGACTGGTTCCTGTTCACGGACGGCGTCGCGCCCGGCCCGCCCGACCACCCCGGGGAGAGCCCCGAGCAGGTCGGCGAGCGGGCGGACCGTGTCCTGGCCGACGTGGACGCGGCGCACGCCGACACCGAGGGGGACGTGGTGCTGGTCGCGCACGGGCACCTCCTGCGCGTGCTCACCGCGCGCCGGCTCGGACTGCCCCCGTCGGCCGGGGCCCTGTTCCAGCTGGCCACGGGAACCCTGTGCCGACTGGGGACCGAGCACGGGCGGCCGGTGATCGCCGAGTGGAATGTCAGACCCTCGTCGTAGCCTTCGAGGCGAAGGGCCAGTGATCCGCACGGCCCCGTTGTCGTACGACCGCTGTACGGTCCGTCGGCAACCCGTCGCCCGGAAGGAGCACGCCGTGACACGACCGCCCACCGCCGCCCAGCGGCGTGTCATCGACGCCGCCGATCCCGTCACCGGTCGGATCAAGGGCACGGAGTCCCAGCTGGACGCGCTGGTCAAGCGGGGTCTGGCCTTCCGGCACCCCCGGCCGCCGCACGACCACTTCCTGACCCCGGCCGGACACCGCATACGCGAGACGGTCGCCGGGACCCCCGAGCAGGCCCCGGCCCCCACCACCGCTCCCGCCGCCTCCCCCGGTGTGTTCACCGCCCACGTCGGCGGCACCGAGGAGCCCGCCGAAGCCGGTCCGGCCCGGGTGCGCGAGGTGCACAGCGCCTGGGAGGGGCTGCTGGAGCTGCGCCGGATGACCAATCCGGACGGGTCCACGGACCGGCCGTGCGGCTGGGAGCGCGGCCATCTCGTGCAGGCCGCCGCCCTCGCCCTGGAAGCGGCCGGCCATCCCCCGGAAGCGGGCGGCACGCCCGGCTACCGGGTGCGGGCCACCCCGCAGCCGGAGGCCGTCGCCGTGCACGCCCCCGACGGCGAGGCCCTGCGGACCTGCGCGGGCACTCTGGAGCAGGCCGGCTGGCAGGTCGGCGAGTACACCCAGCCGCGCACCGGGACCCGGTACCTGCTGGCCTCCCCCCGCCGGGTGTAGAGGGCACGTGTCAGGATCAGTCACGGTAACTGCCGTGGCGTGAGAGGGGATTGACGTGAGCGAGCCGTTTTCCGTACCGGTGACCGTGCGGGGATACGAGACGGACGTACAGGGCCACCTCAACCAGAGCGTGTACCTCAACTACGCCGAGCACGCCCGCTGGTCGCTGCTCAGGGCCGCCGGGATCACCCAGGCCGGGCTCATCGGCAGCGGGGTGGGTCCGGTGGCGCTGGAGACCACCATCCGCTACCTGCGGGAGCTGCTGGCGGGTGACGAGGTGGAGGTGAGCTGCGGTTTCGAGTGGGGCGAGGGCAAGACGTTCCGGATACGGCAGACGATCCGCAAGAAGGACGGCACCGTGGCGGCCGAGATCACCGCGGTCGGCGGGCTGATGGACCTGAACGCGCGGCGCCTGGTGCCGGACCCGGGCGAGGTCCTCAAGGGGCTGGCCACCGACCCGAGCCTGTTGTAGCTCAGGCCGGCCGGCTGCAGCTCAGGCCGGTTCCGGTTCGTGCCGGGCGTCGTAGCCGGCCCGCGCCTCGGCGATGTAGACCCTGTTGCGCTCCGCCCAGTCGGTCAGGCGTTGCAGGGTCTCGTTCAACTCGTGCGCGACGGGGGTGAGTTCGTACTCGACCTTGGGCGGGACCGTCGGATGGACGGTGCGGGTGACGAGGCCGTCGCGCTCCAGGTTGCGCAGGGTCAGGGTCAGCATCCGGCGGCTGATGCCCTCGATGCCGCGCTCCAGCTCGGTGAAGCGGATGGGCCCGTGGGCGGCCGCGACGAGGATCTGCACGCTCCATTTTCCGGAGACCCTGTCAAGAACCTCCCGCACCGGGCACGCGTGCGCGTTCACGACCTGGGTGGTAACACCGGTGTTCCTCTGGGACATCGGACTGCCTCCTTACGCCGCTCTCCATGGTCACTGACGATGGTCCCCGTTACAAGTCGTGCACCTGGGCGACCAATTGGAACTCTTGGAGAACGCGGAGGCCATACCGCCATGACGGTCACTGCCCAGTCCCCGGCGCGAGCGCCGCACCGAACGTACTCCCGCTGGACGGCCCTCGTCGTCCTGTGCGCGGGAACCCTCATGACGGTCCTGGACGGCAACATCGTCACGGTCGCGATGCCGGCCGTCCAGAGCGACCTCGGCTTCACGGGGCCCGGTCTCGCGTGGGTGGTCAACGCGTATCTGATCCCGTTCGGCGGGCTGCTGTTGCTGGCGGGCCGGCTCGGTGACCTGGTCGGCCGCAAGCGGATGTTCGTGGCGGGGCTGGCCGTGTTCACGGTGGCGTCGGTGCTGTGCGGGACGGCGAACGGCCAGGGCACGCTGATCGCGGCACGTGCCCTCCAGGGTGTGGGCGGGGCGATGACCTCGGCGGTGGTGCTCGGCATGCTGGTCGCGCTGTTCCCGGAGCCGCGTGCGCAGGCCCGGGCCATCGCGGTGTTCAGCGCGGTCGGGGCGGCGGGCGGGGCGCTGGGCACGTTCCTCGGCGGCGCGCTGACGCAGGCCCTGAACTGGCACTGGATCTTCCTGATCAACCTGCCGATCGGGCTCGTCGCCCTGCTGGCGGCCGTCCGCGTGCTCGCCCCGGAGGACGGGGAAGGCCTCGGCCGGGGCGCGGACTACCCGGGGGCCGCGCTGGTCACCGGGGCGCTGATGCTCACGGTGTACGTGATCGTCGGCTCCGGCGACCGGGAGCCGATCACGACGCTCCTCCTGGCCGCGGTCGCCCTCGCCCTGTTCACGGCGTTCACCGTGCGGCAGGCCCGGGCCGCCCGGCCCCTGCTGCGGCTTCGGCTGTTCGGCTCCCGGCTGCTGTCGGGCGCGAACGCCGTCCAGATCCTGATGATCGCCACGATGTACGGCTTCCAGTTCATCGGGGCGCTGTACCTCCAACGTGTCCTGGGATTCGGCGAGTTGCTCACCGGCACGGCGTTCCTTCCGGCGCCAGTGGTGATCGGGGTGCTGATGCTGGGGCTGTCGGCGCGGACCGTCGGACGGTTCGGCGCGTACCGGGTGCTCTTGGCGGGGCTCGTCCTCATCCTGGCCGGGATGGCCCTGCTGAGCCGCGCCCCGGCCGACGGGTCGTACCTCGCGGACGTCCTTCCGGCGCTGCTTCTGCTGGCCACCGGGTTCGCGGCGGCGATGCCCGCGCTGACGGGGCTGGCCATGGCGGGGGCCCGGGAGGAGGACGCGGGTCTGGCCTCGGGGCTGTTCAACACTACGCAGGTGGTGGGTGGTTCGCTGGGCCTGGCGGTGCTGTCGGTGCTGGCGGCGAGCCGGACGGAGGGGCTGCTGGCACGGGGTGCGGAACTGGTCCCGGCGACGGCGGACGGGTACCGGCTGGCGTTCGGGGTGGGGGCGGGGATTGCGGCGGGGGCCCTGGTACTGGCCGCGGTGGTCCTGCGGACGGCTCGGCGGGGCTGAAGGTGTGCCACGCCCTGCGTCGCGCGGGTGCGGCTGCGTCGTGGCCGGTCGCGCAGTTCCCCGCGCCCCTGGGTGGGTGCAGTCGAAGCCCGCCCAGCTGTACCCACCTTCTCCGGCCCGCACCCGAAGAACGGCACACCACACACCCCCGCCGCTAGGAAATTCCGGCACGTTTCGCGCCCCCGAACCCCCCGGCCCCCCGCTTACCGTGGAGCCGTGACCCACTCCCTCTCCGATCCCGTCACCGTGGAGGTCGACCCGCGGGAGCCCTTCGTGCATCTGCCGGACTCCGCGACCAGGGTGGTCGTCCGCACCGAGGGGCACGGCCGGCCCTCCCTGCTGGTCGTCGGCCCCCGCGTCCGCGCCACGTACCACCGGGGCAGGCCGGGAGTGTCCTGCACGCAGGTACGGCTCGCGCCGGGGACCGTCCGGCCGCTGCTCGGCGTCCCGGCCGTCGAACTCGTCGGCCGGGTCGTGCCGCTGGGCGCACTGCCCGGCCGTACGGCGCGGCAGCTGTCGTACGACCTCGGGCGGCTGGAGCACGAGGAAGCGGTGGCCCGGCTCACCGACCTCCTCCCGGACCGGCTGCCCGCCCCGGTCGGCGAGGGCCGGACCGCGCTGCTGCGGGCCGCGGTCACCGCGCTGTCGGTCCGCTCGGACCACATACCCGGTCAGGTCAGGGACGTGGCGCGGGAACTCGCCGTCAGTGAGCGCCAGTTGCGCAATCTGTTCCGTGACGGTGTCGGCCTCTCCCCCAAGCACTACGCCCGTATCCACCGCATCCGTGCCGTGCTCGCCCACGCCACCGAGCTGCGCTGGGCCGATCTGGCCGCCGCCACCGGCTACTACGACCAGTCCCACATGACGTCCGACTTCCGCACCGTGATGGGTGTCCCGCCGCGCTCCTACTTCACCGGACGGCTTCCCGCTCCCGGGGCCTGCCAGGCGATCGACAGCCGGTGACGGGTTCTCACAGCGACCCGCCACCGCAGCCCTACGCCCTCCACAAGTCGGCGCGCCATCCTCAACTCCCCTTCCTGCCACCCCTCTTGGAGACGACGTGGCCTTCCTGTCCAGAGCGGCCGCCCGCCGCACCCTGCTCGCCGTCCTCGGGGCCGGCGCGCTGAGCACCCGGTGGCCGTCCGCCGAGGCCGCGGGCCCCGGTGGGCTCGACGACCCGGTGAAGAAGGACCTGGCGATGCGGCTGGTGTCCAGTGCGGAGAACTCCTCGCTGGACTGGCAGGCGCAGTACGCGTACATCGAGGACATCGGGGACGGCCGCGGCTACACCGCCGGCATCATCGGGTTCTGCTCCGGTACGAGCGACATGCTCGCGCTGGTCGAGCTGTACACGGACCGGGTCCCCGGCAATCCCCTCGCCCCCTATCTGCCCGCCCTGCGCGCGGTGGACGGCACCGACTCGCACGAGGGTCTCGACCCGGGCTTCCCGGCGGCCTGGCGGGCCGCGGCGAAGACGGCCGCGTTCCGCGCGGCGCAGCGGGACGAGCGGGACCGCGGCTACTTCGACCCGGCGGTCGCCCGCGCCAAGCGGGACGGGTTGGGCACGCTCGGGCAGTTCGTCTACTACGACGCGATGGTCATGCACGGCCCCGGCAGGGACGCCCTGAGCTTCGGCGGCATCCGCGACCGGGCCCTCGTACACGCGGACACCCCCGCGGACGGCGGCGACCAGACCGCGTATCTGCACGCCTTCCTGGACGCGCGGGTGTGGGCGATGCGTCAGGAGGCGGCGCACCGTGACGTGAGCCGGGTCGAGACCGCCCAGCGGGTGTTCCTCACCGCGGGCAATCTCGACCTGGACACCCCGCTCAAGTGGCGGGTGTACGGGGACAGTTACGAGATCGACTGAGCGGGGACCGTCTCCATGGGGTGGGTGACGTCCTTGGCGTCCCGGCCCCTGCCGAGGTGGTTGAAGACCAGGTTCAGCGTCACCGCGGCCACACAGCCCGTCGAGATCCCCGAGTCCAGGACGATCTTCGCGGTCTCGGGGAAGGCGTGGTAGAACTCCGGCGCGGTGATCGGGATGATCCCGACCGCGAGGGACACGGCGACGATCAGGACGTTGTTGTCCTTCTCCAGGCCGGCCCTGACCAGGGTCTGGATACCGCTCGCGGCGACCGAGCCGAACAGGACGACTCCGGCGCCGCCGAGCACCGGGCGCGGTACGACGGCGATGAGCGAGGCGGCCATCGGGCACAGGCCCATCAGCACCAGGAAGGCGCCGCCGGTGGCGACGACGTACCGGCTGCGGATCCTCGTCATCGCGACCAGGCCGATGTTCTGGGCGAAGGCGCTGCACATGAAGCCGTTGAAGAGGGGGCTGAGGGCCGAGCCGAGGGTGTCGGCGCGCAGGCCCGCGGCGATGGTCCGCTCGTCGGCGGGACGCTCGACGATCTCGCCCAACGCCAGCATGTCCGCGGTGGATTCGGTCATCGAGACCACCATGACCACGCACATCGAGAGGATCGCGGCGAGCTGGAACCGCGGGGTGCCGAAGTGGAAGGGGGTCGGGAAGCCGACGACGGCCGCGTCGGCGACCGGGCCGAAGTCCGTGGCGCCGAAGGGGATCGCGACCAGGGTGCCGGCCACCAGGCCGAGCAGTACGGCCACTTGCTTGACGAAGCCGTGGGTGAAGCGCCGAAGGAGCAGCACGATCAGGAGGGTTGCCGCCGCCAGGCCCAGGTTGGTCGTCGAACCGTAGTCCCGTGCACCGGGGTTGGGGCCCTGTGCCCAGCCGAAGGCGACCGGCAGGAGGGAGACTCCGATCAGGGTGATGACGGTCCCGGTGACGACCGGCGGGAAGAACCGGATCGCCTTGCTGAAGAAGGGAGCGGCGAGGAAGCCGAGGAGGCCCGCGACGATCACCGCGCCGAAGATGACGGGCAGGGCCTCGGACTTGTCGTCCGTGGCGGCGACGATGGCGGTCATGGGGGCCACCCCGGCGAAGGTGACGCCGTTGACGAAGGGCAGCCGGGCGCCGATCCGCCAGATGCCGAGGGTCTGGAGGAAGGTGGCGAGACCCGCGGTGAACAGACAGGCACCGGTCAGGAAGGTGAGGTCGGTGGCGGTCAGGCCGATGGCCGCGCCGACGATCAGGGGTGGGGCGACGACTCCGGCGTACATGGCGGCCACGTGCTGGAGGCCGGTGGTCGCCATCTTCAGGGCGGGGAGTTTCTCGTCAACGGGGTGGACTGACACAGCGGCTCGCCTCCGGGCGGTTACACGTCGGCACTGACGTGGGTTTCTTGGAGGTGGTGCGCGGTCGTGCGGGACCGGGGGGGGAAGGGTTCTCGCCGGAACGGGATCCGCTCCTGGGACGGTTGAGACGCTCGGGGACGGTGACGACCGCTCAGGGACGGTGACAACCGGTCGGGGGCAGGACAGTGACGACCGTTCCGAGGCAGGACAGTGACGACCGTTCCGGGGCGCGCGCGTCCGACGCGCGCCCCGGGCACGGCCGCTGTGGCACCCGCAACCGGGTCCACGGCTGCCGACCGAGAGCCGTCCCTCTCGGCCGGAGTCCGGGTGAACTGCTCAGCCCTGCGCGGCGATCCGCGCCAGACGCTGGGCCTGTTCCCGCGTGGAGCGGGCGACGGCGTCCTCGTCGACGTGCGACAGGCGGCCGTTCTCGACGATCTGACGGCCGTTCACGAACGAGGCCGTGACCGGTGCGGCCGCGCCGAAGACCAGTGCGGTCACCGGGTCGGCGATCGAGGCGTGCGCGAGGGTGTCGAGCTTCCACAGCACCAGGTCGGCGAGCTTGCCGGCCTCCAGGGAGCCGGTCTCGGCGGCCCGGCCGAGGACCTGGGCGCCGCCGTAGGTGCCCAGACGCAGCGCCTGGCGGGCGTTCAGCGCCGCTTCCCGGTGTGCGCCGAGCCGGTTGATGAGCAGCGCGTTGCGCAGCTCGGTGTGCAGCTCGCCGGACTCGTTGGACGCCGTGCCGTCGACGCCGAGGCCGACCGGGACGCCGGCCGCGAGCATGTCGGGGACCCGCGCGATTCCCGCCGCCAGTCGGGCATTTGAGGACGGGCAGTGGGCCACGCCCGTCCTCGTCCGGGCGAACGCGGCGATGTCGGAGTCGTTCATGTGGACGCAGTGCGCCATCCACACGTCCTCGCCGAGCCAGCCGGTGGACTCGAAGTAGTCGGTCGGGCCCATGCCGAACAGTTCCTTGCAGAACTGCTCCTCCTCGACGGTCTCCGAGCCGTGGGTGTGCAGCCGCACCCCGAGGCGGCGGGCCAACTCGGCGCCCTCCCGCAGGAGTTCGGTGGAGACGGAGAACGGCGAGCAGGGGGCCACGGCGACCTGGGTCATGGCGTCGAAGGAGGAGTCGTGGTGCTCCTTGACGGTGGCCTCGGTCGCGGCGAGGGCGCCTTCGAGTGTCTCCACGGCGAAGTCCGGGGGCAGTCCGCCGTCCTTCTCGCTGCGGTCCATGGAGCCGCGGGCGAGGGTGAAGCGGACGCCGGTCTCGCGGGCCGCGCGGATGATGGCGCCGGACAGGTCGCCGGAACCGGCCGGGAAGACGTAGTGGTGGTCCATCGCGGTCGTGACACCACCGCGGGCCATCATCGCGAGTGATCCCTGGGCGGCCGCGTAGACCATCTCCTCGTCGATGCGCGCCCAGGTCGGGTACAGCGCGACGAGCCAGTTGAAGAGGTTGTGGTCGGTGGCCAGGCCCCGGGTGATCCACTGGTAGTAGTGGTGGTGGGTGTTGACCAGGCCGGGGGTCACCAGGTGGCCGGTGGCGTCGATGCGCCGTACGACGTCCTGGAGGCCCTCGGGGGCCCGGCCCGCGCCGACGGACTCGATGCGGTTGCCGGCGATGACGACGTGGCCGGAGGCGTACTCGGTGTCGTCGGCGTCTACGGTCGCGATCGAACAGTTCTCGATCACGATGCGCTGAACTGCGGTCATGGTGCGCCCCTCAGAGGTTGGTCAGGTCCGTGGGGATCCTCGCCTCGCGCCCGTCCCGCAGGACGGTCGCCTCGATCAGGCCGTAGGGCCGGTCGGCGGCGAAGTACACCTCGTTGTTGTTCTTGAGGCCGAAGGGCTCCAGGTCCACCAGGAAATGGTGCTTGTTCGGCAGCGAGAAGCGGACCTCGTCGATCTCGTCGCGGTTCTCGATGATCCGCGAGCCCATCTGGTACAGCGTCTGCTGGAGCGAGAGCGAGTAGGTCTCGGCGAAGGCCCGGAGCATGTGCTGCTTCGTCTGCTCGTACGACGTGTCCCAGTCGGGCATGTCCTGCGCGTCGTCGGTCCAGTTGAAGCGCCAGCGGCCGGAGACCTCGGTGGCCAGGATGCGGTCGTACGCCTCGGGCAGCGTCGTGTACTTGTCCTTGACGTAGCCCCAGAACTCGGAGTCGGTCGAGTTCAGCACGGTCAGGTCCTTGAGGCCGGAGACGACCTCCCACGACGAGCCGTCGTAGGTGATCTGCGCGAGGCGGGTCTCCTGGCCCTTGCGCACGAAGGAGTGCGCGCTGTCGCCGCCGTGCTCGATCCGCTCCCAGGCGTACTCCTCGATGCGGATCCGCGCGGTCCTGATCGGTTCCTGCGAGGTCACGAAGTGCCGGGCGAGGTGGATGCCGAACTGCTCGGCGGACTCGATGCCGTGTTCCTTGGCGAACGCGTACACCGTGTTCTTGGTGGTGTCGGTCGGCAGGACGTGCGCGTTGGAGCCGGAGTAGTGGACGTCGTCCATGTCGCCGCTCAGCGACACCGAGACGTTGAGGTCCTTGATGTGGTGGGTGGCGCCGTCCCGCGTGATCTTGACGACTCGGTTCTCGGCCTTGCCGTACTGGTTCTGTCCCAGGATGGTGGGCATAGCTAGCTCCCTCGGTATACGGAGTAGCCGAACGGGTTGAGCAGCAGCGGTACGTGGTAGTGCTCGCCGGGTTCGACGGCGAAGGTGATCGCCACCTCCGGGAAGAACACTCCGGCACCGCTGTCCCGATTCGCGGGGGCGTCCTGCTGCGCATCGGCTTGCTTCTTCAAGAAGTACGGTTCGACCTCGAAGTCGAGCCGTACGTGGCTGGTCCCCTCCGGCGGCGCCGGCAGGTCCTTGCACCGGCCGTCCGCGTCGGTCGCGGAGCCGCCGAGTGCCTGCCAGGCCCCTCCTTGCCCGTCATGGGCGGACCGCCCCGAGCGGGCGGAGATCCGGACGGCGACACCCTCGGCGGGGCGGCCGACGCTGGTGTCCAGGATGTGCGTGGACACGGAGGCGGTGGTGCTCGTGCTCATGGTCAGGCGTCCTCTTCGACGATGCGGGCGAGCCGGATACGGTTGATCTTGCCCAGCTCGGTGCGGACGATCTCGCGTTCCCGCTCCGGCGCGTTGCCGATCCGCTCCTTGACCGCGTCCCGCAGCTGCTCGGCGCTGCGGCCGGTCGCGCAGATCAGGAAGACATGGCCGAACCGCTCCTGGTACGCCAGGTTCAGTTCGAGCATCTCGGCCTTGAGCTCGTCGTCGGCCGAGGCCATCCCGGACTGCTCCCGGGCGGAGGTCGGGTCGCCGGGCTTGGGGCGGCCGATGGGCGGGTGCCCGGCCATCGCCTCGCCGAGGTCGTCGGCGGTCAGCTCGGCCATCGCGGCATCGCTCGTGGCGTACAGGTCGTCCGCGGTCGCGTAGGGGCGGGCGGCGAGCAGACGCCGAGCCCACGCCGTGGAGGCGCACGCCTCCAGGAGGACCGCGTGGGCCGCGTGCTCCTCCAGGACGTTGAACCGGGCCAGGCCGGGGGGCGTGGAAGTCGAAGTCACGGGAGTCAGCTAACGCCCCGACGCGACATCACGTCAACAGTTTGTTGAAAAATCGGGGTAACGAAAGCCGCCCGGCTTCCTTCCCTGCGACCTGGGCTTCCTTCCCTAGGATTTGTCCCGGTTCAGGTAGTTGTAGACGGTGAAGCGGCTGACCCCGAGCGCGCTCGCCACGGTCTCCACACCATGCCGTACGGAAAAGGCGCCGCGCGCCTCCAGTATCCGTACGACCTCCTGCTTGGCCTTGCGGTCGAGGTCGGCGAGCGGCATGCCCCGCTTGCGCTCCATGGCGGCCAGGATGTGGTCGAGGGAGTCCGCGAGCTGGGGCAGCCGTACGGCGACGACGTCGGCGCCCTCCCAGGCGAGCACGACGTCGTCGGGACCGGCCTCGTCGGGCGGGAGCAGCTCGCCCCCCATGGCGTCGACCAGCGGCTTGACCGCCGTGATGAACGGCTCGTCGGCGCTCACGCGTCCCCTTCCCCGACCACGTTGACCTGGAGGGAGACCCGGGTGGCGCCGGAGGCCAGCGTCCTGCGCAGCAGGGCGTCCACGGCGCCGAGCACCTCGTCGGCCCGACCCTCCACGGTGTTGCCGAACGGGCCGACGTCCACCGCGTCCAGCTCGGCCGCCTCGATGACCTCGCGGGCCACCAGCGCGTGCGCCGGGGCCTCGTCGAGGTCGAAGGGCTCGGTCGTGAACTCCACTCTCAATCGCACGCGCACAACCTAACCCGCGGTGCCGTTTTCCGCCGGGCCCTCTTGACAACGCCTTCAGCCCGACGGCAGTCTTCCAATAAGCAGAAACTAACTTCCGCATTACGGAACATTCGACACGGAAGGGAGCGCCGGGACCCCATGGGATTCGCAGAGCAGCGCTTCAACGTCAACCTGTCGATCCTCTTCACGGAACTCCCCCTCCTGGAGCGCCCCGCGGCAGCGGCCGCGGCCGGCTTCACCGCGGTCGAGCTGTGGTGGCCCTGGATCGACACCCCGACCCCCGAGCAGGCGGAGCTCGACGCCCTGAAGCGGGCGATCGAGGACGCCGGCGTCCAGCTCACCGGCCTGAACTTCTACGCCGGCGAGCTGCCCGGACCGGACCGCGGCGCCCTGTCGATCCCGGGCGAGGAGTCGGAGCGGTTCCGCGCCAACATCGACGTGGCCGCCGACTTCGCCGGGTCGCTGGGTGCCACGGCGCTCAATGCCCTGTACGGCAACCGCGTCGAAGGCGTCGACCCGGCCGAGCAGGACGCGCTGGCGCTGGAGAACCTGGTCCTGGCGGCCCGCGCGGCCGACCGGATCGGCGCGATCCTCCTGATCGAGGCCCTCAACAAGCCCGAGTCGCCGCGGTACCCGCTGGTGAGCGCACCGGCCGCGGTCGGGATCGTCGACAAGGTCAACGCGGCGAGCGGCCTCGGCAACGCGCGCTTCCTCATGGACCTCTACCACCTGTCCATGAACGGCGAGGACCTCCCGGCGGTGATCGAGGAGTTCACCCCGAAGACCGGGCACGTCCAGATCGCCGACAACCCGGGCCGCGGCGCGCCGGGCACCGGGACGCTGCCGCTCGAGGAGCTGCTGGGCCTGCTGGCCAAGGCCGGTTACGACGGCTGGGTCGGCCTGGAGTACAAGCCCGGCGACCGCCCGAGTTCCGAGGCCTTCGACTGGCTCGCCCGCTGACCCCCTTACACACCGAGAGGCACCCCCGACATGAGCAGTCTCCCCAAGATCGCCTGGATAGGCCTCGGCATCATGGGCTCCCCCATGTCCGAGAACCTGGTCAAGGCGGGTTACGACGTCACCGGCTACACCCTGGAGCAGGACAAGCTGGACCGGCTGGCCGCCGCGGGTGGCACCGCGGCCGGTTCGATCGCCGAGGCCGTGCGCGACGCCGACGTGATCATCACGATGGTGCCCGCGTCCCCGCAGGTCGAGGCCATCGCCTACGGCCCCGAGGGCATCCTCGCCCACGCCCGCTCCGGCGCCCTGCTGATCGACATGTCCTCGATCACCCCGCAGACCTCGGTGGACCTCGCGAAGGCCGCCGCCGAGAAGGGCATCCGCGTCCTGGACGCGCCCGTGTCCGGCGGTGAGGCCGGAGCGATCGAGGCGGTGCTGTCCATCATGGTCGGCGGTGAACAGGCCGACTTCGACGAGGCCGAGCCGGTCTTCGAGGCACTGGGCAAGACCATCGTGCTGTGCGGGCCGCACGGCTCGGGGCAGACCGTGAAGGCCGCCAACCAGCTGATCGTCGCCGTGAACATCCAGGCGTGCGCCGAGGCCGTGGTCTTCCTGGAGAAGTCGGGCGTGAACCTGAAGGCCGCGCTGGACGTCCTGAACGGCGGCCTCGCCGGCTCGACCGTGCTGACGCGCAAGAAGGACAACTTCCTCCAGCGCGACTTCAAGCCAGGCTTCCGGATCGACCTGCACCACAAGGACATGGGCATCGTCACCGACGCCGCCCGCAATGTCGGCGCGGCCCTGCCGGTGGGCGCCGTGGTCGCCCAACTGGTCGCCAGTCTCCGGGCCCAGGGCGACGGCGGCCTGGACCACTCGGCGCTGCTGCGGGCGGTTGAGCGGCTGTCCGGGGCGCAGGTCTGACACCTCCCCAAGACCCCGGGCGGCGCCACTGCTGACATCTGTCCTGTCGCGCCCAGGCGGTGGCGCCGCCCGGTACCACAACACGTTCGAGACTCCCTGCCCCGACGCACCGGCGACCCGGATGAGGGGTGGTCGCCCGGTGGCGGGCGGGGCGGGGAACGGACCGCGGCGGTGTGCGAGCCAGTGCGGTGGTGAAGGCGCCGGGCCCTCCTTCTTCGACCTGAGGGAAGGGGGCGTGCCGGTACCGTCGCTACCGCCGCGGTCCCGCGTGGGATACGGCTCTGCCGTGTCCTGCGCTTTTTCGCGTTGCGGGGTGCCGAGTGCTGTCCGTCGGCGGGTGCGGGTGCATCGTGGCTGGTCGCGCAGTTCCCCGCGCCCCTGAGTGGGTGCAGCGAGGGCCTGCCCAGCTGTACCCACCTGTTTGGGGGCGCGGGGAACTGCGCGACCAGCCCCCACCGGCCCGCAGCCGAAACCTCAAATCAAGCTCTGAACATGGGTCAAGGGGCTTCAACCGGACGCTGCCTCGGGCACATTCTCTACACGTGAGGGCCCGCCGGCACGGGGGCGGCGGGCCACACGACGGGGGACGGCTTCGGGGGAGCCGGGCACGGGAAAGGGCGGTCCGACCATCACGGTGGGACCGCCCTTCAGCCGTGCGCGGTGTCAGACCTTGAGCGTCCTGATCGACGTCGGCGCGTGCGCCGGCTCCGTCGCGAGCTCCTCGAACTCGACCACGTTCCCGATGTCGTTGGTGGTGGACATCGAGATGTTGGTGACCCGCTCCAGGATCGCCTCGACGACCACCGGCACCTGGAACTCCGCGGCGAGTTTCTTCGCCTGTTCCAGCGCCGCCCCCAGCTCCGCCGGGTCCGTCACCCGGATCGCCTTGCAGCCGAGGCCCTCGGCGACCTTGACGTGGTCGACGCCGTAGACGCCCAGTTCCGGGGAGTTGACGTTCTCGAACTCCAGGTTGACCTGGAAGTCGATGTCGAAGGCGCGCTGGGCCTGGCGGATCAGGCCCAGGTAGGAGTTGTTCACCAGGACATGGATGTACGGGATCCGGTGCTGCGCCCCGACGGCCAACTCCTCGATCATGAACTGGAAGTCGTAGTCGCCGGACAGCGCCACGACCTGTGCCTCCGGGTCGGCCTTGGCGACGCCCAGCGCGGCCGGGATCGTCCAGCCGAGGGGACCCGCCTGACCGCAGTTGATCCAGTGCCGAGGCCGGAAGACGTGCAGCATCTGGGCACCGGCGATCTGGGAGAGGCCGATGGTGGAGACGTACCGGGTCTCCGGGCCGAAGGCCTTGTTCATCTCCTCGTAGACCCGCTGCGGTTTGATGGGGATGTCGTCGAAGTGCGTACGGCGCTGGAGGGTCGCCTTCTTCTCCTGCGCGGCCGCGGCCCAGGCGCTGCGGTCGGGCAGCCTGCCCGCGGCCTTCAACTCCCTTGCCACCTCGACGAAGAGGGCCAGGGCGGCCTTCGCGTCGGAGGCGATGCCGTAGTCCGGCGCGAAGATCCGGCCGATCTGGGTGGGCTCGACGTCGACGTGCACGAACTTCCGGCCGGCCGTGTAGACGTCCAGCTTGCCGGTGTGGCGGTTGGCCCAGCGGTTGCCGATGCCGAGGACGAAGTCGGACTCCAGGAAGGTGGCGTTGCCGTAGCGGTGCGAGGTCTGCAGGCCCACCATGCCGGCGTTCAGTTCGTGGTCGTCGGGCAGGACGCCCCAGCCCATCAGGGTCGGGACGACCGGGGTGCCGGTCAACTCGGCGAACTCGACGAGGAGTTCGGCCGCGTCGGCGTTGATGACACCGCCGCCGGCGACGATCAGGGGGCGCTCGGAGGCGTTGAGGAGACCGATCGCCTTCTCGATCTGCGCGCGGCTCGCGGCCGGCTTGTAGACCGGGAGGGGCTCGTAGGTCTCCGGGTCGAACTCGATCTCGGTCAGCTGGACGTCGATCGGGAGGTCGATCAGGACCGGGCCGGGGCGGCCGGAGCGCATGAGGTGGAAGGCCTGCTGGAAGACGCCGGGGACCTGGGCGGCCTCCAGGACGGTGACGGCCATCTTCGTCACCGGGCCCGCGATGGACGCGATGTCGACGGCCTGGAAGTCCTCCTTGTGGATCACGGCGGTCGGGGCCTGGCCCGTGATGCACAGGATCGGGACGGAGTCGCCGGTGGCGGAGTACAGCCCGGTGATCATGTCGGTGCCGGCGGGGCCGGAGGTGCCGATGCAGACACCGATGTTGCCCGGGTGGGTCCTCGTGTACCCCTCGGCCATGTGCGAGGCGCCCTCGACATGGCGGGCGAGGGTGTGGTGGATGCCCCCGGAGGCCTTGAGCGCGGCGTAGAAGGGGTTGATCGCCGCGCCGGGCACGCCGAACGCGTCCGTGACGCCTTCGCGTTTGAGGATCTCAACTGCCGCGCGGGCAGCGGTCATTCGAGCCATCGAGTACTCCTGCTTCGACTGCTTCAACTGGTCGGCTGTCGGATGCGTACTCCCGTCGCGCCCCGCGGTGAGCACTTCCGTAATACGGAATAAGTTTTCTACTATCTGGAAGCAATGTAGGTCGGTGGGTGAAGAGCGTCAAGAGGCGGACAACGGGACGGCTGCTGGAGGACGATGTGGCCATGTCCGAAAGCGTGCCGCTGCGCTGTCCGGTCTGCCGACGCGAGCACCTCTACACGGCGCCGACGTACCCGTGCGCGTGCGGCGCCCCTGTCTCGCCGCCGCTGGAGCCGGGTGCGGGGGCGCGGGCGGTCGTCCACCAGGTGTGGGAGGAGACCTGGGTCACCGTCGCATGCACACTCTGCGGGCGCCTGGCGGAGTGGCCCCATCCGGAACTGGGGTGCGCCTGCGGGACGGTACTGCGGATTCCGGTGGCGGCGGTCAGGGCGCGGTCGGAGACGCAACACACCACGGACGCGGGGAGGGCCGGCCCCACCGGGACGACAGCGGCAGCCGAGGGGGCCACCTCCGCCGAGGAAGCGGCCTCCGCCGACGGGACCGCCCCCGCCGAGGGAGCCGCCTCAGCCGAGGGGACCGCCTCAGCCGGGACGCCAGCCCCCGCTGAGAGAGCCACCCCCGCCGAGAGGACTGCCCCCGCCAAGAAGGCCACCTCCGCCGAGGCTTCAGCCCCGGCCGGGACGACGGGCTCGGCCCAGGCCTCGGCCTCAGCCAGAACGACGGGCTCCACCCAGCCCCCAGCCGCCGCCCCCTGCGCCCCCGCCTCCACCAACCCCTCCACCCCCACCGAAAACACCCCACCCCCTCCCCCACGCCGCCCCTTCCAGCCCATCACCATCCGCACCGCGCGGGACGCCGTGACCGTCGCCGCGCTGTATCTGCGCTGGCTCGGCTATCAGGACATCCGGCGGGCGGACCAGCGGCCGCCGTCCGGGATCGGTCTTGCCGCGCGTGGGCTGGTGGCCCAGGTGGATCCGACCGTGCGGCCCGCCTCGCTGCGGGACGTGGAGTGTCTGTGGCTGACGGCCATGACGGAGTCCGCGCACTGCGTGTACTTCTCCCTGGCCGGCTACACCACCGAGGCCCGCGCCCGCGCCGACGCCCTCGGTGTCCCCCTGTTCGTGCTGGACCTGACCGGCACCCCGCAGCCCGTGAACAGCCCGGCGGACGAACTCGGCGACCCCTGACCCAAAAATCCCGCTCGCCGGAGAGGCTCCCGGTGCCCGAGACTCGGCACATGCGTATCCGCCCCGCCACCCCCGCCGAACTCCCCGCCCTCCAGGACATCGAGCGCGCGGCGGGAGCCGGTTTCCGGGACCTCGGCATGGCGGCGATCGCCGACGACGAGCCGCCCGCCCTGGACACCCTGGAGCGCTACCGCCGGTCCGGCCGCGCCTGGGTGGCCACCGACGAACAGGACCGTCCGGTCGCCTATCTGATCGCCGAACCCGTGGACGGCGCCCTGCACATCGAGCAGGTCTCCGTGCACCCCGACTTCGCGCACCGCCGGCTCGGCCGGGCCCTCCTCGCCCACGCGGACGACCACGCACACGAGGACGGCCTCACCGGCCTGACCCTGACCACCTTCACCGACGTCCCCTGGAACGCCCCCTACTACGAGCGCCTCGGCTTCCGCGTCCTGTCCGAAGCCGAACTCACCCCCGGCCTCAGGAAGATCCGCGCCCACGAGGCGGACCTCGGCCTCGACACCTGGCCCAGGGTCTGCATGCGCCGCGAGCTTACAGTGCCCGAATCGACCCACCGGCCGGCCGCCCGGGTCCTCTGCCTGGACTCCGCCCACCGCCTCCTTCTGCTGCGCTGGCGGGATCCGTCCGACGGGGCGTTGCTCTGGGAGCCGCCCGGCGGCGGCATCGAGTCCGGCGAGACGCCGTTGACGGCGGCGCGACGCGAACTGGTCGAGGAAACCGGCCTCGACCCGGCCGCCGTCCTGGACCGGTCGGTGCTCGTCGACCGCGACGTGCGGTGGAACGGCAAGCGGTACACCGGCACGGAGCACTTCTTCGTCGCCCGGTTCACCGAGGAGCGACCACCCCTGGTGCGGACCGGCCTGCTCCCGGATGAGCAGGCCAGTCTGGACACGTACGCCTGGATCGCGTGGTCGGATCTGGCCGCACTGCCGCACCCGGTCGAGCCTCCGCAGTTGCTGACCGTGCTCGGCGCCCTGGTGCCGGACGGACCCTGGTGCGATCGAGCGTGACGCCCGGCGCGGGGCCAACAGACCCGCCCGCACGTCCAGCACGGGCCCATAGCCCCACCCGAACCCCCGGCTCACTCCCCCCGCGCGTACGTCTCCCGCAGTTCCACCTTCCGTACCTTCCCCGACACCGTCATCGGGAAGGCGTCCAGGATCCGCAGCCGGCTCGGGATCTTGTAGTGGGCCAGCCGGCCGTCGCAGAAGGCGCGCAGTTCCTCCAGGCTCGGCGGTGCGGCCGGGTCGCGCGGGATGACGCAGGCCAGCACCTCCTCGCCGTAGCGCTCATGAGGGACCCCGACGACCTGGACGTCCGCGATCTTCGGGTGGCCGTAGAGGAACTCCTCGATCTCGCGCGGGTAGATGTTCTCGCCGCCCCGGATGATCATGTCCTTGATGCGTCCGACGATCTCGACGTACCCGTCCTCGCGCATCATCGCCAGGTCACCGGTGTGCATCCAGCGCCCGGCGTCGACGGCCTCCGCGGTCTTCTCGGGCTCGTTCCAGTAGCCGAGCATCACGCTGTAGCCGCGGGTGCACAACTCCCCCGCCGCGCCGCGGGGTTGGGTCACCCCGGTCGCCGGGTCGACGACCTTGACCTCGATGTGCGGCAGGACGCGGCCCACCGTGCCGGTGCGGTGTTCCAGGTCGTCGTCCCTGCGGGTCTGCAGCGAGACCGGAGAGGTCTCCGTCATGCCGTAGCAGATGGACACCTCCGCCATGTGCATCTCGGCGACCACCCGCTTCATCACCTCCACCGGGCAGGGCGAGCCCGCCATGATGCCGGTGCGCAGGGAGGAGAGGTCGTACGTCGCGAAGTCGGGGAGGTTCAGCTCCGCGATGAACATGGTGGGGACGCCGTACAGCGAGGTGCAGCGCTCCTGTTGCACCGCGCGCAGGGTCGCCGCCGGTTCGAAGGAGGGGGCCGGGATCACCATGCAGGCGCCGTGCGAGGTCGCCGCCAGGTTGCCCATCACCATGCCGAAGCAGTGGTAGAACGGCACCGGGATGCACACCCGGTCCTGTTCGGTGTAGGCGATCAACTCCCCCACGAAGTAGCCGTTGTTGAGGATGTTGTGGTGGGAGAGCGTGGCCCCCTTGGGGAAGCCCGTCGTGCCCGAGGTGTACTGGATGTTGATGGGGTCGTCGCAGGACAGCTCCGGGAACTCCGGGTCCGGGACGGCCCGTTCGAGCAGCGCCCGCCAGCTCGGGTCGCCGATGTACACGACCTCCCGCAACTCCCGGCACCGGCCCCGCACTTCGTCGACCATCGCCCGGTAGTCACTGGTCTTGTGGCTCAGGGAGGCGAAGAGGAGGGAGATCCCCGCCTGGTTGAGCACGTACTCGACCTCGTGGGTGCGGTACGCCGGGTTGATGTTCACCATGACCGCGCCGATGCGGGCGGTGGCGTACTGGACGAGCACCCACTCGGGGCAGTTGATCGCCCAGATCCCCACCCGGTCGCCCTTCACGACCCCGGCCCCGAGCAGCGCCCGCGCCAACTCGTCGACGTCGGCGCCGAACTGCGCGTAGGTCCAGCGCCGCCCGGACGGCACGTCGACCAGTGCCTCGCGGTCGGGCCAGCCGGCCACGGCCCGGTCCAGGCTCGCGCCGATGGTGTCGCCGAGCAGCGAAGTCCCGCTCGTCCCATGGGTGTACGACAGTCCACTCACCGAAGGCAGCTCGCTCACCGGAAATCCTCCTCGCGATACTCCGCGTCGGACCCGGCCGCGGTCGCCTCCCGCAGCTCGATCCGGCGGATCTTGCCGGACACCGTCTTGGGCAGCTCCCCGAACTCCAGCCTCCGGATCCGCTTGTAGGGCGCCAGCGCCTGGCGGGAGTGCTCGAAGAGCACCTTGGCCGTGTCGGGGCCGGGCTCCCAGCCCTCCGCCAGCACCACGTACGCCTTGGGGACCGCGAGCCTGAGCTCGTCCGGCGCCGGCACGACGGCCGCCTCGGCCACCGCCTCGTGCTCCAGCAGGGCGCTCTCCAGCTCGAAGGGGCTGATCTTGTAGTCCGAGGCCTTGAAGACGTCGTCGCTGCGGCCGATGTAGGTCAGATAGCCGTCCTCGTCCCGCGAGGCCACGTCGCCGGTCCGGTAGTAGCCGCCGGCCATCGCCTCCGCCGTACGGTCGGGGTCGCCGTGGTAGCCGGTCATCAGGCCGACCGGGCGGACCGACAGGTCCAGCGCGATCTCGCCCTCGGCCACGCCGGGCGCGCCGGACACCGGGTCGAGGAGCTCCACCTTGTAGCCGGGGCTGGGGCGGCCCATGGAGCCGGTCTTCAGCACCTGTCCGGGGCTGTTGGAGACCTGCACGGCCGTCTCGGTCTGCCCGAAGCCGTCCCGGATGGTGATCCCCCAGGCCCGCCGGACCTGCTCGATGACCTCGGGGTTCAGGGGCTCGCCGGCCGCGACGACCTCCCGCGGCGGGGTGCGCAACTGGGTCAGGTCGGCCTGGATGAGCATGCGCCACACGGTCGGCGGGGCGCAGAAGGTGGTGACGCCCGCCCGGTCCATCTCGGCCATCAGACGGGCCGCGTCGAAGCGCGTGTAGTTGTGGATGAAGACGGCCGCCTCCGCGTTCCACGGCGCGAACAGATTGGACCAGGCGTGCTTGGCCCAGCCGGGCGAGGAGATGTTGAGGTGCACGTCACCGGGCCTGAGCCCGATCCAGTACATGGTCGCCAGGTGCCCGATCGGGTACGAGGTGTGGGTGTGCTCGACGAGCTTGGGCCGGGCCGTCGTACCGGAGGTGAAGTACAGCATCAGCGGGTCGTCGGCGAGGGTCGGGCCGTCGGGCAGGAACTCCGCGGAGGCCGCGTAGGCGTCCTCGTACGGCTGCCAGCCCTCCGGTACGCCGCCCACCGCGATGCGGGTGTAGTCGCCGGGCACGTCGTCGAACTTGGCGGTGTCCTCGGCCCGTACGAGCACGTGCCGCACCCGGCCGCGCTCGACGCGGTCGCGCAGGTCGGCGGGGCCGAGCAGCGGGGTCGCCGGGATGACGACGGCCCGCAGCTTCATGGCGGCCAGGGCCGTCTCCCACAGCTCGGTCTGGTTGCCCAGCATGACGAGGATCCGGTCCTCGGCCTCCACTCCGCGCTCGCGCAGCAGGTTGGCGACCCGGTCGGAGCGCTCGGCCATCTCGGCGAAGGACAGCCGGACCTCGCCGCCGTCCTCCTCGACGATGTGCAGGGCGGTGCGGTCGTTGCCCCGCGCGATGACGTCGAACCAGTCGAGCGCCCAGTTGAAGTGCCGCGGCCGGGGCCAGGTGAAGCCCTCGTACGCCGTGGCGTAGTCCTCGCGGTGCTGGAGCAGGAAGTCCCGCGCCCCGCGGAAATCCTCCGTGGCCGTCATCTTGCGTCCTCCTCGTACCGGACCATTGCCGGGCGGCTCTCTGCCATCGTCTAATCCGTGATGCGGGTCTCACTACCCCCGAACGGGGGTGTGTGCCGCGGCGAAGGGACGAACAGGTGACAGTGGACGCGACCGGCGCGGTGGAGATCCGGCGTGCCCTCGTGCGGCTGCGGCGCAGCACGGGCCTTCCGGTCGCCTTCGGCGGCCTGGTGGAGCCCGGTCGGCCCCGCATCCGGATCAGCGAACTCAGCGGTACGTCCACCGCCTCGCTCCTCGCGCTCGCGGTGACCTCGGGCAACGGCCTGGGCGGCAAGTCCGTCGCGCTGGCCCGCCCGTGCGCCGTCGCGGACTACTCCCTGTCCCGGCAGATCAGCCACGAGTACGACGCCGCCGTCGCCGCCGAGGGCCTGCGCGCGGTGCTCGCCGTGCCGGTGGTCGTACGGCGCCGGGTGCGGGGTGTGCTCTACGGCGCGCTGCGGGACGCCCGCCCACTGGGCGACCGCACGCTGACGGCGGCGGTGGACGCGGCGCGGGACGTCGAGCAGGCGCTGGTCGCCGGCGACGAGGCGCGGGACGTGCTGGCGGCGGCGCGGGCCGAACCGGCGCCGGGCGACAGCTCCGGCTGGGAGCAGGTGCGGGAGGCGCACGCGGCGCTGCGGGCGCTGGCCCCGCGGATCACCGACCCCGCGCTCAGGGGCGAGCTGCTGGACGCGTGCGCCCTGCTGACCCCGGCGCCCGCGCCCACGGCAGGGGTCGCGCTGACACCGCGGGAACTGGACGTGCTGGCCTGTGTGGCGGCCGGTGCGACGAACGCCGTGGTGGCGGCCCGGCTGGGGGTGGCCGCCGAGACGGTGAAGGCGTACCTGCGGTCGGCCATGCGGAAACTGGGCGCCGGGACCCGGGGCGAGGCGGTCGCGGCCGCCCGGCGGTCCGGGATGCTCCCGTAACGCCGTGGAAACCTGATTCACATACGAACGCTATGAAATTCCTGATGTGGAACCGGTTGTTATCTCCCTCACCACTTCTTCCCTCCGAATTTCACAGCACCTTGCCTAATATTGGCCAGGACGCGCCACAGGGAGGGGAGCGGTGACCGTGCCACGCGACTTCCAGGAGCCCGCGAGATGCCGCCCCGACGTGGTCATCGGCCGGGACGAACTGTTCGTCCAGGCCCGTGAACAGCTGACCCGCGGCGGCAGCGTGCTGCTGCACGGCCCGGCCGGCATCGGGAAGTCGACCGTCCTGCGGGCCCTGGCCGCGGAATGCGGCGACGCGGCCCGCACCGTGCTGCGCTGCTCGGCCACCGAGTCGGAGTCCCACCTGCCCTTCCTCGCCCTCGCCGACCTCTTCGGCCTGGTCCTGGACGACATCTCCGACAAGCTGCCCGCCGCCCAGCGCACCGCCCTGGAGTCGGCCCTGACCGGCCGCGGCGAGTCCACCCTCCAGCGCGACGGCCTCGCCCTGCGCCTGGCCGTGCTGTCCGCGCTGCGCGCCCTCGCCGCCGAGGGCCCCGTCCTGATCGTCGCCGACGACATGCAGTGGCTGGATCCCGCCAGTCTGGAGCTGCTCGGGTTCGCCGCCCGCAGGCTCGGCGACATCCCGGTGCGGATGCTGTGCGCGGTCCGGACCGACGGTCCCGAGTACGACCGCCATCTACGCGCGTTGCCCCCGGACAGCCTCGCCGTCCGCTTCAACCCGCTCACCCGCGCCCAGACCGCCGCGCTGCTCGACCACCGCGGCTACACCGGCCTCCAGCGCTCCACCGTCCGGGACATCCACCGCACCAGCGGCGGCAACCCGTTCTACGCCCTGGAGCTCGGCCGCGCGCTCACCGAGAGCCCGGTCCCGCCCCGCCCCGGCGACCCGCTGCCGGTGCCGACCTCGCTGCGGGCCCTGGTGCTGAGCCGGCTGGAGATGCTGTCCGCGGAGGCCCGCCGCACCCTCCTGGTGGCGAGCGCGGGCGCCCGTCCCACCCCGGCCCTGCTGCACGCGGCCGGGCGCGGGGACGCCGAGGCCGAGATGGCCCAGGCGGCCGCGCTGGGCCTGCTCGCGACGGAGGCCGAGGGTCCCGCCGTACGCTTCGCGCATCCGCTGATCTCGGCCGCGCTGTACGCGGAGGCGCCCGCGCAGGAACGGCGGGACGCGCACCGGGCGCTGTCCACGGCCGCCTCCGACCCCATCGAGCGCGCCCGTCACCTGGCGCTCGCCACCAACGGCACCGACCCGGAGGTGGCCGCCCGGCTGGCCGAGGCCGCGGCCCTGGCCCGGGACCGGGGCGCCCCCTCGATGGCCGCCTCCCTCGGGCTGCTGTCGGCCCGGCACACCCCGGCCGACAGCGTGCCCGCCCCGGACGTACGGCGGCTCACCGCGGCCGAGGACGCGATCACCGCCGGTGAGCTGGACCTCGCCCGGGACATCGCGCGGGACGTGCTCACCCGGGCCACCGTGCCGGCGGACCGGGTGCGGGCCTGGATCATCGTGATCGACACCGCGGGCCACGCCATGACGGAGGTCGACGCGGTCTTCCCGCAGGCGCTGGCCGACGCGGGCGAGGACCCCGGACTGCTCGCCCTGATCCGCTACCAGCTGGCCTGGCGCGCCCTGCTCGTCGAGGGCGACTTCGACGAGGCACGCGGGGAGGCGGCGCGCTCGGCGGCGCTGGCCGAGCGGGCCGGCGACCGGTACAACGAGCTGATGGCGCTGTCCTTCCAGGCCCAGATCGAGACCCTGATGGGCCACCCGGACGCCCCCGCGACCATCAAGCGCGCCCTCAAGGAACCCCAGGACCCGCGGGTCTCCTGCCACCACAACGGCGCCGGGTACTCCCGCTTCCGCTGGCTGATCATGAGCGACCAGCTGCCCGAGGCCCGGGCCACGGTCACCGCGCTGCTGCGCGAGGTCCGGCGGCGCGGCTCGGTCGAGAGCGAGGTGCACTTCCTGCGCGGGGTGGCCGAGACCGAGCTTCGCTCCGGGCACTGCGGGCGGGCGCTCGACCTGGCCCGGGAGAGCCTGATGATGGCCCGCGACACCGGGATCGGCGAGGTGGCCTCGGCCGTGCTCGCCTCCCTCGCGGAGGCCTCCGGCGGCAATGTCGAGCGGGCGCTCGAACTGGCCCGGGAGGCGGTCGACCACTCCGAGGAGAACGGCGACCAGATGTACGAGTCCCGGGGCCTGGCCGCCCTGGGGTACGCCCAGCTCGTCGCCGGGGACGCGGAGGGCGCGGTGCGCTCGCTGCGCCGGGTGCGCGAGCTGGAGCACGGGCTCGGCATCACCGACCCGGCGCGCGGCCGCTGGCAGGGCGATCTCGCCGAGGCCCTGGTACGGATCGGGGAGCTCGGGGAGGCGCAGGACGTCATCGACGTGACCCGGGTGAACGCCCTGCGGCTGGGCCGGGAGAGCGTCCTCGCCGTACTGGACCGCGCCGAGGCGCTGGTGCGGGCGGCGCGCGGTGAACACGAGGCCGCGCTCGACCGGTTGACGTCGGTTCAGGACCGGCTCGCCAAGCTGGGCTACGGACTGGAGGAGGCCCGCGCCGCGTTCGCGCTGGCCCAGCTGCGCACCCGGCGGCCCGGTCCGACGTCGTACGACGAGTCGGCCCGGCTCTTCCGGCGGTGCCGGGCGCTGCCCTGGCTGCGGCAGGTGGAGGCGGCCGCGCTGACCCGGCCGGTGGAGCCGGTGGGGCCCCTGGCCAGCGCACCGGACGGGCTGGACAGCCTCGAGGGGCTCGCCTCGATGGAGCGTCAGGTGGCGGCGCTCGTCATGGAGGGCGCCACCAACCGGGAGATAGCCGCGCGGCTGTTCATCAGCGTGAAGACGGTCGAGGCGACCCTGACCCGGGTCTACCGCAAGCTCGGCATCCGCTCCCGGGTGGACATCGTCCGCCTGGCGGCGGGGCGCAGGCCGTGACCGAGGGATCGTCAGCGCCGTTCCCGCAGGGCCGACCGAGGGTTTTCCCTGCCCAACTCCCTTAGGGGCTTCCCTCATTGGGAAGGGGAACTTCCGCGTTCTAGCTTATGAACGTGCCGCTCGCCCGGGCATACGGGGGTCGGTCCCGCGACCCCCGTGTACCACCCCCACACCCGCGCGACCCCCCACCGGCAACCCTGAGGAGACTCACTGATGTTCGGGCTCACTCGTGCGAAGAAGGCCGGCGCCGTCGGCCTGGCGACGGCCGCTGCCGCCGCCACCGCGTTGCTCAGCGCCCCCACCGCTGTCGCCGCTCCCCAGCCCATCGTCGGCGGCACCACCACGACGACGACGTCGTACCCGTTCATGATGCAGATCACGGACGCCTCGCAGAACCAGTTCTGCGGCGGCACCCTGGTCTCTCCGACCAAGGTGGTCACCGCGGCCCACTGCATGGTCGGCGAGACCACCAGCAGTGTCAGAGTCGTCGGCGGCCGCACCTACCTGAACGGCACCAACGGCACGGTCAGCCGGGTCAGCAAGATCTGGATCAACCCGGGCTACACGGACGCCACCAACGGCGACGACGTGGCCGTACTGACGCTGTCGACGTCGATGCCGTACACCACGGCGTCGTACGTCTCCTCCTCCCAGACGAGCGTGTACGCGGCCGGCACCACGGCCCGCATCCTCGGCTGGGGCACCACCTCGTCGAACGGCAGCTCCTCCAACCAGCTGCGGACCGCGACCGTCCCGATCGTGTCCGACTCCAGCTGCAAGAGCTCCTACGGTTCGGACTTCGTCCAGTCCGACATGGTTTGCGCCGGATACACCTCCGGCGGCACAGACACCTGCCAGGGCGACAGCGGCGGTCCCCTGCTCATCGGGGGCGTCCTGGCAGGGATCACTTCTTGGGGAGAGGGCTGCGCGCAGGCCGGCTACCCGGGTGTCTACACCCGGCTGACGACCTTCTCCAGCCTCGTGACCGCACAGGTCAACTCGTAGGTCCCCAGAGGTTCTCCTGAGCACCCCTCAGGTGAGAAGCCGGGGGCGTTGCGGGCCTCCACGAGCGGCCCGCAACGCCCCCTGTCCATGTCCGGACGTCTGCGAGGTCCTAGAGGCGGACGGCGGATGCCTGTTTCAATGACCGCCATGGTGTCCACGGACCGTGTCCTCGCCTTCGCCGCGATGTCCCTGCTGGTGATCGTCATCCCGGGGCCCAGCGTGCTGTTCGTCATCGGCCGCGCGCTGGCCCACGGCCGCCGTACCGCGGTGGCGACGGCGCTCGGCAACGTCCTCGGTTCCTACCTGCTCGTGGTGGCCGTGGCGATCGGGATCGGCTCCCTGGTGGAGCGGTCGGCGACCGTGTACCTGACGGTGAAACTGGCGGGCGCCGCCTACCTCGTGTTCCTCGGCGTCCAGGCCTTCCGGCACCGTGGCGAGCTCAAGGCCGCGGCGATCACCTCCCGGCCCGCGGGCCCGGCGCGGGGCGACCTGCGGACCGTGCTCGACGGCGCCCTCGTCGGCGTCACCAACCCGAAGGGCGTCGTCTTCTTCGCCGCCGTGCTCCCCCAGTTCGTGGACCACGCGGCGGGCCACGTCCCGGCCCAGATGCTGCTGCTCGGCCTGGTCCCCATCACCATCGGCCTGGTCACGGACACCCTGTGGGGCCTGACGGCGTCCGCCGCCCGCACCTGGTTCGCCCGCTCCGACCGCCGCCTGTCGCTGATCGGCGGCGCGGGCGGCATCACGATGATCGGGCTCGGCCTGACGGTGGCGGTGACGGGCCGGGCGGACTGAGGCGGTCCGTTCAGGCCGGATGCTGTACGACCGTCCCGAACCGGATGTCGTACGACGTCCCGGGGTACAGCGTGCCGAGCATCCGCCGCCCCTCCTCCTCGACGTCCGCCCGCTGCGCCCGGGTGAGCCGGCCGAAGGGTTCGACGACGAGGGTGTCCCCGGCGAGCTTCCACACGCCCGCGAGGAAGCCGTCGACGAGGAGGGTGCAGTAGGCCTGGTTGCCCTGCCAGCTGCGGCCCCAGTACTCCTTCGGCACCACACGGGTCCGGTCGGCGTGGGAGAGCAGCAGGTTGTCGAACTCCGGCAGGAAACGCGGCGGGGCCGGGGTGTCCTCGGCGGGGCGGGGCGCGTCGGGGAGATCGAAGAGCTCGACGCCGTTCTCGTCACGGAAGACGCGCAGCTCGGGGCGGAGCCGCTCGAAGGCCTCGCGGAGCCGGGTGAGACCGGCCCAGGTCTGCATGTCCTTGACGGAGGCGGGGCCGAAGGCGGCGAGGTAGCGGAGGACGGTGGCGTCAGGGGTGGGGGTGGATCCGGCGGGGCGGCCGAGCCAGTGTTCGGCGGTGGTGAGCGCGACCTGGCCGCTTCTGCCCCACAGCCCGCGCGGGGTGACCTGGACGAGCGGGAGCTTGCAGCGGGCGGCGATGGCCAGGGCCTGCGGGTCGGCGTCCGGCCACTCGACGAGGAGCGCCTCCCGCAGCTCCTTCATGGTGCGCGGCTCGGCCTCGACGAGTTCGCGGGCGAGGACGGCGAGCCGGTCGAGGTCGACGCCCTGGAGGCCCTTGCGGAAGTTGACGAGTTCGCGGTCGCGGGCGGGCTGCACCAGCGGCCGCAGGGTGAGGCAGTCGTCGGCGGTGTGGGTGTGGATGGTGGAGCGCATGGTGACGATCCGGACCACCTCGCGGTCGGCCATCAGCTCCGACAGCGCCTCGGGTGTGAACCCGTCCAGACGGGCGGCGAGCGCCCAGTACGGCGGCTTGACGTTCTGGGCCTGGAGGCCGAGCAGATGCCCGACGGCGGCCTTCGCGGACAGGCCGGACCGGCGCAGGAGGAGCTGGCGGTCGAGGGTCGCGCGGTTCAGGGCGCGGGTGCCGAGCACGGGGGCCGAAGCGGTCGTCTTCGTCATGGGGAACACGCTAGAGGTCCTTGCGGACGAGTTCTGTCCGCAACTCTCACCGCGTCCTGGGCGCCGCCCTCCCCGGGATGTCATTTGCCCCGTATACCCTGCTCCGTGATCACGCCGACATCGGCTCGACCCGAGAGCGAGAGGCACACGATGTCCGAGCGACGCCCCCGCCCCGACGCGAAGACCCCTGCGAAGGACTCCGCCAGGAAGTCCGCCTGGCGCCGCGCCCTGACCCCACCGTCCGCGCAGCCGAAGACTCCGGTCACGGCGGCCGAACCCCCCACCCCGGAGCCGGCCGAGCCACCGAGCATCGTCCAGGCGGCCCTCTACCGCGACGGCGTACGCGTGTCCTCCCCCGAGACGCTCGCGGACACCTTCCGCGAGTTGCGCGAAGAGGGCGCCGGCATGGCGTGGATCGGACTGGCCCGCCCACCGGAGAGCGAACTCCTCTCGCTGGCCGAGGAGTTCGACCTGCACCCGCTGTCGGTCGAGGACGCGATGGAGGCCCACCAGCGCCCGAAGCTGGAGCGCTACGGCGACACGCTCTTCGTCGTCCTGCGGGCCGCCCGCTATCTGGACGCGCCGGAGGAGGTCGACTTCGGCGAGCTGCACGTGTTCGTGGGCCCGGACTTCGTGATCACGGTCCGGCACGGGGCGGCTCCGGACCTCTCGGCGGTGCGCCACCGCATGGAACAGACACCGGAGTTGCTGAGGCTGGGCCCCGAGGCGGTCCTCTACGCGATCCTGGACGCGGTGGTCGACGGGTACGCGCCGGTCGTCGCGGGCGTCCAGAACGACATCGACGAGATCGAGACGGAGGTCTTCCGGGGCGACCCGGAGGTGTCCCGCCGCATCTACGAACTCTCCCGCGAGATGGTGGAGTTCCAGCGCGCCACCCGCCCCCTGGTGAGCATGCTGCACGCCTTGATGGCGGGCTTCGCGAAGTACGGCACGGACGAGGAACTGCAACGCTACCTACGGGACGTCGCCGACCACGTCACCCACACCAGCGAACGAGTCGACGGCTTCCGCCAGGCCCTCACCGACATCCTCACGGTCAACGCGACCCTGGTCACGCAGCAACAGAACGCGGAGATGCGGGCGTTGGCGGAGGCGGGCTTCGAACAGAACGAGGAGATCAAGAAGATCTCGTCCTGGGCGGCGATCCTCTTCGCCCCGACCCTGGTAGGCACGATCTACGGCATGAACTTCGACCACATGCCAGAACTGACCTGGCGCTTCGGCTACCCCTTCGCGATCGCCCTGATGGGGGTCGTCTGCGTGAGCCTGTACATCATCTTCAAGCGACGGGACTGGCTCTGAGCCTCTCTGGTCGAGCTCGGTTCGTCGCCGACACAGCACGTCATGGTCGCTTGTGCCCGCCGATCAGCCCGGCCAGGGCCCGCGTACTCACCGAGCCCGGGCCCACACGCGTCGCCCCCGCCACCGGGCGATCGGCAACGACAGCGAAGCGGACGCCCCGCGGATGACCGGTGGCGAGCGTCGTCGCCACGGCCGCGCGCGCTCCGGTCCCGGTGGAGACGATGGTCGAACAGCGCAGTTGCACCAGGGTGTTGACGTAGGTCGCACCATCCGCTCCGTCCGGGAGACGGTAGCGCTGCACGACCACGCCAGACGTACCGCCGCCGGCCAGCCCTCGCATCGCCGCCCACGTCGCAGGGAGGCCCGGATCCGAGTCGGTGGACGTCAACAGACAGGCCCGGGTGGCGGTGTCGACATGGGAGACCGGCCGAGGTGGGCGGGCAGCCGCGGGGTCGGAGCCGAGCAGCCACACCAGAAATCCGACCACCCCCGCCGCGCCGGCGGCAGCACCGAGCAAGGTCCACAGCCGAGGCCGGAAGAGATGAGGTGCGGTCGTCGCGGTCACGTGCTTCCTCTGCTCCACGAGTGCCGAGCTCGGTTCAGGGATGCGTAGAACTGGCGGTCGGGCGCGAGGTCGCGAGACCACACCGTCACGTCCTCGCCCCTGAGGTAGGCGAGCAACCACTCGCCGAACGGTGCAGAAGGTGACCGGCGGGATGCTCCAGACAGAGCTGACCATCGTTTCCGCTCCACTTCGATCCGCGGCGCCGGGTCCGTCCAGTTGAATCCATGCGGCCCCAAGAGGGAGCGACCCGCTGTCGCCCTGTCAAAATCCCTCAAGGCCGGCATCCTCGTCGAGCAGACGCGCTTCTTCTTCCCGCCATGACACGAACGTGGCCGGGAACTCCAGCTCAGCACCGAGCGGAGGGCGGATCTCCCGCCGCACCAGGCGGAGCAGGAACTCCGCCATTCCCATGTCGTACCGGTGCTCCCCGCGGCGGTTCCTGGGCCGGAAGACCACTCGCCACTCATCGGGCTCCCCCACACACGTCCACAGGAAGTCGTCACCGGCTTCGTTCGACGCCCAGGTCAACGTCCCGTCCTCCGGCGGCCACTCGACTCCGTGGAGCAGGTGATCCTCGTAGGGGTAGCCGTCGAAGGCAGGCGTGAGGACGCCGATCGAGTCACCGATGGCGCCAAGTCCGTACACCGCCACGAAGTCGCGGTAGTCGCCGGGCAGTTCCCAGCCCGACTCGGCGCGCAACGCGTCCCAGTCGACGGCGTCGCCGCCACCGGCGGGCGGCCGCATGACGCGGCCCAGTTCTTCGACAGCCCAGTGCATGGTGTCCTCGGCTCGATCGGGATCGTCGGTCATGAGGTGGGGACGTCCCGGCCGGTGCGGGAGTCCACCACCGTGCCGAGGTTGCGCCAGCCCCGTGGCGTGTTCATCAGGTTGGGCACATCGCGCGTGGTGGTTCCGACCAGGTTTCCTTCTCTGTCCCACGCCGTGGCCGTCATCACGTACGACTCCGGCGCGACTCGATTGCCCAGATAGGTCGGGTGCACCGAGTAGAGGACGGTCTCGCCCGCCGCCACCTGCTCCTGGACCTGATTCTCGAATTGAACCATGTTGTCCATGGCACCCAGGCCGCCCCGCTTCGGGTAGGCGTTGGCGTCGCGGCCGCAGGTGGACAGGTTCCTCAGGTCGGTTCCGGACCCGGAGAGCTGGCTGCCGAGCAGATGGCAGTTGTTCACCGACACCCTGGGCAGGGCGCCGAGATGCCGGGCGTACCGCTGGGCCCATTCGTAGCCGGGCGGACGGATGTCCCTGGTCGTCTCCGCCCCCGGATGGTCGTCCAGATACTGCTGGGTCAGGCACGCCGTGACGCCTTGGGCCCGGTTGCCGTGCGAGGCGTCGGTGTCCTCGGGGTCGACCCACCCCGCACCGTTCTTGGCGCACGTCGACGACTCCTCGTCGCGGGGAGCGCAGGCGCCCGTGACCATGCAGACGGCGGCGGTCGTGAGCCCTGCCGCGGCCGCCGAGGCCGCGTTGCGCACCGAGTTGCCGATGTTGATCCTGACGGTCGGCGGCTCGGCGGCCGCCGAGATCGAGTGCACCTTCAGGTGCCCCTTGCCGATCGACGCCGTGATCTTGATGGCGTGGGCGCGGATCGCCGCGCGGCGGGCGGCTTCCGCGGCGGCGGCTGCCGCTGCGGCTGCCCGGGCGGCGGCCGCGGCCTCGGCCGCGCTGACACCCGTGCCGCCGCCTCCGCCGCAGTAACCGCAGTAGCCGCTGCCGCCGCCCCCACCTCCGCCACCGCCCCCGGAGGACCGGCTGCCACTGCTGGTGCGCGTGCGGTTGTAGTGCTGCTGGCAGGACATCGACCAGACCTCGGCACACATGCCGTAGCTGCTCGTCGCGGCGCTGGAGTGGCTCGCGGCGGACGAGGAGGCGTGGCTGTGGGACGAGGAGCTGGACGAACCCCAGGAGGACAGCGAGTTCAAGCCGTCGGAGATGCTGTTGGACAGGCTGGAGCAGTACGCGATGCAGGCGCCGATCAGAGCCGAACCCAGGAGGTAGGCGCCCTCCGCCTCACCGATGCACGCGTCCCAGAAGCAGTGCCCGCTGGGGTCGGTCCTGGTCAGCGGAGCGCCACCGGCGTACGCGTAGGGGTTGGCGTCCCCGCTCTCCCCCACCGCCGAGTTCTCCACCGTGTCCGCGGACTCGAAGCTCCCCGTCCCCGGCGTGTACCAGCGGGCGTGCATGTTCACGTCGCCGGTGCTCGCGTCCGTGAACTCGCTCTGGTAGCCGACGGTCCCGGTGAGCGTGGAGGCGAGGGGCGTGCCCCACGGGTCGTAACTCGCTGAACCGGTCAGCGCGGTGCCGGTGGCGGTGAACTGGCCGATGAGGTCGTCGTGCAGGTCGGTCAGGGCCAGGGTGGCCCCGCTGGTCGAGGACTCGCCGGTGAGGGCGCCGGAGGGGTCCCGGCTGTAGGCCGTGGTGCCGTCGGAGGCGAGGAGGTTGGCGGTGCCGGAGTAGGAGAGGTGCGTCGAACCGACCGTGACGGCTCGGCCCAGCGCGTCGTAGGCGTAGGAGGTGGATCCGGCGGTGACCTGCTGCCCGTAGGCGTCGAAGGTGTACGCCGTCGAGTCCTTCGACGCGAGCGTGCCCCGGGCCGAGTAGGCGTACGTGTGCGTCCCGTCCGAGGTCAGCTGGTCGCGCGCGTTGTAGGTGTACGTCGTCGAACCCGCCGTCAGCCGGTTGCCGTCACGGTCGTAGGAGTAGCCGGTGGTCGTGGAGCCGGAGGTCCAGGAGGTGAGGCGGTTGGCGTAGTCGTAGGCGTACGTGTTGGTCGAGGCGCCCTGTACTCCGGTGGTGGTCTTGCCGGTGAGGTTGCCGTTCTCGTCCCAGTCGTATGCGGCCGAGGCGACGGTGGTGCCGGACGCGGTGGCGAGGGTGTCGGTCTTCGCGCGGTGCAGGGCGTCGTAGCCGAAGGTGCGCACGTCGCCCGAGCCGCCGTAGGTGACCGTCCTGGGCTGGGAGAGGCTGTTGTAGCCGTACGTCAGTGTCGTGCCGGTCGCCGCGTCCGTGTCGGTGCTGAGCCGGCCGTCGCTGTCATAGGTGTAGGTGCTGGTGCCGGCGGCGTCGGTGCGGCTGAGCGGGGACTCGTCGGCGTTGTAGGTGAAGGACGAGGTGCCGGCCTGGCCCGAGGTGCTGAGGACGTCGCCGAGGGAGTTGGTGTCGTAGTACTCCCAGGTGTCGCCGACGGCCGACGCCACCAGGTCCCCGGTGAGGGAGTACTGGAAGGTGCGGGTGGCGGTGGGGGCGTCGGCTCCCGTGGCGCTCTGTGAGATGAGGTCGTCGAGGGCGTCGTAGGTGTTGGTCGTCGTGACGCCGCCGGGGTCGGTCTGCGTCACGAGGCGTCCGCGCTCGTCGTAGGTGTAGCCGGTGGTCCGGTCGGCGGTGGAGGTGTAGCCGGAGACGGCCGGGACCTCCTTGCTCGCGGGCAGGCCGAGCGCGTTGTACGTGTAGTAGGTGGTGTCGCCGTTGCCGTCGGTGTAGGCGGTCCGGTGTCCGGCGGCGTCGTAGCCGTACCGAGTGGTGATGGAGGCGTTGTCACTGACCGGCTCGGTCTGCTGGGTGAGGTCGCCGAGGGCGTCGTACGCGTAACTCGTCGTGTGGTGGCGGGCATCGGTGACGGTCTTCAGGAGACCGTTGTCCGTGTACGTCGCCGAGGTCGAGGTCAGCACGGCGCCGGCGGAGTCGAGGTTCGCGGTTGCGGTCCGGCGGCCGGCCGCGTCGTATCCGGCCGTCTGCGCGGTCTGGTCCGGCAGGAGCGTCTTGGTGACGTCACCGCGCAGGTCGTAGGTGTACGTGGTGGTGTCGCCGGTGGTGTCGGCGGCCGTGCGGGTGCGGCCCAGGGCGTCGTAGGTGTACTTCGCGGTGACCCCGCTGACGGAGGCGGTCTGCGCGACGAGCCCGGCGCTGTTGTACGTGCTGTCGGTCTCCTGCTTCGTCTGGGCGCCGGCCGAGGTGTACACGTACGCCCAGGTGCTGTTCGCGCGGCCGAGGTCGTCGTAGGCGAAGTGGGTGACGGCGCCGTACGGCGAGGTCTCGGTGAGGCGGTTGCCCGTGAGGTCGTAGGAGGAGGTGACGGTACCGCGGGTGGCGGTGCCGGAGACCGTGATGGCCGGGTCCGTCTGTTTGACCGGGTCGCCCAGCTGGTCGTAGGCGTAGTCGGTCTCGCCCTTGGCGTCGGTCTCGCTGAGGACGTCGCCCTCGGCGTCGTAGGTCCAGGCGGTGGTGGCCGAGGTGCCGTTGTACGAGGGCAGGGTGGTGCCGGTCCTGCGGCCGTCGCGGTCGTAGGCGGTGGCGGTGATGTGGCCTTCGGGGTCCTCGGCCTCGGTGCGGTCGCCGAAGGTGTCGTAGCCGTCGAGGGTCACCGGGTAGACGGTGGCGGTCGCGCCCGTGCCGGGTGTGGTCGCGGTGATCGCGGGGCTGGTGGTCGTGGTGAGGCGGCCGGCCTCGTCGTTGAGGTAGGAGGTGACCTGGTTCTGCGCGTCGGTCGAGGTGACCTTCAGGCCGCGGTGGTCGTAGGTCGCCTTCGTGGTGAGGGTGAGGGAGCTGTCGACGTACTGGGCGGCGGACAGCGGGTCGCCCGCCGCGTCATAGGTGTACGTCCACTTCTGGGCGGGGTTCCCGGCCGCGTCGGTCTGCGCGGACGTCAGGACGCGGGAGTCCGCGTCGAAGGTGTACGCGGTGTTCTGGGCGAGGCTGCCCGGGTCGGCCGTGGTGGCGGTGGTGCGGTCGGCGGCGTCCACGGTGTAGGTCGTGGTGAGGGTGCCGTTGGCCGTGGTTCTGGCGGTGAGGTTGCCCGCGTCGTCGTAAGTGTCCTTCTCGTCGACGTAGGCGGTGCCGGAGGAGCCGGTGCGGGCCGACTGCTCGACCAGGCCGTTGTCGTAGTAGGCGTAGGTGGTGGTCACGCCGATCGCGTCGGTGACCGTGTACAGCCGCCCGCCCGCGTCGTACGTCCGCGTCTCCAGCAGCTTGGGGGCCGGGTCGTCGGGGGTGTCGTCCGAGCCGGTGTAGTTGGTCAACGTGGTGGTCAGCTGGCTGCCGTCGGCGTCGTACGTGTACGCGTACACCTGGCCGTCGGGATCGGTCTCACCCGTCTTGTTGCCGTAACTGTCGTAGGTGTACGAGGTCGTGTACTGCTCGGGATCCGTGACGGTCTTCAGCTGTCCGAAGGCGTCGTACGTACGCGAGGTCGTACGGGTGGTGTCCCCGCCGGTGGTGTCGGAGACGGCTGTGCTCAGCGTGTTGCCGTCCGCGTCATAGGACTTGGTCGTCAGCGCGGTGTGCACGACGGACTGGTTCACGGCGTTCGTCGTGCCGGGATCCAGCTCGGTGAGCGTCCTGCCGAGGGCGTCGTAGGAGTAACGGGTGACCAGGCCGGCGGGGTAGGTGTCGGAGACCTCGGTCTTCGTGAGCACCCGGCCGAGCGAGTCGTAGGTGAAACGGGTGATCAGGCCGAGCGGTGAAGTCTCCTGCGCCAGATCACCGTTGGCGTAGTAGAGGTACGACGTCACCGCGCCGCCCGGCGTGGTCGTGGACGCGAGCAGACCCGCCGGGGCGACGGTCCCGGAGACGTAACCGGCCGTGCTGGATGTCGTGTAGGTCTCCTTCGTCGTCAGCCCGGCGCTGTGGCCGGTGACGGGCGGAGTGGTCGAGGTCAGCAGATTGCCATTGGTGTCATAGGTGTTGACGGTCCGGTAGGTGGTGTCCGTCGAGCTCGAGGACCGTCCGTCGGACGAGGTGAGCAGCTGGTCGTTGCGCGGGTCCGTGTCGGAGTCGGCGTTCAGGTAGTAGGTGAAGTAGGACGTCGAGCACTTGGAGGACGACTGGTCCTGGCAGGTGGTGCGGGAGACCACGTCGCCGCGGGAGTTGTGGCCGGTGGTGGTCACGTCGCCGTTGCCGTCGGTCGTCGTGTAGAGGAAGCCCGAGGTGTCGTAGCCGTAGGAGGTGGTGGCCCCCGTGCCGTCCGTGTCGGTCAGCATCCGGCCGCCGTCGGACAGGTCGTAGGTGCTGGTCAGCGTGTGACGGCCGGGGTCGGTCACGACCACCGACTCGGTGGCGATGGTGCCGGTGGACTGCTTGTAGGCGTTCCACTGGCCCGCGACCTGAGCTGACGTCAGATTGTGGTCGTAGAAGGCGACTTCCGCGAGGGAGCCCTTGAAGTGGCTGACCTCTCCCGGGGAGCCGAGCCAGCTCTTGGCGAAGCCCGCGCCGATGTAGGTGTAGGTGTTGGACTGGTCGGCGGGGGTGCCGGAGAAGGT
The DNA here is from genome assembly GCF_036345115.1 of Streptomyces griseorubiginosus. Lineage (GTDB taxonomy): Bacteria > Actinomycetota > Actinomycetes > Streptomycetales > Streptomycetaceae > Streptomyces > Streptomyces griseorubiginosus_C. The sequence continues at coordinate 1,885,305 of NZ_CP107766.1, forward strand.
GTCCTGCTTGGTGCCGTCGAGGAACAGTGCCTGGCTGTCGTTGTCGCAGCTGAGCACCACGTAGTGCCAGGCGTTGTCGGTGACCGTCCCCGTGGAGCCGAAGGCGGCGCTGCCGGAACCGCTCACGCTCCACCAGTGGCCGTGCAGCTTGTTGTCCGAACCCACGTACAGCACCGGCGTCCAGGTGCCGGAGGCCGCCGTGGCCCCGTCGATGGGCACGGACTGGTCGCCGATCAGGACGCCGGAGGTGGAGGTCTTGAACCAGAGGCCCACCGACCGCTTGGTGCCGGAGTGCAGCAGCTCGGGCGGGACGGAGACATAGGAGTCGGTGCCGTCGAAGGAGGCCGCGGTGCTCGCCGTGCTGTCCTTCGCGCTGAAGGGCCCGCTGACGCCGAGGGTGACGTTGTTGTACGTGCCGTCACCGCCGTTGACCTCGTCGGCCGCGTAGGTCGCGGACCCGTCGTCGTCGGCGTCGCCGAGCTGCCAGTACCCGGCGGGGTCGGCGCCGAGCACCGTGCCACGGAAGACGGCACTGGAGCCGGCCACCGTCGGGGTGCCGAGGTGCCAGGTGCCGCCGTGCTCGTCGGTGACGTCGGTCAGCCGGTCGGCCGCGGTGTCGTACGAGACCGCCGCGACGGTACGACCGGCCGGGCTCGCCGCCTTGGTGAGGAGGGCCGCGCTCGCGGTGCCGCTCGCGTACAGGTCGCCGGCCTGGGAGGCGGTGATCGGGTGGCTGTAGAAGGAGACGTCGGCGAAGGAGCCGGTGAAGTAGCTGACGTCGCCCGGGGAGTCGATCCAGGAGGCGGCGAACCCGGCGCCGATGTACGTGTAGACGTTGTCCTGGTCGTCGGGGGCGCCGGAGAAGGTGTCCTGCTTGACGCCGTCCAGGTAGAGGGTCTGCGTGGCACCGTCCGAGCTGAGCACCGCGTGGTGCCAGGTGTTGTCGGTGACAGTGCCGGTGGATCCGAAGTCGGAGCTGCCGGAACCGCTCACACTCCACCAGTGGCCGTGCAGCTTGTTGTCCGAACCCACGTACAGCACCGGCGTCCAGGTGCCCGAGGCCGTCGTGCCGCCGACCGCCTTGGACTGGTCGCCGATCAGGACGCCCTTCTTGGACGTCTTGAACCACAGGGAGACCGCCCGGGTGGTGCTGGCGTGCAGCAGCCCGGCCGGGACCTTGACGTACCCGGTGCCGGCGAGGGTCGTGGCGGTGGCCGAGGACCCGGTGAGCGGGCCGGCTGCCGAGCCGAGCGTGACGTTCTTGTAACTGCCCGCGTCCGTCTGCTCGTTGGCCAGCACGGAGGAGGAGGCGGTGGTGCTGCCGACGGCCTCGCCGAGACGCCAGTAGCCGCTGGGGTCGGCGTCCAGCGCGGCGGACGGGTAGTTGGAGCCGTCGACGTAGGTGTAGGCGTAGCAGGAGGTCGACGCGGTGGCCGGGCTCGTGGCGGCCGGCGGGCAGACCGAGGTGAGGCGGTCGCCGGTGTAGCCATAGGTCCACAGGGCCGCGGTGGAGGTGTCGCCGCTGGTGGCCGCGTCCGTGGTGACGGTCTGCACGTGGTAGTGGGCGGCACCGGACGGCTTGGCCCAGGTGAGGAACAGGGTGCGCCCGGAGACGTCGTTCTTGACGGTGCTCAGCCGGTGCGAGGAGTCGTAGGTGAGCGTCTCGGTGAGGCCCGCGTGTGTCTTGATCTGCGACAGCAGCCAGATGTTGGTGCCGCCCGAGGTGCCGAAGGTGTACGTCGTGCCCGAGGTCTCGGTCAGCGAGTACCCGGCGGACAGCGCCTTGAAGGTGCCGTAGGTGCCGATCGGCGGGGTGTAGCCGGAGGCCGACCAGCCCCAGCGCTGCCGCTTGCCGCCGTCGTCGGTGACGACCACGCTCTTGGAGCCGTCGTCGTCCATGACCGCCCGCATGTCCGCGAGCGCCGACCAGCCCGCGCCGAACGCCCCCGCGGTGCTGGTGTCCAGGGAGTTGTAGGAGCGGGTCACGTCCAGGGACGGGCCGACGGTGGACACGGAGGCGTCGGTGGCGGCCGTGGTGAAGTTGCCCGCCTCCTCGTCGTAGCCGTGCCCGCCGTTCTGCGCGAGGCGGGAGGCGATGAGCGGCTGCGCGACCAGTGTGGACAGGGATTGGGCGGCGCTGGTCGTGGTGGACCAGCCGTCGTTCGCGGAGACCGTCCAGTAGTACGACTTCGACCAGTCCAAGTCCCCGGACGGCACTGTCCACTTGGTGGAGGTCTGCCAGCCGGAGGTGTCGATCTGTGTACCGGAGGCGGAGTAGACCGCGAAGTCGTGCTTGAGCGGGGCGGTGGGCCAGGAGTCCGGGTCGACCGCCTTGACCTGGAGCTGCGGCCGCAGTGAGGGGGAGGTGAAGTTCGCCTTGGGATAGGTGTGTTCGATGTCCGGGGCGGAGTTCTTGCTGTACGTCACCGTGATGTAGGGCGAGTGGCTGTCGACCTGGTCCGAGTCGAACTTCTTCCACTGGTTCGAGCTGGTCGCCGAGGAGAACACCGACAGGCCGTAGTTCTCCGTCTGACCGAGCGCGATCTTCTGGAACCAGTCGGTGTCCAGGTCGGTCGTCTGCCACTGGCCGGTGCCGGTGGAGACGGAGGTGTTGCCGCACACCGTGTCGGAGACGGTGCCCGACCAAGTGCCTATGGAGGAGGAGGTGGCGGGCCGGTCCGACCAGGACTTCTGGCCGGTCACCCACCACTGCTCGGTGATCGGATAGACGTTGTACGAGGTGGACGAACTGCACGTGTACGCCCACACGTCGAACAGATGCAGGTCGGCGTCGGTGATGTGGTAGCCGTCGGTGTCCGGCAGTCCGAGGAACTTCATGAACGCCTGGCCGATGTACGAGCCGCCGTCCGGGGTGCCGACACGCAGGATCGTGTCCGAGGAGTAGTCGGCGGTGTTCGGGTAGTAGACGTACGTCGTCAGGGTCTGCCCGGCGGTGGTCACCGTCATCGTCGGGTCCACGGTGACCGGGAAGGCGATGTCGGATCCGGCGAGCCAGGAGGGGTCCAGCGTCATCTTCACGGCCGGTGTGCCGTCGACCTCGGTGACGCTGTAGGTCATGGCCCAGTTGTCGTGGGACTCACCGGTCGTGGGGTCGACGTGGGAGTCGCGGGCGAAGGGCTGTGGGAGGGTGGCCATCACCGTGCCGTCACGGTCGACGAGTTCCACCGTGCCGTCGGAGGCGGTGGTCAGGCTCAGCCCCTCGAGATTCATCGGGAAGACCCAACTGGTGGGCGCGTTCGCCGAGTTCAGGACGAGGGACTCCTTGACACCGTCGGTGGTGGGAGTGAGGACGAGGTCGGTGTCGGTGAGGACGCCGTCGTATGTGACGGAGGAGCCCGAGGCGGTACCGGTGACCGCGCCGGCGCCGGCCAGCGACCAGGAAACCGACTCGCTGTCGGAGAGGGCCAGGGTGGCGAGGTCGCCCTGGGCGGAGGTGCCGGAGGTGACGGTCGGGCTGGGGCTCGGGGTGTCGTCCGCCGCCGTCTGCCAGGCGAAGGCGGCCGGTTCCACGGATCCGCCGGTCTCCACCGTGCCGGTGGCGGGCGCGAAGGACACTCCGAGGGAGTTGGACCTCTCGTGCCAGCGGCCGTCGGAACGCTTGGCCACGTCGGTGTCGATGGAACGCCAAGTGCCGGACTCGTCCTGGTAGTTCATCCGATGCTCGGACATCTTGCGGGTGAAGGACCCGTCGGCGTTCTGGAAGTAGTCGAACTTCGCCCCCGACTTGGCGGCGACCCGCCTACTGGTCCTCGCGTCGAAGCCGACGGGCATCTTGCCGGACAGCGTCCGCTTCGCCGCGGGGCCGCTCGGCGCCCGGTCGGCGGCGAGCTGCCCCTTGCCCTTGCCCGGCGCCCGCCCGGAAGGGCGCCCCTCGGCGGGCTTCGCAGCGCGGACGTCGGAGGCCGTGCCGGTCCTGGAGCGTGGGCCCGAGCCGTCCTTGCCCGCGAGCCATTCCCACAGGTGGCCGAGCCCGGCGCCCACCGACTCCGAAGGCTTCGTGGCCGCGTAGGCGGCGCCGCCCTCCTGCGCCCAGAAGCCCAGCAGCAACGACATCACGACGATCCACGCACGCCAGCGCGCCACTGGACGCATCGGACCCCCCGCTCTTCGATCACGCGTACTTGCAGCTGCAAGTTGTAAGAGCCGGGTGAAGGCAGGATCAAGATCCTTTAAGGAGTACGGGAAGAACGCACACCGGAACAAGGGGCAACTCACAGCTTGTGACACGCCGTTCATCCCAGGTCGACTTGCCGTCCACCTGAGGAAGCCGATGTTGACCGAGTAGATGGATGACGGCATCATGACCGACTGCGTGGCCTACGCCGAACCTCCCGTGACCGTCCCCGGCGCGGTCTCCCGTCGGAGGCAAAGGGACCAGCGTCTCAGGCCGTTGTTGCAGCCCGATCGCCTCGGGCGAGGTTGCCGGGGAGCCGTCGCTCAGGGGCGTGGAAGGCCGCGATGACAGCCCGTGGGAACTTCAAGCGCCAGGTGCGTGCCCGCGCCGCCAAGACCGGTGAGTCCTACACGGCCGCCCTGCGGCACTTCCGTCAGACTCCCTCAGGAGACGTCATGTCGGAAGCAAGGAATCCCCGGAGCGTGCGGCTCGCGGTAGCGCAGACGCTCGTACGAGAAGACCCCCGGGACGTCGAGGCGTTGCGCGAGAGCGGGCGTGAAGTACGTGCTCTGATGCGCGAGGCCGGCGGTCAGGGCGCGCGGATCGTGCACTTCCCGGAAGGCGCGCTCTGCTTTCCCAGCAAGGTCGTCATGTCCGTCGACGGCCCCGAAGCGGTCGGTCCGGCGGACTGGGACCGGTGCCAGTGGCCGGTGCTCCGGTCCGAGCTGGCCGCGATCGCCGATCTGGCCCGTGAGTTGGGGTTGTGGACGGTGATTCCGTCGGTGCACCGGCTGACCGGGCCGAACCGCCCGCACAACAGCCTCTACGTCATCTCCGATCGCGGCACGGTCGTCACGCGCTACGACGAGCGCCTCCTGTCGCACACGAAGGTCTCGTACATGTACTCGCCGGGCGTCTCACCGGTGACCTTCGAGGTCGACGGTGTGCGCTTCGGCTGCCTGCTCGGTATGGAGATCCATTACCCGGAGTTGTTCGCGGAGTACGAGAAACTGGACGTCGGCTGCGTGCTGTTCTCCACCAGCGGCACCCCGGGGAACACCGCCGCCCAGGCCCAGGGTCACGCCGCGGTCAACAGCTACTGGGTCAGCCTGTCGGTGCCCACGCAGCTCAGCGCCACCGCGCCCGCCGGAATCGTCGCCCCCAACGGCGACTGGCTCGCGCGGTGCCCCACTGACGGTTCGCCGGCGGTGGCCGTCGTGGACCTGGACGACGGTTCCGAAGCCGCCGCCGACGCGGTGACGTTCGGGCGTCCCTGGCATCGTAAGGCACGCACGGGCATCTACGCGGAGCATCAGGTGGACGACCCGCGCAGCGACGACCGGACAGCGGCTTTCTGATCCGTACCGCTGCCTTCTGATCCGGCGTCGCGGGCTGCCGGTCCGGCACGGTGACGTCATGCTTTCTCCAACCTGGTGGCAGGTTCCGGTCAAAGCATGCTCAAGTGCCGGACCCTGCCCGGCGCCGGTGGTCGGGTTCTCCACGTCGGCTGTACGACCACCTTTCCGGAGGACCCGGTGTCAGCACCCACCCGCAAGAGACGATGGCTCACGCTCTGCGCCATCTCCGCATCCGCCGTACTCGTCGCGACACCCGCGGGCGCCGCGTCCGGCCGGGGCGCCGTCCCCTTCGGCGTCCGTACGATCGACCAACTCGCCGCCCAGCGCGCGCAGTCCACCGGCGCGCTGAGCCCCAAGGTGGCGGAGGACGACGACGACGGCAACGAGGCCGACGAGATAGCCGAGGGGGCGGACCAGTACGCCGAGGCCCGCACCTCGCCCGGCGTCGTCGCCCCCGGCGCGTACGGCGCCGCCTGGAGCAGTCTCGCCGATCTGCCGTCCACCGGCGGCAGTTGGCACAACATCACCGACCTGCCGTACAACTCCGACGACCCCCGCTACCGCGACATCGACTCCAACTCCAGTGGCGGCTCCGGGAATGTCACCGGCCGGATGGCCGCGATCGCCGCCGACGACGACGGGTACGTGTACGCGGGCAGCGCCGGCGGCGGTGTCTGGCGGTCCGGACGCGGCGGCGGGCACTGGCAGCCGATCAGCGACAAGCTGCCCTCCCAGTCCACCGGGGCGCTCGCGCTCGACGGCGGCGGGCGGCTGTGGCTGGGCACGGGCGAGGCGACGACCAATGCGGACGCCTACCTCGGCAGCGGTGTCTACGTCCTGTCCGATCCGCACCACGGCACCTTCTCCACCCGCAGCCGGGTCGGCGGCGACCAGCTGGAGTCCACCACGATCCACGAGCTGCGCTTCGGCGGCGGCAAGGTGTGGGCGGCGACCAGCGAGGGCGTGTGGAGCCACTCCACGAAGACGCTGAAGGGCGCCTGGAAGCTGGAGTACGCGCCCAACCCCGACTATCTGCCGGGTGCTTCGAAGGCCGACGACCCCGACGCGCCGTACAAGAACATCACGAACGACATCGCGATCGACCCCAAGGACCCGAGCAGGGTCGTGCTCGCCGTCGGCTGGCGCAGCGGGGACGACTACAACGGCTTCTACACCAAGGTGGGCGGCACCTGGACCCGCATCACCAGCGGCTTCGGCGACCTGCCCACCGACCCGGACGACGTCGGCAGCGTCACCTTCGCCCGCTCCGCGGACGGCTCCCGGTACTACGCCATCGACCAGTCCCCCGAGCAGCTGAACACCAACCCGGACAGCGGGCTCGAGGGCATCTACAGTGCCGCCTCGCCGTTCGGGCCCTGGAAGCAGATCGCCGACTACAAGGGGCTGGCGGCCGACGGTTCGGCGCTGACCTCCAGCGGTTACATGCCCGGCGTGCAGGCCTGGTACAACCAGTTCCTCACCGTCGACCCGAGCGACCCGGACCACGTGTACGCGGGCCTCGAGGAGGTCTACGAGACCAAGGACGGCGGCTCCACCTGGTCGACCGTCGGCCCGTACTGGAACTTCACCTTCCCCTGCTGGTCCATCGACCCGGCCAAGCAGTCCGGCGACTGCAACCAGACCACCCACTCCGACCAGCACGGCGTCGCGATCGGCCGCTACCACGGCAAGAGCTTCGTGTACGTCGGCAACGACGGCGGTGTCTACAAGCGCCCGGTGAACGGCTCCCAGGACGCCTCCGGTCACGCCACCGACTGGACCTCCCTGAACGACGGCACCATCGACACCCTCCAGTACTACTCGGTGGGCATCGGCAAGGACCTGGCCCACGGCGGTGTCTCCGTCACCGGTGGCCTTCAGGACAACGGCCAGTCCATCCTGCGCAGCAACGACAAGGTCATGGGCTCCAACTTCGGCGGCGACGGCGGCGACACGCTCACCGACCCGGCCAACGGCTGCGACATCGCCCAGGAGTACGTGTACCTCGCCATCCAGGTGACCCAGAACTGCGCGGTCAACGACGGCAGTTGGCTCACCGACCCGAGCAAGGCGACGTCGTACGGTGTCGCCCCGCCCGACAACGCCACCGGTGAGGCCCGCTTCATCGCCCCGCTCGCGGCCGACGCGAAGAACAGCTCGACCTGGATCGCGGGCGGCCGGCACATCTGGGTGCAGACCCACGGTTACGCCATCCGCAGCGGCGACGAGTGGAAGAGCCTGTACGACCTCGGCGAGGGCCGCACCGCGACCGCCGTCGCCGTCTCGGGCGGCAAGGTGTACGCGGCCTGGTGCGGGCCCTGCAACAACCAGGGCTTCGCCCGGGGCATCGCGGTCGGCAACGCGGACGGCACCGGCTGGCACGACATCGCCCTGCCCGCCACCGGCGCGAACGGCACGGTACCCAACCGCTACCTCAGCGGGTTCGCCGTCGATCCGAAGAACGCCGACCACGTCTACCTCACGGTCAGCGGCTTCTCCCGGCAATGGACCGAGGGACCGGGTGCCGGGGTGGGCCATGTGTTCGAGTCGAAGGACGGCGGCACCACCTGGAAGGACGTCTCGGCGAACCTTCCCGACGTGCCGGCCGACTCCGCGGTCGTCACCCCGAACGGCGGCCTCGCCGTCGCCACCGACCTCGGGGTCGTCTACCGGGCGCCGGGCCGCACCTCGTGGCAGCGGGTCGGTTCACTTCCGGCCGTGGCCGTGCTCCAGCTGAAGCTGAGCCCCGACGGCCGCACGCTGTACGCGGCCACCCACGGCCGCGGCATCTACACCATCCCGGTGCGCGACTGCGGCTGACGCACGCCGTGCGGTGAGCGAGGAGGTCCCCGCGGGTTGCCGGGGGACCCCCTCCTCATGCGTACCGGGTCACCGCTCCCGCGCGTACGGCGTCACCGTCACCACGAGCGTGAACGCGACCCCTCCGGGACCCGCTACATCCGGCTCCTTCGCCGACACGCCGATCTCGGCGCTGCCGCCCCGGGTGCCGGCGGACCGCAGCGAGATGTGCGCGGTGCCGTCGGCGGCCACGCGCCGGCCGGTCACCAGGACGAGGACCGGCGCGGAGCTGCGCACCGCCGTCCACCGCTTGCCGTCCGTACGGGGACGTAGGACCAGGGAGACGACCGTTCCGGGCCGCACGCACACCTGCCGTCGGACGGGGTCACCGGGAGCGACGGTGATCTGCACCTGTCCGGAACGACAGTCACCGGCCGCGGGAGAGGGCGGCGTAGGCGCGGCAGCAGACGGCGAAGCCCCGGTGGAGGGCGAAGCCGCGGTGGAGGGCGAGGCCCCGGTGGACGTCGAGGCCGCCGTGGACGGCGAACGCGGCACCGGTGTCGCCGCCCCACCACCGCCCGGCGTCCCGCACGCCGCCAGAACGCCCACCGCGGCGATCGCGCATCCTCCGGCCCACCACCACCGCATCACCGCACCTCCGACCCGTTCTCCCACTCTCCCCCCAGCATGCTCCGCCGACCCGGCGTGGCCACCGCCCGTGCCATGAGGCGGCGGCGCACCCCGACACGACACGGGCGAGAAGACCCGTAGGTCACGACCCCCCGTGGCGGATGTCCCCACCGGAGTCCCCGGGCGCCGTGGCCCCAGTGACTGCCAGGCGTCGGTACGCGGCGCGGGCGTGGCCCAGGCGGGCCAGAGCCGTGCCGGTGAGGGCGGCGGTGAGCAGGCAGGTGAGCCAGAAGGTGTCGCGCTGTCCGGACCAACTGAGCGTGCCCGCGGGCGGGATGGCGAAGCCGTTGAGGAAGAGCCAGCACAGCAGTGCCGTACCGGGAGCCGCCGCGAAGCGGGCGCACCAGCCCAGCAGGGAGGCGAGCAGGGACAGGACGGCGAGGGCGAGCGCGGGCCGGCCCGGGCCGATGAGCGCGTTCGCCGCCGCAACGAGCAGGAGGGAGCCGGCGAAGGCCGCGGACCACACCAGCGTCGTGGACGCCGGTTCGGGGACGGGCCGCGCACCCGTCCGCAGGGACATCCACTCGACCACGGTTCGACTCCTTCCGGCAGGCCGGCCGAACACAGCCTTCCACGCGGCGGCGGTTCGCGGGAGTGCGGGTTCGGCCGGAACGGGGTGCCGCCAGGTCGTCTGTATGTACAAGGGAAAATCCGGTTCATCAGTGCGCAAATGGATCACTGGATCGGTGGAATCGGCACGGATGCGAGCCCCCGCGGCGATCTAGCGTCGAACCGCACGGGGCCGTACGAGCCAGAAAGGCATCGAGTCACTCATGCCCATGCCGCACACCGACGTCATGCCCGCCATCGAGTTCGACACCCTGACCACCGGGCCCGAACGGGACCGACCCCCCGCCGACCCCCTCCTCCCGCCGGTCGACGAGCTGCCCGCGGCCATGTCGGAGCCCGAGGCGGTCTGCCGCCGGGTCCGGGACGAGCTGATGCTCGACGGCAACGCCCGGCTCAACCTCGCCACCTTCGTCACCACGTGGATGGAGCCGCAGGCACGGGAGTTGATGGCGGAGACGGCCGAGAAGAACCTCGCCGACCGCGCGGAGTACCCGCAGATCACGGCGATGGAGGAGCGCTGTGTGCGGATGCTCGCCCGGCTCTGGCACGCGCCGCGTCCGGAGCTGGTCCGCGGCTGCTCCACCACCGGTTCCAGCGAGGCCGCGATGCTCGGCGGGCTCGCGCTCAAGCGCCGCTGGCAGGACCGCCGCCGCGCCCAGGGCAGGGACACCGCGCGCCCGAACCTGGTGATGGGCTCGAACGTGCAGGTGTGCTGGAAGAAGTTCGCCAACTACTTCGAGGTGGAGCCGCGGTACGTCCCGATGGAGCCGGGCCGCTACCACCTCACGCCCGACACCCTCACCGCCCACTGCGACGACGACACCATCGGCGTGGTGACGGTCCTCGGCTCCACGTTCGACGGCTCCTACGAACCCGTCGCGGACATCTGCCTGGCCCTGGACGGCTACCAGGCGGCCACCGGTACGGACATCCCCGTGCACGTCGACGGCGCGTCCGGCGCGATGGTGGCCCCCTTCCTCGACCCGGGCCTGATGTGGGACTTCCAGCTGGAACGGGTGGCGTCCATCAACACCTCCGGCCACAAGTACGGGCACGTCTTCCCCGGTCTCGGCTGGGCCCTGTGGCGCGACGCCGAGGCCCTGCCCGACGACCTGGTCTTCGAGGTCGACTACCTCGGCGGCAGCTCCCCGAGCTTCACCCTGAACTTCTCGCGTCCGGGCGCGCACGTCGTCGCGCAGTACTACAGCTTCCTGCGGTACGGCTTCGAGGGGCTGCGCGACCTGGCGGCGCGGAGCCGTACGACGGCCCGGGCGCTCGCCGCCCGGATCGCGGCCATCGACCCGTACGAGCTGGTCACGGACGGTTCCGAACTCCCCGCGTTCGCCTTCCGGGTGGCGCCCGGCACCGAGGGCCTCACGGTGTTCGACGTGTCCCGGGCCATGCGCGCCCGGGGCTGGCACCTGCCCGCGTACACCTTCCCGGCGCCCTGCCAGGACGTCTCCGTGCTGCGTGTGGTCGTACGCACCGGATTCACCGCTGAACTCGCCGGCATGTTCGTCGCCGACCTGACGGAGATCACCAGGCGCCTGCACACCGACCGGCTTCAGTGAGCGGTGCCGGGGCCCAGTGAGGCGCGGACGAGGGCCGTCAGCTCGTCGTCGGGGATGTCCGCCGCCTCCTGGGAGCGCAGCCGGAGCGTGCCCTTCCCGCTGAGGAGCCCCGGGTGCCGGGAGAGGAGGGCGGCGCCGGCGTCCGCGTCCCAGCCGTAGACCGAGACGCCGTGCCGCCACACGCCCACGTGCAGTCGCCGGTCCCCGACCCGGTACGTGGGCATCCCGTAGGACAGCACGACGGTCGCCTCGGGGTACGCCCGCAGGATCAGCCGGTGCAGCCGGTCGAAGAGCGGTCGGTGCTCGGGGGCGATGCCGTCGATGTAGCTCTGCGCTTCAGCGTCCATACGCCCCATTTGTACAGGGGAGACCGGCGTCACAGTGTCGTTGCGGGCAAGGTCACAGCCGTGCCCTCTGCTGCTCCTTTGGCCGTCTGGCCTAGCATCCGAGCATGACGGTCCTGCCTGACGACGGGCTCTCGCTGGCCGCCGAGTTCCCTGACGCGAACCTTGAACAGTGGCACGGCCTGGTGGCCGGTGTCCTGCGCAAGTCGGGCAAGGAAGTCTCCGGCACGGCAGCTGAGGACGCCCTGTCCACCGCGCTCGAGGACGGGCTGCGCACCCGCCCCCTGTACACCGCGCACGACTCGGCGCCCGAACCCGGCTTCCCCGGCTTCGCCCCCTTCGTGCGGGGCGCCCGGGCCGAGGGGAACACCGCGGGCGGCTGGGACGTACGGCAGCGGCACGCGGTCGCCGACAACGCGGCGGTCCTCACGGACCTGGAGAACGGCGTCACCTCGCTGTGGCTGGTCGTCGGCGAGGGTGGCATCCCGGTCGCGTCCCTGGGCCGGGTGCTCGACGGCGTCTACCTCGACCTCGCACCGGTCGCCCTCGACGCGGGCGGTCAATTCGCCGAGGCCGCCGAGGAGTTGCTGCGGCTCTACGGCGAGCGCGGCATCGACAACAAGGCCGCGCGCGGCAACCTCGGCGCCGATCCGCTCGGCCACGAGGCGCGTACGGGCGAGGCGTTGGACTTCTCGCCGGTCGTCCCGCTCGCGCGCAGGTGCGCCGAGG